>DASRYA010000071.1:0-17576 GCA_035687305.1 Hyphomicrobium sp. | reverse complement strand
CCCCTTGCCTGGTGCCGGCGACGTCGCGCTCCGTGGCCCCGTCATGTCGGGAAGCTTCTTGCCCATTTTCTCGGTGGCCGGCAGCTTGCCTTCATCGCCCATTCGTTTCGTCGGCGCCTTTTGCATGCGCTCGGCCGAATTTGTTTCTGCGCTGGCTGCAATAGTGAGCGCACCAAGTGCGATTGCTGTGGCGGTCGCAAATGCAAGTACGCTTCTCATCGGGTTTCACTCCTTCGGGTTGAGTGAAACACGCGTACAGGCTTTCTGCTTGCGGACAATTTACGGACAGGCCCGCATTCGCTGCAACAGATATTAGAAGTTGCGGAAGGGGCGGGGAAAGGCATTGTGTGAATGCCGTTCACCGCTGCCCTGCCGTGTTGAGATTAGTTGCTCAGTTTGATGTTCAATGCCGCACGTGCGACGTCGATGTTGTCGAACGCAACGCGATCGCCGGGATCGACGCTCGGGAAGCCGAGCGGAAGCGCTGAGCTGGCGCCGATGTCGTAGCGCAGGTACTCCGCGCGCAGCGACACGCCATAGAGCACCATCCATTCGACGCCGCCGCCATAAACGACACCGGAGTCGTGGAGGCGTACCCTGTCCTCGAAGCCGAGGTCGGGGACGTTCTCGGTAAACTTGTATTCGGCAAACCCCCAACCGACCGTGCCGTACAGCAGCCAGTTGTTGATGGCCCAGCCGAGGCGTGCCCGGATGCTGCTGAGATAGCTCATGTCACCGGACAGCACCGAGGAATTGGGAAGAGTGGGAAAACCCACGCTCTCGCCGCCGCCAGCCAGCGTCGAAGCATCGAACTCGACGCCGAGGAGGAATCCTCCGCTTTGCCAGTTGTAGCCGAGCTGGCCGCCGATGATGGCGCCGTTGAGATCAATCCCCGAAAGGTTGGCCCCGATGCCCGCATTGTCGAACGTGCCTTTGAGATCCTGCCAGCCGTAGCCGCCGTGCAGACCGACATAAAGTCCGTTCCATGGATTGTTCACCTGGGCCTGTGCCGGCGTCATGGTGACAAGGGCGGTGATTGCTGCAACCGCCAAAGAAAGCTTCTTCAAAGCCACGTACTCCCTCGCTCGATTATTCATTCCCCTCTACGCGGGCTACGCAACGAGCGACGGCTAACATGGACAGGCCCGCATCCATTGTTGCGGAGCGGTGTTGTGCACACGGAGGCCCGGTTTTTTCACAGCAGATGAATAACTTTCCTGTCCGCGACCGGAATGGAGCGCGGACGCGGTGTGCCCGCACATAGGCGAGCCACGTCTATTTCTGGATGGTCTCGAGGTAGCGTTTCAGCGCCACGACGTTCTGGCGCGAGGTCGCGGCACCGGCCCTTCCGCGTCCGCCTTCGTCGCTGAATATCTTGCCCCAGATCGGCATCGGGCCCGTTCCGTGCGCCGCGATGTTACCGCCATAGGTGATGATCTCGACGATGCGCGGCGCGGGAAACGTGCCGCCGGCGCGCTGCGTGAGGGTCGTGAGGTCGGGCGGCTGGATCGAGAGTGTGGAGGCGTCAGGGCCGCCGCCCTTTCCGTCTGTGCCGTGACAGCTCGCGCAACGGTCCCGGAAGAGTGCCTCGCCCAGAGCGCTGCTGGCGGGGGACGGGCTGACCGCAAAGGATACCGTCGGCAAAACGAGCAAAGCAGCGAGCGCAATGGCTCCAGGCGCGATCGCGATACCGCAACATTTGATGGTGGTGCTCACCGTGGTCTTGCCCATGGCTTCGAGCTTCCCAAAGCGGACGCGTTCGTGTTCGGCAGCTTAGAGCTTATGGAGGCAACTCTAACGGCGTTTGAAATAGGCCGCGAGCATTGCGCTGATCTCGGTCACCGCCATGCAACACGGGGAGCATGCCGAATGATTGAGCGCACGGCCGCTATGAGCCCGACGCGCCTAGTTAAGCCGCGCAAGCTCTTCGGCCGTGATGTGCAGGGCTTCATCGATATGCTCCTGCGTATGCGCGGCCGTGAGGAAGAAGCGCAGGCGCGCCGCCTTCAGCGGCACGGCAGGATAGATGATAGGCAGGACGTAGATACCCCGTTTCAGCATGCGATCGGTCATTCGGCCCGCGCGGACAATGTCACCGACCATGACGGGGCAGACCGAAAATCCCTCGCATGTTGCGGTATTGAGACCCAGCTGATGCGCCCGGCTGAGGAAATGGCGTCCGTTCTCCTGAAGGCGCTGAACGCGGTGCGGCTCGGCGTGCGCCAGCTTCAGCGCGGCCAGCGCGGCGGCCGCAAGCGGGGGCGACATGCCGACGGAGTAGACTTGCCCGGGTGCGCGAAACCGCAGCAGTTCGATGAGCGCGTGCGAGCCGCAGATGTATCCGCCGCATGATGCAAGCGCTTTGCTGAGGGTGCCCATCCATATGTCGACCGCACGCGGATCCACTCCCGCGGCCTCGGCAATCCCCCGGCCCGTTGCGCCGAGCACACCGAAGGCATGGGCTTCGTCCACCATGAGCCACGCGCCGTAGTGCTGCTTGAGCGCGATGAGGCCGCGCAGATCCGGCGTGTCACCATCCATCGAATAGAGCCCTTCCACCACGATCAGTGCGTTCCGATGGCGGGGGCGTTCGCACTCCAGCAACGCGCGCAGCGAAGCAAGATTGTTATGGCGGAAAGGAATGGTGGTGGCGCCGGAAAGCCGCGCACCTACGATGATGCTGTTGTGCGCGAACTCATCGTGGAGGATGAGATCTCCGGGCTCGGTGATGGCGGCGATGGTGGAGACGTTCGTTGCGTGACCGCTCACGAATGCAAGCGCGGCCTCCGTGCCGTAGTGCGCGGCGAGTGCCGCCTCGAGCTCGCGGTGAAGTCCGATATCTCCGGCGACGATGCGGCTCGCCGAGACGGAAGTGCCGTACTCGTCGATCGCTGCTTTCGCAGCGGCGGCGACCGCCGGATGGCCATTGAGGCCGAGATAGTCGTAGGCGGAGAAGTTGATGAGCGTGCGTCCGTCGACGACGACGTAGGGCGAGCGTGCGGCCTGATGGCATTGGTAGAAGGGATCGCTGAAACCAAAGCGCCGGGCCACTTTGCGGTGTTTCTCAACGCCCGTATAGCCGGCAAGCTCATCGAAAGACTGCGACCGGTACGCGCCCCGCGCTAAGGGCGTGCGCGATAAGCCTGGGCGTGGTCTGTTGCGCCAGCTTCGCCACGCACTCGCCGCATCGTGTGCGAGCGACGCAGCATCGAGTCCAACGCGAGTAGCAAACCGGGCCAACCGACCATCGCGCGAGCGGCGGAGGTCTGTGCGTTCGAGCTCGGTATCACGCACGTCCAAGCGAATAACCCTACTAATTCTGTGTTGAAATCATCCCCCGACTGGACTTTACAGCAATCGCCTGCGTGTTTCCCGTCCGTGGCGTTGTCGCAGCACGCATTCGCGAACTTGCCGCAGGATCACTGGATCGCGGAGATTGGAGGGTGTGCTGATGTCCTTTTCTGTCGATGGTGAGAAGGGGAGATAAGGACTTCCGCATTGCTGCGGAAGTCCAAGTTGATAGGTCGTTAACGCGCCGGATCGGATGATTGCGGCTTGGTCATAGCTGGATCGCTGGCGCTCCCGGCTTCGCCCGTTCCTGCACCGCTGGCACCGCTGTCATAGAGATCTTCTTGCTTCTGCGGTGCGGTGGGTACCTGGGCAGCGGAGCCAGGATTTCCGGCCGCCGGATCGGCGGGGTTGTTCACGCTTGGCGCTGGAACCTGGTTCTTCGAAGCGTTCGGATCGTTGCCGAAGCCCGCTTCTTGTGCGAAGGCGGCGCCGGCGGAAAGACCGAATGCTGCGATGGCCGCAATGGCGATCTTGGAAGTTTTCATTTTTCTGGACTCCTAGGTCGCTGGTTCTCTTCTCCCTCCCACCGGGCAAACGCGACGCCCCCGTGGCTGTTCCAATGGAAACGAATGAGGGATGCGGCCAGCGCTCGGGAGAGCCGCGATGTTCTTCAAAGTGGCATAAGGCACCAGGGGGAGAGTTCCGGCGGGAACAGCGGCAGGACGGAGAAGTCCTAGACTTCGCTCCAATGAAAAGGACGAGCCGAAGGAGTATCTCCCGTGAACCGAAGCGTTTTCGCCATCGCCCCCATTGCCGTCGCGCTTTCGAGCGCCGCTTTCACCACCGCGGCCGAAGCGTGCATTTCATGCGAGTACGTTCCGGAGGTCGTTCGCCAGCACGCGACGGGGTCTGATCAACCGGCCTACCGCTCGCGCGGTTATGCCGTTCGCAGCGAGCCCGGTGCACGGGCGCGGAGAACTGCCAGGCAGTATCGCGAGCGCGAGGATGCAAAGCCGGCGAAGGCTGCAAGGGTGGAAAAACCCGATAGGCGCGACAAGATCGATAAGCGCGTCAAGGCGGGTCAGCGGACCTTGGCGAGTAAAGCGCCGAGGCTGAGCGAAGAGATCAAGGCGCATGCGGCGCCTTCGCAAAGTGGGCCGTCGGTCGCCAGCGTGGCCACCGGATCCACGGTGCCCGCTCGTAGCGATCGGGCGCGCGTCGAGACGGAAAACTCCTCGATTGCGCTCAGCGCGGTGCGGGTCGTGCAGGAGCGCGTGTCCGCGGTTGCGACATCGGCGCACGACGGCGCGGGTAAGCCTTCAGATTGTAAAAAGTTTTTTCCATCCGTCGCCATGACGCTCACCGTGCCATGTGAATAGCGCGTCGCAGAAACGTCGGCGGAGCGCCTTTCGAAAACCAGACCATGATCGCTTCGACCCCTATCCGTCCGAAGCGTCGATCATCGGTCTAATCGAACCAGACCATGATCGCTTCGGCCCCTCCCAGGCCGAAGCGTGAATCGTTGGTCTAATCAAAAGACTAGAGCCGCATTGCGATTGGATCGGTGCTCTAAGCGGCCGCAGCAGGGCCGGTGCATATTGTGCGGCAGCGCGTCGCTTCGGGATGATTGTCAGTGCGTTGTCAGGAATAAATGACCAATATGGTTGCCAGCCGGCGGTTTTCGCCGGAATGCTGAAAAGGAGATTCCTGATGCGACTGGCACTTATTTCTGCCCTTGCCCTCGGTATGTGCAGCGCTGCCGCTCTCGCCGACGAAAAGGTCACCGATGATGAAGCGGCGAAGCTGAAGGAGATTGTTGCGTCCTGGGGTTGCGAAGGCGGCACCTTCGAGAAAGAAACCGAAGGCTCGGGCGTCTATGAGGCCGACGACGTAAAGTGCAAGTCGGGCAACTACGACTTCCGCATCACCAAAGACTTCAAGGTCTTCGCGATCACGATGGACTAATCGCTCCGTCGTTTGTTCGCGATATTCCAATCGCCCGCCATTCCGGCGGGCGATTTCGTTTGCGGGAGCGCCGGAGCTTTCCGACGGAGGACCGGCGCGTTACTTGAACCGCGTTACTTGAACAGCGAGGTCAGCGAGAAAGACGATCCTTCCACCACCGGAGGGGCTTCTGCGATCTGCGGATGCGGCTCGTCGATGTAGACGTTGACGCCCGTTGCCCGGCCCTCCTTGATGAGCGAAGCAACATAAGCCCATCCCTTCGGCTCCATGCCGATGCAGGCTTCCGACATCTCGCCCTTGAGGCGCATGTGGATCGCGATGTTGCCCCGCGCGAGGATGGCTTTCTTCTGCTGCGGGGTGTAGCGATCCTGGTTCCACAGCTTGCGCAGCCAGATACCGGCAACGTTGCGCTTTGTCTTCGGGCCCCAGCTCACGCGGTGGGCTTTGTCGGATGCGAATGTGTATTCGCCGGGCGGCAGTGGGCCGACCGCACGCGCCGCAAGGCATTCGGGGTCGGGGTTGTTGCGGCAGACGTCGCGGCCCGACAGCGCCCACGCGATCGTGCGGCCATCGATTTTCGGATCGTCCGAAACGACGAACAGACGGCCGGTGCGGATAGTATATCCGAGCCTGAAGCTCGCGCCCGTCGCCGGCACTTCGCGCACGATGTCCTGATAGGGATTGCAGATCTCTCCGCCGGTCAGCTTACGCTTGAAGCCGTTGAGGCTGATGGTGACGTAATCGACGCTGGGCCCGCAGTCCCACTGCTGGAGCATCTTCCTGTCTTTCAAGGACACGAGCACGTTTTCGGACGCCGGGGTCTCGGCGCGGGAAGGCTCGCCAGCCGTTTTCGGCTTCGCCGCCGGCTTGGCGCTGGGCTGCGGCCGCGCCGCGAGCTTCGGCTCGGCGGCCTTTGGGATCGGTGGCTCGACCTTCTGCGGCTTGGCTTCCGCTTCCAGCGTCGTCTCCCACGGCGAAGGCTCGGCCGGCTCGGGCGGTTGCTGGCGGACCTGCTCGCAGCCCGGTGAAAGCTTCGGCGGCTGGATCTGCTTGACGGCAAGCTGGCGCGCCAGCGTGCTGGTCGCACCCTGCTGGATGTAGGCGGTGATGAGTGCGTGCTGCACCTCGAGCTGCTCCGGCGAGAGCTCGAAGATGCATTCCTCGTAGATCTGGTCGCCCACCTGGCTGAAGATGTCGGCGATCTGTGCCGCGGCCGCGGAAGGGGCAGCGTCGGCGGCGAATTCGGTCGGTTGAGCGGGTGCGGGAAGGATCGGCGGCAGGCATGCGCCCGCCAGCGCGGCGATGGCCGACCTGCAGAAGCGAGCTGATGAAACTTTCCCAGGCACGCGGTGCCCACCCGTTCCCGTTACCTGCATGTCCATGACCTAGACCGAGAGTCGGGGCAAGAGAATGGCCGCAGCAACCCGAGGTTCTGTTCGGTACGGTTGGCCCGCGGCGGTGGCAGGAATGTGCCGCAGATCTGCGTCTGATCGGCATCGCACCGCGGGGCCATTCGCCGCAAACCCCACCGGCGCTGCAAGGTCGTTCTTTTACTTTGGCATGCTATAGCGGGCCCTCGCCAACTCTACTCGCGCGGAGCCCTACGAAATGTCGCAGAACACCGAGAACAAAGACATCCACACAGCCATCGAGCGCCTGACGCGCGAGAACGCCGAACTCAATGGTCTGGTGCTGGCGACCGGCGTCATCCTTACGCAGCTTTTGCAGGCGATCACGCTCCGGGAGCTCAATCCCTGGAACGCCGCCACCCGCATCGTGGATAATGCCGAAAAGGCCATCGCTGGCTTCCCCATCGACGGCGATGATCCTCTCTCGCCCGTCATGAAGGACCGGGCGCTGAAGGCCGTAAAGCAGTTCGAGGATCAGCTGCGCTCGGTATTGCCAACCTGATTGGGGCACAGCGGCATGGTCGCAAAGCTCTATCTTGAAGATCTCGCGGTCGGGCAGCGCTTTGAAAGCGCTACCCACGAGATGACGGCGGACGCAATCAAGCGCTTTGGCGCCGAATTCGATCCGCAACCTTTCCATCTCGACGAGGAGGCCGCGGTCGATTCGCTGTTCGGCGGCCTCGCCGCGAGCGGCTGGCATACGGCTTCCGTGACCATGCGGCTGCTCGTCGAAGGCGGAGCGCCCATCGCTGGCGGCGTCATAGGAGCGGGCGGTGAAGTCACGTGGCCGCGCCCCACGCGCCCGGGCGATGTGCTGCAGGTGACGAGCGAGATCCTGGAAATCAAGCCGTCGCGCTCCCGCCCGGACCGGGGAATGGTCACGGTGCGATCTGAGACCCGCAATCAGAAAGGCGAGACCGTGCAGGTGATGGTCTCGAAGCTCGTCGTTCCGCGCCGGCCGGTCGCTGTCGCCTAAGGCCCAAGACCCATCTCGGGTAGCGAAAAAAGGGCACCTTGCGCTGCTCTCGCGCCCCTGTGATGGTTTAGCCTGCCGTTGTCCCTTCTCCTGCCACACTGTTGGGGCACGGGGTGAGAGGGGATTTGCGACACGGCTTGAGGACAATGAAAACGTTTGCGTATTCGGCGCTCATGGGGGCGGTAGCTCTGCTGACCGCGATGGTCGGTACGGCTCGGCCTGCGAGCGCGCAGCTTTTCTGGGATTGGGACGGGGCGCGCGAGAAGGACGGCAGCGGCCGCAGCATCGTCGAGTTCAATGAGCGTTACACGCCGGGGCAGATCATCGTCAGCTTCGGCGATCGCAAGCTCTATTACATCCACGAGCGCGGGCGGGCCATCAGCTATCCCGTCGCCATTCCGCGCGAGCAGGACCGCTGGCAGGGTGTAACCAGCATCTCGGACAAGCGCGTCAATCCCTCGTGGCGCCCGACGCCTTCGATGCTGAAGGAAAACCCGCGGTTGCCGAGCTGGGTACCGGGTGGGCATCCGATGAATCCGCTGGGTGTGCGCGCGCTCTATCTCGGCTCCAGCACCTACCGGATCCACGGCACGGACGCACCCTGGACGATCGGTACGGCGGCCTCGAAGGGCTGCATCCGCATGTACAACAAGGATGTGCTCGACCTCTATCCGCGCGTTCCCGTCGGCACCCGTGTGACCGTCACCTGGGAGCGCTTCCTCGGGGCGAATGGATTGCAGTCTTTGGCGCCCGCCGGCCGGGCAGCTTCCCCGCGTCTGCGCAACATGCAGGCGGGCGATCTGCCTGCCGAAGCCGTCGAGAGCTGGGCTAACTGAGCTTTTCGCTCGGCAACTCCTTTTTCCAGTATAGGACGGCCCGTCCGATACCCGATGAGCGGATGCCGGAAGAGTTGTTGTGCAGGAAGCCGTGCGATAGCTCAGCTCGCTTTGCCGTCCTTCAGCTCGGCGTACTTGTCGCGCGCTTTCTCGAACTTGCTGTTGAACAGCCACATCGCGTCGAGGATTTCGCGATAGTTGGCACTCGTCCTGGCACGCTCCTTCTTGCCGAAGGCGAAGATCGAGTTGTTGCGCAGGTATCCCATGATCTTCGGGCTCGTGACGCGGTAGCGCGTAAAGTCGCCTGACGCCAGCGCATCCCGCGTCGGCGCCGGTACGATCTGGATGAGCTGGAAGAACTTCATCTGATCGATTTCGTCGGGCAGGATTTTCATGATCTTCGGAAGCTGCGCGAAAAGATCGGCGTGCGCATTCATCAGGCCGTTGCGCACCGCGACCCAGTGATTGTAGCGCTCGTCGATACCCCGGGCGCGTGCGGATTCCTTTGCATCGCGCGCAGCAACTTCCGGCGCGACCTTCCCGATCCTCGCCTTGATGGCGGCCCACTTGTGGGCGCCGCGACGGTTTTCCTGCGGGCCGGTCTGCAGGCTGCCCTTATAGGTTTTCGACCGGCCGTTGCCGATGTTCTGCTTGCCGTTCGTCTCCGCGAAGAAAATGCCGAGGCTAATGCGGCCGGCCGCATCGGCTGCGCGCTCGTCCAGACCTTGAGCGAGTGCGATCGCGTGTCCCAGGTCGTAGACGTCCTTGAAGGGCGTCGCAGAAGCCTGAGCGAATTTCGGCGGCGACTGTATCGAGGAAAAGAGCGCCGCATATTCCTCGATCAGCGGCTCGATCGCCTTGTCGAAATAGGCTGGCGGTACGCTGTAGCGGTTCGGCGGACCGATGCGCTCAGGCATCAAATCGGTGAGATCCTTGTAGGTGCTCATCACCTTGACGCGCGCGAGGTAGACGTCCTGTCCGGGCCGCGCCGACAGCTTGCCATTGCTGTCGATCTGACGGCGCCGCTCGGCGAGAACCTTCTTGAAGCTGTCGAGAGCTTCCTCATAGGCGGCGATGGCGTCAGCCTGCGCCTTCGTGATTCGCCTCGGTTGCTGTGCGTTGAGTTGTTGTGCGTTGGCTGCTGCGATGGGGACGAGGCTATCGGCGCCGGGGATGGTCCAGGGCGCCGAAGCGGCGAGCGCAATGAGAAGCGCTGCGGAGTACGATGCCGGTTTCATGGGCGCACGGTTACGCTATCGAGGCCGGCTTTTCCACTCAGCAGACCGTTATGGTAACCGCAGCGCAGTGCAATTGTGCGTGAGCGCGCGGAAATTGGCGTTTTGCGCGACGCGCCTGCGGCAGCCCGCCACGCCGGAACGCCTCGGCGCGCGCGACGTTCACCCCCCGCAACTGAACGGAGGAGAACCATGATCAGCCGCACAATTTTCGCCGCCGTCCTCATTGCCGGCACCGCAGGCACCGCGCTCGCGGATGTCGAAGTCAATACGCCGGGGGCTAAAGTGCGCACGCCGAGTGGTGGCGTCGATATCAAGGTCGATCGCGGCACGGCGGACCGGAGCATGATGCCGAAGCCGGATTGGGTCGGGCGTCCTCTCTTCTCGATCGACGGCAAACGCCTCGGCGAGGTCGTGGCCGTGACGGACGGGAAAGTGTACGCCGACATCGGCGGGTTTCTAGGCCTCGGCGAATCCCGCGTGATGCTCCGCTCTACGCAGATCGGCAGCGCGACGGAGGAGCGGATCGTGGCGAAGGTCACCGAGGCGGAAGCCAAGGACCTGCCGAAGAGCGAAGAGAAATCGGCGCGCTGACGCGCAGGGAAATTGCAGTGATCGAGGTAACGCCGTCCGCGCCTGCGCGCGGGCGGCGTCGCAGTTTCGGTGCGACGCGCGGGAACGATGCACTCCAGCCGCGGGGAACAGCCACCGGCGCCCCTGCGTTATCTACATGATGGTCAACGGAGCAAATGGAGTAAGCCCGATGACATGGAAATGCATTCTGGCAAGTGCTGCGCTGGCGGTCCTGTTGACGCCGGCGGTGAGTTTTGCCGATTCCATCGGGGACGTTGAGGGCGCGCGCGCCAAGGAGCGGCAGGGCCGGTGGCTCAACCGCCAAGATCGCGAGCAGCTGCGCCGGTGGGGCGGCAGCGACGATTACGGCTACCGCGGATACCGCTACTACCGGCCGCACGGCTACTATGACGACTATCGGTACGGCTACGGCCCAGGCATCGGCATCTACGTGGGCCCATAGTAGCTAGCCCGCACTGGCCGGGAATAGAGAAGCCGGGAATAGAGAAACGGCGGCACTCGAACGAGTGCCGCCGTTTTTGCATCCAGAAAACTGCGGGGCTAGCCGGAACGGTAGCCCAGCGAGCGCTCAGGCTTTCTCCTTGTTGCGCTCTTTCTTGACGATCTTCTCTTCGCGCTTCTTGGCATTCTCGGCCTTGCGCTGGCGAGCCTGGATCTTCTTGCGGCGGGAATCCGACATGGTGGGCATTTTGATCTCCTTCGGCGTCTTGACGCCCTATGGCGTGAAAGTCCGCCGCTCTATCGCAGGACCGTTTCACCTATGCAAGACCGGATGAGCGCCGCACCGTCCAGGAGGGGGCAGCGGCCATAGCCTGAGGCAGCGGCCAGGGGTTATCCGGAACGCGCCAGCTCCGTACGGAAGCGCACGTTTTTTCTCCAAAGGTCATTCCATCTTGCGCTTAACGGTGGATTGCTCCGTTAACGCATTTACGCCAGGCTGCTGCTCGTCTCCGCGGCACGCGGGGCAAACTCTGTTGGTCTCGACGGTGGGTGCTACTAGCTCGCATATGAGGTCTCCCATGATAGACAACCGTCTGTGCATCGTTCTCGCTTCGGCCGCCTCCGCAATCGTCTGCGCCGCTGCGCCAGCAAGCGCTTCCAGGTACGACGGCAATTGGAGCATGACGGCCGTGACGACGCGCGGCCACTGCGGCACCATTCCCATGAGCATGGCCGTGAGCGGCGGGCGTATTTTCGCGACCGGCGGATCGTTTGCATTCTATGCGATCAGGCTCGGCGGCCGCGTAAACAACTCCGGCGGCGCGCGCATCAAGGCCGTCGCGGGCCCGCGCGTGGCGCGCGGTGCGGGACGCTTCACGCCGACATCGGCGCGCGGCACATGGAACGGCAGCGGGCCTTCCGGTCTGTGCTCGGGATACTGGACAGCGACGCGCTGAGAAGATGTCGGCAGCCGCACGCGGCCATTTGCGCGTTCTTGAGAAGCGCGACTTGCGCGCGTGTGTTTCTCCAACATCGACGGGTGCGCGGCAGCGGTACGCGGCGGCGCACCTGAGTAAGCAAAGTCGCAAGTCGACGTAATTGCTGCCCACCTTTGGCTCGTCCGCCAGCGAACGCGAGGCGTTGGTGCGGAGAGTTCCCAGCACCCGCGGAACAAAACGCACCCGCGACAGTTGCCCGTCTTTGGTCCCCGTCACAAAGCGTGCGACATGCCCCTCAAAGCCATTGCCTTCAACTGCACCCTGAAGCCCGGCGATAAACCTTCCTCGACGGAGAAGCTGCTGAGCGAGGTGCTGGAGGCGCTCGCCACGCACGATGTGAGCGGCGAGATCGTTCGCGTCGTCGACCATGACATCAAGCCCGGCGTCACCTCGGATGAGGGCGAGGGCGACGCGTGGCCAAAGCTACGCGCAAAAATCATCGCCGCGGACATCCTCGTTTTCGGAACGCCGATATGGATGGGCCAGCCGTCCAGCGTCGCCAAACGGGTACTCGAGCGCCTCGATGCGTTTCTGTCGGAGACCGACGACCGCAAGCGCATGCCGGCGTTCGGCAAGGTGGCGGTCGTCGCGATCGTGGGGAACGAGGACGGCGCGCACCATTGCCACGCCGAGATTTTTCAGGCGCTCAACGATGTTGGCTTCACCATCCCGGCGTGCGCGGGCACCTATTGGGTCGGCGAGGCGATGGGCTCGGTCGATTACAAGGACCTGAAAGAGCCATACGAGAAGACGGTCGCGACGACGCGCATGCTGGCGTCCAATGCGGCGCATCTCGCCAAGCTGCTCAAGGGGGCGAACTATCCCGGGCTTGGCTGAATATCGGGCGATAACGGAGATCGCTCCTCGCAGCGTCGATATTATTTCCCTCGATCGTGCGCGCACGGTATTTCTGAGTGCGAACGATGGAGGGAAGGCTATGAAGATCGCGACCGTGCTCGGCTTGGCGATGCTGGCGCTCTCGGCGGCGGCGGGTGCAGCCGATCCATTGACCGATAAAAGCAAAGCGCCGGACTGGGGTAAGGCGAGCCGCGCCGAGAAGGACGCGTGGATCGCCTCGTTCGCTTTCAAGAAGGTGAACGCCGACAAGGCGGAGGTGGCGGGGTGCCTGGACCAGTATGCCGCCAAGCCGCTGTTCGAGGGTAGCGATCTCGCCGGCGTCACTTCGATGTGCGAGACGATTGCCGCCTTGCCGGAGTAGGGCCGTCGCGCGCCCCGCTGGGTCGATGTGGAACGCGCCGCAGGGTCGCTGTGGGAGCTGAAAAGAAGCTGCCGGTGTGAAGCGGCGCTTCGACACGCGCCGCTAAGACGCCAGCTTTCAGGTGCGTTCGCCCGGCTCATCCGGCTTGCCGGCCGACTTGCGCTCGCGCAACTCTTCCTCGCGCTCTTCCAGCCGCGTGAAGGCGTCGATCAGCTTCCAATTCAAAGGGCGGCGCGTGACGGCTGCAAGCAGCCGGCGCATCGCGGACCCCAGTGCTTTTGGCGGCGTATCCATGCCCTCAGCCTAGCATATTTTGCATCTCCGTCGATTGGTCTCGTGCCGCATAGCAGCGCCCGGATCAAGCCTTTTTCACGAATTCGGACTTAAGGCTCATGGGACCGATGCCGTCGATCTTGCAGTCGATGTCATGGTCGCTGTCGACCAGGCGAATGTTCTTCACCTTGGTGCCCATCTTCACGACCTTGCTCGATCCCTTCAGCTTCAGATCCTTGATGACGATGACCGCGTCGCCGTCCTGCAATGCGTTGCCCGCGGAGTCGCGGTAGACCTTCACGCCATCGCCATCATCCGCCCCGGCACCGGATTTCGCGCTCCACTCGTGCGCGCACTCGGGGCAGACCAGCAGGCTGGCATCCTCGTAGGTGTATTCGCTTTTGCACTGCGGGCATGGGGGCAGCGTGCTCATCGATCGTCGTCCTTGCGTTTCGGCGGTTTCCGGCTTTTGACCCCACGCGGTCGGCGTGCGCAACCTTTTCGCTCACGCGCTTGCGCATTCTTCCGGCGGCGACGGCTCGTTTCGCAGCGCGATGACGCCGCAAAGCCCCCCGCTTCTCCCGGCAGCAGGAGACCGGCGGCCTCGGCTCCGGCGAGAAGCGATTTGAGCATGCGCCCTTCCTTGGGCAGGCGAAGACTGCGCGGCTGTGCCGAGCTGCGGCGCATGTGGCGCAGCTTGCGGCGGATCACGAGCGCCAGCCCGTCGCGCATCTTGCGCTGGGCGGCGCGGAAATCGTCATCGTCGTGGCTGGCGGGCAAGGGGAGGCTCTTCCGTGTGAGCGTTGTGGCTGATTGGCCGGATGCTGGACGGCGCGCACGCGCCCGCGGCCGGCACCACACGGGGACCCGGTTGAGGACGTTGAGGGGCTGCGGGGCGGGAAGCGCCGCTGGTTGGCTTGGTGGTGAAGCGGCGTTTGCCGCCCCGCGCAGGATTTGGGGCATACCCGCGGCGTTTCAGGGGTTTCCCCCTCCCGGACTCTCACCGTCGTGGCGAAGCCGCGCGGGAGAAGTCGTGGCGAAGCCGCGCGGGAGAAAGTCCGGGGAGCCGTGGCGCGAGAGGCTGAAGCACCGCAACCGCCAACGACACCGGCCGCTTGATCCCCACCTAAAGCCGAAGCGTTGTCGGGCCCCAGGCGGCGAACGCCTCAGTCCCCCCGCGGCTCGGGCACGGCCTTCGGCGGGCTCGGGTTGTCGACCGATGTCCCCCGGATGTTGGCCAGACGAATGGGAGCGAGGCGCGTTCGATGCGCGCTGGCGCCAAACATCAGTTGAGAAAGATGAAGTTGAGTTTCGCCTGGTAGTCGGTCTGTTTTCCAAGGCTGGCGGATGGCATGCCCTGGCGCGCGCCAGTCGTTGCGGCTTTGCTGAAATGATCGACGGCGCCGGTTGCGGAGACGAACGAGGTGTCGCTCGCCGCAAAGCGGAATCCGGCCTCCGCGCCGAGGCGATAGCCGGTCGCGTCGTCACCGCTGCTGCTACCCTCCGAGTAGGTGGCGATATGCTGCGCGCTGTGTTGGTCGAAGCTCACCGCGTAACCGCCACCGGCAATGCGGCCGATGAAGCTCAGCTCGGGGATAAACATGTCGATTTCGGTCTCGAGCGCCAATTGCACGCCGTACATGTCGGTGCCGGCATTGCTTTCCTGCACGTAGCTGTCGCCGATGGCCGCGCGCGTCCGAATCTTCTCGTTGCGATAGAATGGCTCGAGGCTGACGATCAACGGGAAAGAAGTGTCGGTGAAATTATCCGACTTGAAGCGCATGCCGATTTCGCGCGTCCTGTCGCTGACAGAGGCGTTGTTGGCGATGCCGTCGGTGTCGAACTCGCCAATGGCGACCTGGCCGTCGCTGCTCGTGGCGGTGAAGCTATAGCCGGCAGATTGAGAGGTATCGTCGTTGTTGCTGAACGTGCCATAGGCTTCGAGGCGATCGAGAAAGCCCCACATCCGGCGGGGCAGCACGTAGCCGTACGAAACACCGCCGAAGGCACCGTCCTGCGCGTCGAGTTTCGCTACCGCTGATTCCGTGCTGCCGGTCACCCGTATAGTCGCTGCCTCACCCTGGAAATTATAGCGTGCCTGAGCCTCGGCTGCGGTGCTGCCCACGCTTGCGCCCGCTGTGCCGGAACGCAGCAGTGAGTTCTGCCCCGCTAGCCCGCCGGCTACTGCTGTTGTGGAGTCGATCTGACTGGCGGTTGTAACGACGGTAAGTTCAGCAGGGCCGACAGGATTATCAAATAGGACGTTTGAGCCGGCAGACCTGTCCGGGACCTGCACCTGAGCCCCTGCAGTCAGGGACGCCGGAGCCCACCCGAACTGGGCGGAACTGTTTGGAACAGTGGCAATGCCGCTCCCCACTCCTGTGTTTTCAGACACGGCCACGGATGCGGCCGCGCCGGCGGCGAAGACGTTTGTGCCCCTGAGTTCGCCAACAGAATCTCCGCTGGCGTGTCCCGGAATAATGGCGGACGCCTGCCCGTTCAAGTTGATCGCCCCCGCGCCCGTTAAGTTGCCGACCTGTTCCGCCCAGGCTCTGCTGTATCCGGTCACCTGCAAATATGTCGAATGAGGACTTGTGCCACCAGCTCCGACATCCTGGCCGGTCATACTGACGAAGGACGTCGAATCCGTCCGGCTCGGATCAGCGTAAGCGGTGGCGGTGGTGTTCGTTGAGATGAACCGATCACCGGAAGATTGCTGTGTCGACGAGTCGACGGAGCTGCCGTCGGCGTTGATTGTGGTTGTTGTCGTGGCGCTGTTGTTACCCTGACTTATGGAAGTTGTGACATCGATTCGGTCCGGTGAAGCGAAGGCGCGCTGGCGGACGTGCGTTCCATCTGCATAGGGATTGCTACCGCCCGCCTGCGGAACTGCCGTGTCGACGCCGGAGCGATTCTGATAGCCGCCCTCGATGGACAGGTAGGAGCCGCCCTTTTTTGCATGCGAAAGGCCGATCTGCGCGTGCGCTGTACCGGAAAGCCCGCTCAACGACAGAGCAGCGGCAACAGCAACGAACTTGAATTTGGTGGTCGCGAAAGGAATAAGCGATCCGGATTTTTGCAATGTCATGTCGTTCCTGTGCAAGACCAGAACGAAAGATCCGATTGCAGACTAACGACGGTAATTCGCCTTCGATACCCCCCTCGAGGGGATATTCTCAGATGCGCGCTATATGCGCCACACCGCCTCTGCGATGCGAATCGAAGGGGTTCCGCTGCGCTTTTTCGGAGTGCTATCAAGCATGAGAGCGATGCCCAGTTCCGATGGGCGGCAGAAATCGGCTCGCACCTTCTGACTGCGCCACTACTCCGCCGCTTGCCGCTTGGCTCTTTTACTGGCGCCGGGCGACTCCCCGCCTTTACTGGCGCCGGGCGACTCCCCTGCGAGGAGCCGGCCGCCCGGCGCGGCAGCCGCCTTACGCGCCATGATCGGCTTCAGGTACTGCCCCGTGTAACTTTCCTTTGTAGAGGCGATTGAACAATGTTGCGAATGGGTCTGCGACGATGACTTGAAACTTCGACGCGCCCGATTGCGCCGCAGCTTGCTTGCGGGGGTCCTTTGCGGGCTTGGACTTACGCGAGCCTGTATGGGCAAATGCCGCTAATGCGAACTGACGCCGTGCCTGGAGCGTCTTGCGACCTGATAGAATCGGATCGGACGCTCTAGTTTTTTGATTAGACCGATGATGCACGCTTCGGGCTGATGGGGTCCGACGCGATCATGGCCTGGTTTTTTGATTGGTCGCATTCTCTTGCGACGAACCGGCATCCACGTGTCGGAAAATGCTCTAGGCCGCGAGGCGCGTGCCCGACGCGAAGGTAGGAGGCGGCAGTGTGCCGTCGACGCCTTCGGCCACAGCGTTGCACGGCGCCGCGTTGGCCGGTGCAGGGGCCGAAGGGGCCTGTTCTTTTTCGGTGACGCAGGTCGAGCGCCAGCGCAGGTATCTCATGGTCGCAAAGGCGCCGATCCACGATCCGAGTGCGGCGAAGACGACGTAAGCCCAGTTGCTGGTGAAGCTGATGACGGCGTATGCCGAAAGCATGTAAGTCATCGCGCCCCAGTTGGCGGCGGAGAAGTCCCGGCGGTGCGCGACAGATGCTGTATAGAGAACACTTACGGCGTCGTTGAGCATCGTTGCGGCGACGACGCCGAGGGCGATAAGAGGATCGATTTGCATCAGGGAATGCATGTTCCCATGCTAGTGGCCGGAGCTTAATTCGGTGCGCAAAGGGTGACCGGATTTTGATCGGTCGTATTTACTTTGCTACTCCGCTGCCTGCTTGCGGGGCTTTTTGCTGGCGCCGGGCGACTCCCCTGCGA
>DASRYA010000070.1:0-13652 GCA_035687305.1 Hyphomicrobium sp. | reverse complement strand
AAGCGCAATCGAAGGCTGCCGCTGCATCGACCAAAAAGCCGAAGCGCTGATAATAGTTCGTATCGCCGAGCACGAAGATGAGCGATGCGTTTGCAGTCCGCGCTCGCGCTATCGCTGCCTCGACAAGCGCCGAACCAACACCGGTGCCCTGATATTGAGGGTTTACCGCAAGCGGTGCGAGCGCCAGCGCATCTGCCGGCTCGCGTAAGTGTGACATGGCGATGAATCCCGCAACTACGCCATAGTGCTCCGCAACGAGCGCAATCGGCTGATCGCCGTCAGCGCGCAGTGCATCGACAAGCCTCGCCTCACCGTCGCCGCCGAACGCCGCGATCAGCAAATCGCGAACCGCCTTGTGGTCCTCAGCGGTTTCATCGCGGATCATCATGCCTGCTCTGCACGCCAAGCGTCGATCTTTTCCATCAGCCAGCCCCACGCTTCCGCCTCGCGCGGGCCTGCCGTCTTGGAGATGGCGATCTCGAGATATTTCAGCTCGTTCTCGATCTTCTCCGGCGGCAGCATTTTGAGCCGCGTGACGAGCACGGCGCATTCGAGCACCGCCGCCTGCGCGCGGTTGAAACCTTCCCACGGGCGATGGCTCTGGGCGTTGACGATACGGCAGGAAAAGCGCGGACGCTGCGCATCATCGGTGACGCGGTCCACCGCCAGCTCCCAGTGCGAGACCGCGCTGGCGAGACGCGCGCCGGGTATGTGCTGCACGGGCACGGTCGGCCAGGATTTGCGACCCGTCACGCCGCCCGCGAACACGCGCACGTCGTCGGTGTGGCTCGCCACCGCGTAGGGCGTGCGCTGCAGGTTCTCCAGCGTACGGGAGGGGCGGAACGGTGCGATGACCCAACTGTCGCCCTCGGCGATCAGGCCGAGCGGCGCGATGTACGGCGCGCCGTTTGCATCAAGGGTCGTCACGATGGTCTCGACGATCCGCGGCATTCCGTTCCTCCTCGCCCGCAGGCAAAATCGCTCACCCGCGCCGTATATAGGCGGTGCAGGTTGCTATTTCTTGCGCGGGGCAGCACGGCGGCGGGATGCGGTCGGCCGCGCGGCGCGCGTCTCGGCGCCGAGCAACTCGGCCAATTCGCCTTCATCGCCCACGCCCAGCACGCGCCAGTCGAGCTTCGCGCGGGTGACGATCTTGGGAAAGGTTGCATCAACGATGCCGGCGCGGGAAAGCGCACCCGCCGTGGCCCGTGGATCGACCGGGCAGGATTTCACCAGCACGACCGATGCCCTGCCCAGCCGCTCCGCAAGCCGCGCCGCGAGTGCGTCCGACGTCGTCTTCCAGTCGTGGGTGATGTGCGCGTCATCGGCACTCAGCTTCAGCGGCATCCACACGGGGATACGGCCTTCGGCCAAGGCGCGGCGAATGGCGCTCAGGGTTTCGACGCAAACGAGGCGTCCGTCCATGGCGGCCAGCATCATTCCCGTCTGATGCATGGCGAGCAACGCCATGCGGTGCGAAACCGCTTGGGTCAGCCCATGGCTGCGATGGGCGCCACGCACCGCGTCGGCGAAGGCGCCTCCGCCCGGTACGACAACGCAGGGGCGCGTTGCTGCGCCGACGATCTGCAGAATGGACGAAAGCCGCTGCCGCTCACCCTCGGCAAGACTGCCGCCAAGCTTGACGACGACGGGAGCGGCTTTTGCGGTCACGTCGCGCGCGGGCGAACGATCTCTACGCCCACCGCATCGGGGCCGCGCTCGAGCTTCTCGACGCGCACGCGCACCGAGACGATGCGCTTATCGGCGAGACAGCGCTCGGCAATGCGCGCGGCAAGCGTCTCGACGAGATTGATGTGGCCCGCGGCGACGACGGCCTTCACCGCGCCCGTCAACTCATCGTAGGAAGGGACCTCGTCGAGGTCGTCGCCCTTGGGAGAAACACCCGCGGCGACTTCAGCCTCGATGCTGAAGCCCACCTTCTGGGTGATGCCCTGCTCCTCGTCGTAGACGCCGATGGCGATGGGCAGCACAAAATTGCGCACGAAGATGCGATCGAGAATGACGCCGTCGCGCCGTGCGGTGCTCTGTTTTTCGCTCATGCCACATCTTCCGTCTGATGGGCCGCCATAGCATCGGGCGCCAGCGTGCGGCAAGCATCCCCGATTGCTGCATCGCACACGGGGATTGCGCGGCGTACCGCTTCGATCGCGCCGGCGTCGAGTTCGCCCGTGCGCTCGCCCTCGCGGCAAAGTCCGCCACGGAATCCGATCACGTCGGGTTGCAGGGCCAGCAATTGCGGCACGTGGTGCACGCGCAGCGATCCCGCAAGCCCCGCGAAAAGTCCCGCTGCGTGCACGGCGGCAATGAAGCGGACCAGATCGTCGGCAGCGACGATATCGGGGAGCGCGCCACGGCGTTTATCGGCGGTATCGAGCATCAGCCCGCCGAGGCCGGCATCGCGCGCATGGGCGATGAGACCGAAATCGATGCCGCGGTCAGCGAGCAGCACGCCGACGAGCTGAGCGCCGCCGAGGTCGAGCGTGCCCAGCCGCGCGAGGGTGCGCTCGGGCGCGCAATCGAGACTGAGCCCAACCTTCACGATCTCGATGCCGGTATCGGCCATGGTCACGGCGGCAGCGGCAACGGCTTCGACATCGTCGGTCGGATCGCCGACCGTGGCGCTCACCGGAACCTCGGCCGGCAGCGCGGCGCGGATGGCCGCAACGCGCGCGAACGGCAGCGCGCCCAGCGCACCGGCGCCGGGATTCTTCGCATCAACGATGTCAGCGCCGAGCGTAGCAACGAGACGCGCTTCGCGCTCGTCCGTCACGCTGGCAAGCATCCTTGCCATCTGCCGGATGTCCTGTTCGATCTGGCTGAGGGTTAAGCTTCGCCGAAGATGCGCCGCTGCTCCGCCCGCACCTTTTCGCGGTCGGTCCGGTCGGCTACCGAAAGCTGCACCGGCACATCCTGGGTGATAGTTGCAGCTCCGCTGGAGAGGCGCAAGATGCGGGTCCCGAGCATTACCGCCTCGGACCGGTCATGGGTGACGAAAAGGACCGTCGTCGGCCGCCGGGACCACAGCTCCACAAGCACCTCCCGCAGCCCCTGGGCAGTGGGCTCGTCCAGCGACACGAAGGGCTCGTCCATCAGCAGAATGTCGGGCTCGAGCACGAAAGCGCGGGCGAGCGCGGCCCGCCGCTGCATGCCGAGCGAGATCATCTCCGGATAGGCATTTGCGGCCTCTGCGAGGCCCACCCGCTTCAAAAGCTCGGGGATGTTGGCGAGGCGCGGATCACCCGGCGGCAGGGCCAGCGCAATGTTCTCGTAGACCGTGCGCCACGGTAGCAGCCGCGGCGTCTGGAAAACGAAAGCCATGCGGCGGTCGGCACCGGCGAAATCGATCGCGCCCTCGTAGTCGTTGTCGAGCCCCGCGATGATGTTGAGGAGCGTCGACTTGCCGCCCCCGGAAGGCCCGGTGATGACGACGAACGAGCCGGGCTCGACCTCGAATTCGATCTTCCCCAGCACGTGATTCTCGGGACGCCCCCCGACGGCGGGAAACACTTTGCGATCGACGCGCACGGTGAGCGGACGGGTCACCTCCGCCATTTGCTGGCCCTCGCGATGAGCGGTTGCAGAATGGCGAACTCGATGATCTGCACGACGATGATGAAGGCCAGCGCGTAAGCGAGGATCATCTGCACGTCGAAAAGCTGGAAGGCGATGTTGAGCTGATGTCCGACGCCCTCGGAACGGCCGAAGGCTTCCACGACGAGCACGATCTTCCAGACCAGCGCGAGGCCGGAGCGGGCTGCAGCCGCAAAAAACGGCGCGAGCTGCGGCAGCGTCACGTGGCGCAGCGTCTTCCACCGGCCGAAGCGGTAGACACTCGCCATCTCGTTCAGGTCTTTGGAGAGGCTGCGCGCGCCCTCGCGCATGGTGACGGCGACATTGGGAATCTTGTTGATCGACACGGCCAGAATGGCCGCGACCTCCGTCAGGCCGAACCAGATATAGCAGAGCACGATGATGACGAGCGCCGGCAGGTTGAGGAAGAAGATCAGCCAGGCATCGAAAAAGCGATCCGCCATCGGATAACGGCCCAGCGCGAGGCCTATCGCCGAGCCGATGAACATCGCGAAGACGAAGCTGAAGGCGACGCGGATGAGCGTCGCCCGGATGTTGGTCCAAAGCTCCCCGGTTTGCGCTTCGCGTACCATCGCTTCCGTGACCGCGAGGGGCCCCGGAAGGTAGCGGCTCTGCGCGATCACCGCCGCCAGCTCCCATAGCAGGATAAGCGCCAGGAGCGAGATCAGCGTCCAACCGAGGCGCCCGACCCTGAAGCCGCGGGCGGGCGCGTTAACTGCCTGCCGCATGGAAGAGCTTAGGATCAAAGGGCGTGTCTTTGCCAAGAAGCTGGGCACCACCGACGTCGACCAGCACCTGCGTCAGTTTCTCTGCGGCTCGCGTCTCCGCATCGGTCCACGGCTTCGGGATGCCAGCCCGGTAATAGGCCTTGATGGCCGCGAACTCCGCGTCCGTTTCAGGACGAACGAGGTGGCGGATGCGATCCCAGGCGGCGTCGGACTTTGCCAGGATCGCATTACCCTGCTCGACGACGGAGAGGAACGCAGCGAGTTCCGCGGGCTTCTTCGCCTCGACGCTCTCGCGCCAGATGAAGCCGACCAGCGAAGGGACCGGCTTGATGTCGAGCGCTTCCAGCACTTCGTCCATGCCGATCAGCGTGCGGTAGTTCTCCCCTTGCATGCGGGCCGCATAGGTCCAGAAATTCAACACGGCATCGAGACGCCCCGCCTGCGCTTCCGCCGTGAGCAGCGGCGCCGCACCATAGGAAGGCTCCGCCAGCGTCGCGATATCGGCACCGAGCACGCGCCGCGAATAGGCGCGCAGCAGAAGCCAGCTCTTGTCGATGGCGCCCCCGGCAACGCCGAGCCGCTTGCCCTTGAGATCGGCAAAGGTTTTGATCGGGGAATCCGGGGCGACCATCACGGCGCCGAGGGCGGAGGAGTACGGTGCGAACCTCACATGCTCGCCGAGCGCGCGCTGGCGCAGCGCCCAAGGCCAGTCGCTGACGATGATCTCGGCCTCGCCCGACAGCAGCGCCACCGGCCCGGCCTGATTGGTGGCCACCTCGACGACGATGATCTGCAGGCCCGCCTTATCGGCGAGCCCTTCGGCGCGGATGGTCTCCAGCAGCCAGTTCAGCGAGCCGAACTTCAGGGAGGCGACACGCAGCGCGCCCCCTGCGCCGGCGGAGTTTCCCGCGGGCAGGCCGATGCCGGCCACACCAGCCAACGCGGCCGCGCCGCCGGCGAGCACCGTCCCGCCGGCAAGCAGCAGTCGGCGACGGTCAATCATTTTGCACCTCTATCGGCGTATAGGCGCCGGTCGACGATGTACTTCACCGCCCGCAACCACATCTTGTCCGTATTGCCGTAGATCTCACTCGAACCCTGGTGGATCACCTTTTCGTTGGCGACGTCGCGGATGTAGATGCTGACGGTAAACAGCACGTCCGAAGCCTTGCGCACCGTGCCGATGAAAGCAATGTCGGCGCCGATTTTCTTGGCGAGGTCATCCTCGCAGCCGTTGCATTTATAAATCGGCGCCTTGTCTTCGATATCTTTAGCAATGGGCGTGGGGTCGAGGACCTCGTACCGGCCGCTTTCCTTGATCAGGCGGGTAAGCTCGTCGGTGATGACGCCCAGCCGGCGCTTGTCTTCCGGGTCGAGCCCCTTCGGCATCAGGCCGAGTTCGAACTGCTGCTGCTGGTCGATCAGATCGAAAGGGAAAATGATCGCTTTTTGCGCAGCAAAAACGGCACCGGGATACAGTGCCATAGCCAGCACAAAGATGACAATCCGTTTAGCAATCAAGACGTTTCCCCTGCCACGCGCATGAGACTGCTTGGTCTGTTATAGTGTTAGGGGTTAGGTGTGCCGAACGGGGGGCTAATTGCAAGAGCTTAGTTGCCACTCGACGGCACGTGAAAGGTCACAAGTACGCGAGTAAAATCGGGAGCCCTTGACAAGGGTGGTACCCCATCCCCTTTTACTGCAACATAGTAACAGACTGACCCTCGATAAGGCCCTGTCAACGGAGCCCGGGCAGCGTTTGGAGGAAACAAGCTTGATGGCAACAGGCATAGCCGTTCGGAGCCGCTGCACCCCCCTACTAGGGCTTCCCGCGCAGCCGATCCGGCGCGTGCTGCTCGCGTGCGCTGCGGCCCTTGTTTTTGGCTCCGCACCGGCCCTCGCCCAGGATCCTGCGGCGCCCCCCGCTGCCGAAGCCCCGAAAGCCGAGCCCGCGAAACCGGACACGACCGTCGTTCCTATTTTGCTCGCGCGGGAGTTGCGCGATGAGCCGCTGCCGCTCTCGCTGCTGGACCTGCCGCCGAAGGATCTCGGCGTCGCCGGTGCCAAGCTCGCCATAACCGACAACAACACCACCGGCCGCTTTATGAATCAGGAGTTCACCCTCGATACGGTGGAGGACTCCGACCCCGACAAGCTGATCGCCGACGTGGTGAAGAAGGTCGACGAGGGACAGCATTTCGTTCTCGTCGATGCCGCCCCGGCCACGCTTCTCAAGATGGCGGATGCGCTGAAGGGCAAGGAAGCGCTGCTGATCAACTACAGCGCCCCCGACGATAGCCTGCGCGAAGAGGACTGCCGCGCCCAGGTGCTGCATACGGCGCCGACCCGCAGCATGCTCGCCGACGGTCTTGCACAATATCTCGCCTGGAAGAAATGGCCGCGCTGGCTGCTCGTCCTCGGCCCGACCGAGAAAGACAAGCTTTACGCCGACGCCATCCGCCGCGCCGCCAAGCGGTTCGGTGCCAAGATCGTGGAAGAGCGCGTCTTCACCTATGACACCGGCAATCGCCGTTCCGACGGCGGATTCGAGCAGGTGCAGCAGCAGATTCCCACCTTCACCCAGGGCGCGCCCGACCACGACATCGTCATCGTCGCCGACGAAAGCAGCCTTTTCGGCGACTATCTCCCCTATCGCACCTGGGAGCCGCGTCCGGTTGCCGGCACGGCAGGTCTCACCGCCCAGAGCTGGCATCCGGCCATCGAGCTGTGGGGCGGCACGCAGTTCCAGAATCGCTTCAAGCGTCAGTCCGCCCGCGACATGCGCCCGATCGACTATAACGCCTGGCTCGCCGCGCGCATGATCGGCGAAGCGGCCTCGCGCACGAAGTCCGGGAAGTACGCCGATCTTGTCGGCTACATCAAATCGCCCAAGTTCGACATCGCCGGCTTCAAGGGCGTCGGGCTGTCGCTGCGGAACTGGAATGGCCAGCTACGCCAGCCGATCCTCATCACCACGCCGAAGCTGCTGGTCAGCGTTTCGCCTCAGCAGGGCTTTTTGCATCAGTTCAGCGAGCTCGACACCCTCGGCGTCGATAAGCCGGAAACCAAATGCCGAGCGTACACGCAATGATCAGGCGAAGAGATGAGAGCCGCAAACGGCACAAGAAACCCTCAGAAGGAATGTCTCTAATGCGCTTCAAGGTTGGCATCGCCGCGCTGCTCGGCATTGCTTCCGCGTTTGCACTGCCGGCGCCGGCCGCGTTGGCCTATACCGCGTTCGTCACCAACGAGAAGGACAACTCCGTCTCGGTCATCGACACCGAGAAAATGGAGGTCGTCAACACCTTCCCCGTCGGCCAGCGTCCGCGCGGCGTCATCCTGTCCAAGGACGGCAAGTGGCTGATCGTCTGCACCAGCGACGACAACATCATCCAGGTCTACGACACCACAACGCACAAGCTGGTAAAGACGCTCCCGTCCGGCCCCGACCCTGAGCTGCTCGTGCTGCATCCCTCCGGCAATCCGCTGTACGTGGCGAACGAAGACGACAACCTCGTAACCGTCGTCGACATTGAACAGGGTAAGATCATCAACGACATTCCGGTGGGCGTCGAGCCTGAGGGCATGGGCATGAGCCCGGACGGCAAGGTGCTGGTGAACACCTCCGAAACGACGAACATGGCCCACTTCATCGACACCGAGACCCACAAGACGTTCGACAACGTGCTGGTGGATAGCCGTCCGCGCGTCGCCATGTTCAATCCGAAGGGCGATCAGCTCTGGGTGAGCTCGGAGATCGGCGGCACGGTCACGGTCATCAATCCTGCGGACCGGAAGATCATCACCAAGATCCACTTCGAGATCCCCGGCATCACCGCGGAGGCCATCCAGCCCGTCGGGATACGCATCACGCCGGATGGCAAAACCGCCTTCGTCGCTCTCGGGCCGGCCAACCGCGTTGCGGTCGTCGATACGTCGACATTCAAGGTGATCAAATATCTCCTCGTCGGCCAGCGCGTCTGGCAGCTCGCTTTTACTCCGGACGGCAAGAAACTTTTGACCACCAATGGCGCTTCCAATGACGTCTCTGTCATCGACGTCGACGCGCTGAAGGTGATCAAATCCATCCGCACGGGCCGCTACCCGTGGGGTGTGGTGGTAGCACCCTTCTAGGGGACGTCCGTCTGAGAGGCGCGCCTTGCCGGGCCTCGCTGGCACAATGAGGTTGATAGGAGCTAGAAGGACGAGACCCGGTCGCCTCAGCGTGGCCAAGCCGCAGAGAGACACAAGTTTTCCGAAGGCTTGAAAGCGAGCGACTGTCGGTTCAATCGTCGCATGGATATGGCAGAAAACATTCCGCCCACCGCCGAAGCCCCGGCTCTCGTCGTCAAGAACGTGAGCCATAGTTTCGGCGACAACCGCGCGCTCAACGATGTTTCGCTCGAGATTCCGCGTGGCCGCTTCGTCGTGCTCCTTGGCCTCAACGGCGCCGGCAAGTCGACGCTGTTCGCGCTCATCACGCGCCTTTACGACAACGTCACCGGCGAGATTCGCATCTTCGGCGAGGACATCCGCCGCCGTGCCATGGCGGCGCTGCAGCGTCTTGGCGTCGTTTTCCAGAGCCGCACCCTCGACCTCGATCTCACGCTGAAGCAGAACCTTCTTTATCACTGTGCGCTGCACGGCATCAGCGGACAGGAGGCGCGCAAGCGCACCGAGCACGCGCTCGAAATCGTCGGTTTGGCCGATCGCGCGAAGGAGAAGGTGCGCAACCTCTCCGGGGGGCAGATGCGACGGCTCGAGATCGCCCGTTCCCTTCTGCATCAGCCCTCGCTGCTGCTGCTCGACGAGCCGACGGTCGGCCTCGATATCGGCTCGCGCGAGAGCGTCATCCAGATCGTGCGCTCCCTCGTCGAAAAACAAGGGCTCGGCGTGCTGTGGGCGACCCATCTCTTCGATGAGGTACGGCCCACCGATCTCGTCGTCGTGCTGCACAAGGGCCGGGTGCTGTTCACCGGATCGGTGCCCGAGCTTCTATCCGAAACACGAACGCAGTCGGTGAGCGATGCCTTCCGCAAGCTGACCGGCACCGAGGAACTCGCCGCATGACCGCCATGGGCGCAACCGCAAACGCGCAGACCGCCGCCAGCCATTCCATCGGCAACCGCTCATGGACCGCCGCGCCGCCGCGCCTTGGCCTGCGCGCCTACCTCACCTGCTTCGACGGCATCGTCTGGCGCGAGGTGCTGCGCTACCTGCACCAGCGCGAGCGCTTCATGTCGGCGCTCGTTCGTCCGCTCATCTGGCTGTTCATCTTCGCCGCCGGCTTCCGGCAGACCTTGGGCGTGTCGATCATCCCACCTTACGAGACGTACGTGCTCTACGAGGTCTACGTGGTGCCGGGGCTGCTCGGCATGATCCTGCTTTTCAATGCCATGCAGTCCTCGCTATCGATGGTCTACGACCGCGAGACGGGCGCCATGCGCACGCTGCTCGTGAGCCCGTTTCCACGCTCGTTCCTGTTGATTTCCAAGCTCATCGGCGGTGTCGCGGTGGCCGCCATCCAGGCTTACGTGTTTCTCGCCATCTTCTATTTCTGGGAGGCTGAGCTGACGGGCTGGGCATATCCGCTTCTGCTGGCCGCACCGGCGGCGCTCGGCCTGCTCAACATCTTCAACTCGGCGACCGAGATGTTCTCGGAGACCTTCATGCGGCGGGCGGTGGTTCTCGCGGTGCTCGTGGAGCTCGGGGTCATGGCCGCCGTGATCTATCTCTGGAACATGACGACGCCGTCGATGAACTATCTCACCGTCGCGCCCGCGCTCGTCATTGCAGGGCTCATGCTCGGATCCCTGGCGCTCTTCATGTCGTCGGTGATCCGTCAGCTCGAGAATTTCGCCGGCGTGATGAACTTCGTCATCTTCCCGATGTTTTTTGCATCCTCGGCGCTATACCCGCTGTGGCGCGTGCGGGAATCGAGCGTGCTGCTCTATGAAATATGCCAGCTCAATCCGTTCACGCACGCCGTGGAGCTCATCCGCTTTGCCCTTTACGCGCAGGTGGATTGGACGGCGCTCGGGATCGTTCTCGCCTGCACCGCAGTGTTCCTCGGCGCGGCCATCTTTGCCTATAACCCATCGAAGGGCCTCATCGCCCGTCGCGGCGGCCCCGGAGCGGGAGCATGAAAACCATGACAAAAAACCGAGACGCAAAAATGCACGTGGCAAAATCGAACCTGGTGCTGCAGAGCGCAGCCATCGTTCTCGCCGGCCTCGCAGCCGCCGTCCCTGCCTATGGGCAAACCTCACCGCCGCCGCAGGTCCAGGGCGCGCCCGATGTTGCACCGGGAATTGCACCCGGCGTAGTGCCCGGCGCGCGGCCCGGCGGCATGGAACCCAGCACGACGGCACCGCCCGCGGGTGCAAGCGCGCATCCGATGTTCACGCCCGGAACGTCGGGCGCAACTGACCAGCAGCAAGCGGACGTTTCGCCATCGGCCGTTCTCGGCAGCCCCGACTGGCCGTGCGTGCAGCGCAAGGTGCCGATTATTTCTCCCGCGCAGGTTTGGGACGGGCCCCCGATCGACGACATCAAGGAGTTCGATCCCGGCATCCGCGATCTCACGAGCGTCCTTGAAAGCCGGCGCGTCCCCGCGGAAGATGCCGAGAAGGCCATCAAGGAATATGCGGCCTCTATTCCCGAGGCCGAGCGCGACCGCAAGCTGACGGAGCTGTTCGCCGCCGTCTTCACTCACATCAATGCCGACCGCCGGTTCGTGATGGACCGCGTGGAGGAATTTCAGAAGCGGCAGAAAGCGCGCGCGGCCGAACTCGAGCGCGAAGGGCAGAAGCTTGCCGAAAAGGGCTTGGCGGCAACGGACGAGCTGCTGCCCACCGAGACGAAAAACCTTTCGCCCGAGCAGCAGGAATACAACTGGAACGCCCGTATTTTCCAGGAGCGCCAGCTCAACCTGACGGTGGCGTGCGAGGTTCCGACCCTTATCGAGCAGCGAGCCTACGAAATCGCCCGCCTCATCCGGGAGCAGATGAAGAGCTGAGCCACCGAGCTCTATGCTTTTCGTCCGTCGTTCCCGCCCGATCATTCCGAAAGGCCGGTCATTCCAAAAGGGATGGCCGGCTTTTTTTGCGTCCTGTGGGAGCGCCTTTTTAAGGCAAACAACGTTTAGGCCGGCCGCGCGTTGGCCCTTAAGTATTACGCGCGTTGCTCGCGTTTCCGTCCGCTCGCGCATGGCGAAGCCGCGCCCCTGCGCAATTTGCGTCGATTGCGCCACGATGGGTCGGGAACTTTGCAGCAGCACACCGGTTGGACCTCCATACCAATGGAGGTTGCTATGGCACTCTACGATCGCCCCCATGACCGGCGTTACGATTATTCGCGCCAGCCACGCACATTCGAGAGCTGGAGCAACAGCGCGATGCCGCTGATTTTCGCCGCTGCGGTCGTCCTTGCGTTGATGGCGTTGTTCTACGCTTTCGGCGATCGCACACAGGTTGGAGACACGAACGCCGGCCCTTCGGTCAAGACCGTGACGCCGGCTCCTACGCCGTCGACATCGCCGGCAGTGCCAACCCCGAATCCGACGACCGCGCCCCGTCCGGCACCGCCGCCAGCGCCGTAGCGTGAAGGCTCGCGATGCCTCCGTTGCACGGCACCGTAAAGAAACGCGCTGCAGCTCTGAAGCTGCCGGAGATTTGGAGTTCATCGCGAGGCGGCCTTGCATTCTATGCCGCCTCGCCGCTGTAGCACCTACGGCAGTTTCTTCACCGCAACGAGCGGATAGCCGAGTTCCTGCCAGCCGTCCGTGCCGTTCGGAAACCACAGAACGTTCGTGTAGCCATATTCGAGCGCGCGCTTTGCGGCGTTCCACGACATCCAGCAATCTTTGAGGCAGAAGAATACGAGCGGCGCATCGCGTTTGCCGTGCGAAAGCGTATCGAGGCGAGCACGGAAATAATCATCCATCTCCTGCGAGAGCGCGCCGTAGCCGACGTTCGGCATCCACACCGCGCCCTCGATGCTGCGATGCACGGGATCGCGCCAGAACGTGCCTGCGGGCAAATTCGGCGGCTTCGGCGCCTGCGGATAGACATCGATGAAGACGGCGCCGTTCCGGTTCCACAGGTCGGCCGCATCATCATTCGTCAGCACATGGGTGCCGCGGAGCGTCGCCGGCACAGGTGTGCGGAAATCCTCCATGCGGTAACCGGGCGGTTCCTCGACGGGTGCCGATGACGCACTGGCAGGTGGCGGCGCCGGCGGAATGTCCGGATGCGGCGCCGGTCCTTCCATTGCGGACGAGGATGGCGTGGAGGACGATGGGCCCGCCGCCGATTGAGCGGAGGATGGCGTATCGCCTGCATAGGACGGCGCGGGCGGCGCGAAGAGAAGCAGCACCGCCGCCCAGAGCAGCGTTGTGCACGGCCCCACTAGCCAGGTAGGCCGACGCCGCAGTTCAAGCTCGCGAGGTTTCAGCACCTGCGGCCCGCCGTACGCGTCAGCCCTATCCGCGCGGAGAACCGGCAACGGAGCAGACGGCGGATATATGGTTGAGGGCGCAGTGGCGGGGTAGCGCGGTGCGCGGATGATTTCGTCCATCCCCGCAGGATCGCGCGGGACGGCGGGACCTTCAATAGGCTCGCTGTGCCGCTGCGGATCATTTCGTACGGCGCAAGCTGGCGCGCGCGGATGCGAAGTGGTCATCGGCTCCCCGCGTAACTATCGGATCGTAGGCCGATGCGGTCGGCCGCCGAAGTATCCCGCTGACGCGCTCCCTGGACGACCGCAGCGGTGCGCAGGGAGTGGGCATCACCTCGGACGGCAGGCGTGCCCGAGCGATAAAGTTGGCGCGCGCGGGCCCTTCGGCCGTCGCTGCGCGCGGCACAGCTCCGGACGCGCCATGACGCTGGCGGCAGCTCCCACCAGGAGCTGCATTGAGCGGCGCCTTAGCCGTACTGCTTTTCGTTGAATCGCAGCACGCCTCTATGTCTTTGATTGCTCGTGCTTCTTATCGGAAAACCGGTGCCCACTTTTCCGGAAGCACTTCTTTGCCCGTGCTTCTCATCGGAAACCGGTGCCCACTTTTCCGGAAGCACGGACCTTATCAGTCCGACGCGTGGATCATCGGTCCAATCAAAAAGCGAGCGCACGCCTTTATCCAAAAGAAAAAGCCGGCGCGTGGCGCCGGCTTTTTTCGTGAGACGGGATTGTGCGGTTGTCGCACGGACGCGAGGGGCGTTCCGCAGACGCTTCTGACCTATCAGCTCCGCGGCGCCGTGATGGGCTTGTTGTCCTCGTCGATCATCGGCACACCGTATTCGAGGAGCACCTTGT
>DASRYA010000069.1:0-6900 GCA_035687305.1 Hyphomicrobium sp. | reverse complement strand
ATACACAACCGGTAATTGTCGAAAGTCAATACCGGCAATCAGATAGCGACATACTTATCCGCGCCCGATGCGTACCGACCTGTTCGATTTTGCCCTGCCCGAGGACCGCATCGCGCTGCATCCCGCCGTCCCGCGTGACAGCGCCCGCTTGCTTGTCGTTCCGCCAGATCACGCGCCATTCCAAGATCGGGGTGTGCGCGATCTGCCCCTGCTGCTGCGCGAGGGAGATGCGCTCGTCTTCAACGATACGCGCGTGATCCCGGCGGCCATCAGCGGGGTGCGCCGGCGCGGTGAGCTATCGGCGAATGTTGCGCTGGTGCTGATCGAACGTCTCTCACCGGATCGCTGGCGCGCCCTCGCACGGCCCGCGAAGCGCTTGCAAGCGGGCGACCGGCTCCACTTCGGTCATGACGGCGAAATGTGCATGACGGGCACGCTCGACGGCACGCTGATAAAGCGGGGCGAAGCGGGTGAGGTCGAGGTGGCGTTCGATCTTGCCGGTCCCGATCTCGATGCAGCCATCGCTACCGTCGGCGAGATGCCGCTGCCGCCGTATATCGCGGGCAAGCGCGGTGTCGAGGCGGCCGATCGTACGGACTATCAGACCGTCTATGCGGCGAACGACGGCGCGGTCGCGGCGCCGACCGCGGGGCTGCACTTCACGCCCGAGCTTTTCGCCGCCCTCGATGCCCGCGGCATCTCCCGTCATTTCGTGACGCTGCACGTGGGTGCCGGCACGTTTCTGCCGGTGAAGGTGGAAGATACCTCCGGGCACAGGATGCACGCGGAGTGGGGCGAGGTGAATGCTGCGACGGTTGCCGCGCTCGACGGCGTGCGCGCGCGGGGCGGGCGTATCGTTGCGGTGGGCACCACATCATTGCGCCTGTTGGAATCGGCGGCGCATTCGGGCGAGTTGCAACCCTTCAGCGGCACGACCGATATCTTCATCACGCCGGGTTACCGGTTTCGCGCCGTCGATGCGCTGATGACGAACTTCCATCTGCCGCGCTCGACGCTGTTCATGCTGGTGTCGGCTTTCGCGGGCCTCGACCGTATGCGCGCTGCCTATGCGCATGCCATCACTGCGGGCTATCGCTTCTATTCCTACGGCGATGCTTCGCTGCTGTTCCGGCATGATGGCCAGCACGAAGCGCCGGGCGCGGCGAATGAATGAGAGAGACGGACTGTAGCGCATGCAAGAGCAGGTGAAGACCTTCGGTTTCCGGCTGTTGAGCGAGGATGGCCTGGCGCGTCGCGGTGAGGTCGTCACGCCGCGCGGGATCGTGCGCACGCCCGCGTTCATGCCGGTCGGCACCGTTGCCACCGTCAAGGCGCTCACATTCGATCAGGTGAAGGAAGCGGGTGCCGACATCGTGCTCGCCAATACTTATCATCTGATGCTGCGTCCGGGCGCGGAGCGCGTCGCGCGCCTCGGCGGGCTGCACAGCTTCATGCGTTGGGATGGCCCGGTCCTGACCGATTCCGGTGGCTTCCAGGTGATGTCGCTGTCGAAGATCCGCAAGGTGACCGAGGAAGGCGTGCGCTTTGCCTCCCACATCGACGGCTCGCGCCACATGCTGACGCCGGAGCGCGCCGTTGAAATCCAGTGCCTGCTCGGATCGGACATCCAGATGCAACTCGACGAGTGCATCGAGCTGCCCGCCGAACGGCGTGAGACCGAGCGCGCGATGGAGCTGTCGCTGCGCTGGGCGGCGCGTGCGCAGCGCGCATTCGCCGACCGTGCCGCACCGGGCCAGGCGCTGTTCGGCATCGTGCAGGGCGGCGTCGATCCGGAGTTGCGCCGTCGCTCCGCCGAAGCGCTGGTCGGCATGGATCTGCCCGGCTATGCCGTCGGTGGGCTCGCAGTGGGCGAGGGGCAGGAGCTGATGCTGCGCACGCTGGAAAGTGTGCTGCCGCATCTGCCGGCGACGAAGCCGCGCTATCTGATGGGTGTCGGTACGCCATCCGACCTCATCAAATCGGTGGCGCGGGGCATCGATATGTTCGACTGCGTGATGCCGACGCGCAATGGCCGCCATGGCCTTGCGTTCACCTGGAACGGCAAGGTGAACCTGCGCAACGCCAAGCATGCGGAGGACACCGCGCCCCTCGATCCGCAAAGCGCATGTCCCGCAGCGCGTGATTATTCGCGCGCTTACCTGCATCACCTCGTCCGCTCGGGCGAATACCTCGGCGCGATGCTGCTGTCGTGGGTGAATACGACGTTCTATCAGGAGCTGATGGCGGCGATGCGCGCGGCCATCGCCGAGGGGCGCTTCAGCGCGTGGGCCGAGGAGACGCTCGCCCGTATCGAAGGCGACGGCTGAGGGCGAAATCCATCGCGCAGGGTCAGATCGGATCCGTCGCGGCGACGTCCGTGCGTACGGCGCGTTCCCGGTTCAGCAGGTAGATGCCCGACGCGACGATCACCGATGCACCGACAAGCGTCCAGATGTCGGGAAGGTCGCCGAATACGAGAAAGCCGAACAGCACCATCGTGAGGATCTGCACGTAGATGAACGGTGCCACGCTCGATGCCGGCGCCAGCCGGTAGGCGTGAATGAATAGGTAATGCCCGAGACCGCCGAAGACACCGAGCACGCACAGGAGCGCCCAGGCACCCGGTGACGCGGGCCAGACCCACTGCCAGATGGCGAACGGTGCGAGCCCGAAGGCACCGAGCAGCACGGAATAGAACAGCATTACGAGCGGGGTGTCGTGCGCGGCGAGGAAGCGCGTCAGCAGCATGAAGAAGGCGTAGGCGAGCATCGATCCGAACGCCAGCAGGAACGCCGGATGCAACGCGCCGACGCCTGGATGCACGACGATGAGCACGCCGATGAAACCGGTGCCGATGGCGATCATGCGCCGCCAGCCGACCCATTCGCCGAGCACCGGACCGGCGAGCAGCGCCACCAGCAGCGGCGCCATGAAGACGACGGAGATCGACTGATCGAGCCGCAGGTGGCGCAGCGCGAGGAAATTGAAGGCTGTGGTCGAGACCATGAGCAGCGAGCGCAATAGCTCGAGCTTCAGCTTGTGCGTGCGCAGAAATGCCGATAGCGGCAGCGCCGACAGCATCGTCATCATGATGAGGAACTGGCCGAGGAAGCGCGACCAGACGATCTGCACCACGGGCAGCCCCGCTTCTGTGGCGAGATATTTGGCCGAAGTATCGAGGGCTGAGAACAGCGCGACGGCGGCGCACATGAGGCCGATGGCCTTGATGCGATCGGCAGGCGGAATCAGCGCCTCGCGGCGCTGCTGCGCGCCGGGGTGCACCTTCACCGCGTTCCCGGCGGCATCTCGTCCGGTCCTGTCGTCCATGGCGGCCCTCATATCCCATCGGCCAGGGCCGTGGCTAACGGTCTAAAGGCGCATGGATGGAATGGACGCAGGTGATGCGCAGCGAACGCGCGAGTCGAGAAGCACCCGCCTGCGTCATCGTCAGGGAGCTACGCGTGGCAGGCAGGCTACGAGATCACAAAGAAGCCGATGGCGCCGGCACGCTCGATCCCTTGAGGCTCGCGTATTCACGCCCGCTGGAGCAGTCGAAAACGCGGGAAAGTCTCACGTGAGACTTTTGATGATGAAAAATCAGAGTGCGTGTTCTCTGTTCGTTTTACGCTAACCAATTGAAAACACTGGTGAGCCCGGATGGGATCGAACCATCGACACCCTGATTAAAAGTCAGGTGCTCTACCCCTGAGCTACGGGCCCTCAGTGCGAGCGGTGCTTTTAGGCGCCAGCGGGCGTCGCGGTCAAGGCGACGCGCCGCCTGTAGCCGCAAATGCCGGGATTATTTCGGGGCTCCGCTGCCGCGGCATCGTCAGACCGGGGAGGGAAGCGTTAGCCTCCGAGGGTGCTGCTTCGTTGCGGCGTATCGATCGCGGCGAGGAGCCATGCGACCTTGCAAGCGGTATCCGCTGTGCCCTAGGCTCCGCGCGGTTCGGCAAGGCCGTGCGGCCGTCATAATCCACTGGCTGGCACGAGAGAGGGAATAGGATGGCGATCTTCGCATGCGAGACGCCGAGCGGCTCTATCGAGGTCACCGAGCGTGGCCACGGACAGGTTGCGATTTTTATCGACGAGCTGGGTGAGACGACGGCGATCGACCTCCCGGTGGACCGCGCCGCCGCCATGGCGCGCGCGATCCTCGCCCACATCGGTGAGACCGTCGCCTCGGACGAGTGAGCTTCGACATCGACCCTCGCATCGGCCGGAAGAATACGCGCTGCGACCGCACGGCAAAAAATAAAGCGCGAATAAATCGCGCCTTACCGGTGGTCGTTGGACTTTCGCGGCGGCGCCGGAATTAGGAGGTCAGCTCGCGTGCAGGGCCGGTCTCGATCGGCAGGCCGTTGCCGTCGATGCCCCATTCCGCCCAGCTTCCATCGTAGACGGCTGCGTTCGTCTGGCCGAGCACCGCAAGCGCCAGCGACAGGATCGAGGCGGTAACGCCCGAGCCGCACGTGGTGACGACCGGCTGGCGCCAGTCGATGCCGGCATCGCTGAAGATCTTGCTGAGCTCGGCTTCCGATTTCAGCGTCCCATCCCCGTTGATGAGCGACTGCGCGGGCACGTTGCGCGAGCCGGGAAGGTGACCGCTGCGCAGGCCGGCGCGCGGCTCAGGCTCGGTGCCCTCGAAGCGTGCCGCAGATCGCGCATCGACGATCTGCGCGCGCTTGGCGATGGCTTTTTTCATGTCGTCCATGTCACGGATGAGTGCAGAGTTCATCTGCGGCGTGAAGTGGCGCTCGGTACGCTTCGGCGGGGCGCCGTCTTCCAGCGCGCGGCCTTCCGCCTTCCATTTCTTGAGGCCGCCATCGAGCACGGCGACATCCTCGTGGCCCATGGCGCGGAACGTCCACCATGCACGCGCTGCGGAGAACAGTCCCAGGCTATCGTAGACGACGATGCGCATGCCATCGCCGATGCCCATCTTCTTCATGCGTGAAGCGAACTTCACCGTCGAGGGCAGCATGTGCGGCAGTGAGGACTTCTCATCGGTGAGGTCGTCGATGTCGAAGAAAAGCGCACCGGGAATGTGCTCGGCAAGGTATTCGGCCTTTGCGTCACGGCCCGCGGAGGGCAGGTGCCAGCTTGCGTCGAAGATGATGAGGTCGGGCGCATCGAGATGGGAGGCGAGCCAATCGGTATCGACCATCCATTTCTTCGTACTTTCCGGCACGTTTCCCTCTCTTACAGGCTTGTGAACACGGGTGTTGCAGCTGGCGCGGCCGCATTGCTAGCGACATAGGCAAAAGCGGCGGGACCCGCAAGGACGCTAAGGCCGCTATTGCGCCGCTGCGCCTTAATCGGCGGCGAAAACTTCCGGTAGCGTCACCCGCTCCTGACGCAGCCAGGCGGGAACCGGCAGCGATTTGGCTTCCAGGAACGCCGGGTTGAAAAGCCGCGAGCGATAGCGGGTGCCGCTGTCGCACAGGATCGTCACGATAGTATGACCGGGGCCGAGCTGGCGGGCCAACCGCACCGCACCTGCGACATTGACCCCGCTCGAAGCACCGACGCACAGGCCTTCCTCGTGCGTCAACGCGAAGACGTGCCCGATGGCTTCTGCGTCGGGAATGCGGAAGGCGGTGTCGATGGCCGCGCCTTCGAGGTTGCGTGTGATGCGGCCCTGTCCGATGCCCTCGGTGATGGAGCTGCCCTCGGCCTTCAACTCGCCTTCCGTATAAAAAGAATAAAGTGCTGATCCCGGCGGATCGGCGAGGGCGATGCGGATGCCCGCGCGCTTGGCCTTGAGACCGCGGGAGACACCGCCGAGCGTGCCGCCGGAGCCGACCGCACAGACGAAGCCATCGACGCTGCCCTCGGTATCTGCCCAGATCTCTTCCGCCGTGGTGGTGACGTGGATGTCGCGGTTGGCGGTGTTGTCGAATTGATTGGCCCAGACGGCGCCGTTCGGTTCGCTCCGCGCCAATGTTTCGGCGAGGCGGGCAGAATACTTCACGTAATTGTTGGGGTTCCGGTAAGGGACGGCCGGCACCTCGATGACGTCGGCGCCGAGCATGCGCAGGGCGTCTTTCTTCTCCTGCGACTGGGTTTCGGGAATGACGATCACCGTGCGCAGGCCGAGGGCATTGCCGAGGACGGCGAGGCCGATCCCGGTGTTGCCGGCGGTGCCTTCGACCACCGTGCCTCCGGGCTTGAGGCGGCCGCTGTCCATGGCATCGCGGATGATGCCGAGGGCCGCGCGATCCTTCACGGATGCGCCGGGGTTCATGAACTCGGCCTTGCCGAGGATCGTGCAGCCGGTCTCCTCTGAGGCGCGGCGGAGGCGGATGAGCGGCGTGCGGCCGACGGCGGCGGCGACGTTGGGGCGGGGGAGCAAGGGGGCAACTCCGTTAAGTATGCGGGCGAACCTAACCCCGCGCCCATGGCCTCGCAATACGGCGCCGGTCGACAGGAAGCAGGGGATGCCGCATGGGACGGAAGGGCGTGAGGTCGGCTGCCCGGAAATGCAGCCCGGAGCCCGACGCCTCGTCCGCGGTGCCCGATCCCACCGATAGCTAGCCGGGCTGATCTGCGTCGATCGTCCCTCGGGCCGTGTGGGACTGCGGCGCCCGCATTGGCACGATCGGATCGCTTCCGCGCGCCGATTCACCTTAAGCGGCATGACTTTAGCCGTTATTTTGAGCGCAGGACGGCGGCTCTGCCGTAAAGGGCGTTGCCTTTTGCAGGCGCCGCCAGATATATCTTCGCCTTGATCGATCCCGACAGCCGCAGAGATCGCCCTTGAGGCGTGATTGGACTGGCTCAAAGCCGGCCTGAAGGCGGGGGCGACGCGCGGGCGTGGCGGAATTGGTAGACGCGCTGGATTTAGGTTCCAGTGCCGCAAGGCGTGGGGGTTCAAATCCCTCCGCCCGCACCACGCTC
>DASRYA010000068.1:0-8673 GCA_035687305.1 Hyphomicrobium sp. | reverse complement strand
CCTCCACCGGGTTGCGCAATGGGCCATAGACGCCCGGCAATCCGGCAGCGGCCGTCCAGCCGGCTGACGGGATGAATAAGGGTCTCACCGCGTGCGCCGTCAAGGGGATCGGTATGCTTCGCGGCTGGCGACAAGGACAATGCGTCTCCTACAATCGAAGGGGTACCGGCGGCGTCTGTCGTTTGCGAAGACGCATGGGCGGATCAAGGTGGCGTCTCCATACCTTGACGGGCGAGCCGTGACGCTGCCTCCAATGGCGCGTGGGGGATGCCGAAGCTGCACGGGACGTGTGATCTTGATTGCGCCTGTGGAAGCGATATTCGTATTCGATGGCGCGTGCGGCATCTGCCGGACGTGGGTCGACTACTGGCGGCAGCTCACCGGCGACCGGGTTGCCTATAGGCCGTATCAAGAGGCGGCGACCGATTTCCCCGCGATCCCGCGCGAGGCGTTCGAAAGGGCGACGCAGCTCATCTTCCCCGATGGCACCACGCTCAGCGGCGCGGCGGCGACCTATAAACTGCTGAGCCTCGTGCCGGGTCACGGCGCGTGGTGGCGGCTCTACCGGCACGTGCCCGGCGCGGCAGGACTGAGCGAGGCCGCCTACGGATTTCTCTCGACGCACCGCGGATTGCTCGCCGGAATTACGCATACGCTGTGGGGGCGCAGACTCGAGCCGGCGCGGTATGCGCTCGTCTCGTGGCTGTTTCTGCGCGGTCTCGGGCTCATCTATCTGGCCGCTTTCGCATCGCTCCTCGTTCAGGTGCGGGGGCTCGTCGGCGAGGCGGGCATCCTGCCGGTCGGCGAATATCTTGCCGCCGCGTACCAGGGCTGGGGATCGAGCGCCTATTGGCACCTGCCGACGCTGTTCTGGCTCGACGGCAGCGACGGCGCGCTGATGGCCGGCGCCTGGACCGGCGTTGCGCTCGCGGTGCTGCTGACAATCGGCGTTGCACAGCGCGCGGCGCTCATCGGGCTTTTCGCGCTCTATCTGTCGTTCATCTACGCGGGACAGATTTTTCTCAACTATCAGTGGGACATGCTGCTAGTCGAAACCAGCTTCCTCGCCATTTTTCTCACCGGCGGGGCGCGCCTCACCGTGTGGCTGTTCCGGCTGCTGCTGTTCCGCTTTCTCTTTCTTGCCGGTGTTGCAAAGATCATCTCGGCGGATCCGACATGGCGCGATCTCACGGCGCTCGACTATCACCTCTTCACCCAGCCGCTGCCATCTCCCCTCGCCTACTACGCTGCGCAGCTTCCCCATTGGCTGCTCGCGTTCGCAACCGCTGCGACGCTGGTGATCGAGCTTTTCGCCGTCGCGATGATCTTCATGCCGCGGCGTCCGCGCATGGTGGCGGCGGGGCTCGTCGTCATCCTGCAAACGGCGATCATGCTGACCGGCAGCTATAACTGGTTCAACCTCTTGACGGTGCTGCTGTGCGTCTTCCTTCTCGACGATCAGGCGCTGCGCTACGTCAGCCCGAGGCGGCTCGCTTCGCAAATAGCGAACTGGGCGCCGCGGCCGGGACGCCTTGCGAACATCGTAGCGGCGGCCGCCGCGCTCGTTCTCATTCCGGTTGGAGCGAACCAGATCTATGCGCCGCTTTCAGGGCGCAACATACCGCTCGCGGGAACACTGAGCGAAGCGGTGGCGCCGTTTCTGATCGCGAACCCCTACGGCCTGTTCGCAACCGTCACCACCACGCGGCCGGCGCTCACGATCCTGGGCTCGAACGACGGGCGATCGTGGCAGCCATACGTTCTGCCCTTCCTCCCCGGTCCGCCCGACCGCGCACCGGGATGGAACATTCCCTATCAGCCGCGCCTCGATTGGCAGCTGTGGTTTGCCGCCTACGGCAATGCGGGCGGACAGCGATGGATCGCGCGTTTGCTGCAGCGCATTCTCGAGGGCAGCCCGCACGTGCTCGCTCTCTTCTCGATCAATCCGTTCCCTGAACAACCGCCTCAGCGCGTGCGTATCGATCTCTCAACGCAACGTTTTTCCGATGCAACGACATCGCGGCGGGCATGGTGGAAAGAGCATGCGGAAGGCATCTATTTCCCCGCCGTTTCGCTCGATGATTTGCAGCGTGCTGCATCTGCTCAGAATGCAATGCAAAACGCGGCGCCCCAATAATTAAGCGCGGCGGTGCAATTGCTTGAAACGCATTCCGTTTGAATGTTAGCTCTGCAAACGAAAGCTACGTCCCGCAGAAAACGAGCTTCGAGGAAACGCCACAGATGAACGTTCAAACACCCGTCAGCGCAGGTGCCCGATACGGTGTAGCCCCCACGACGAACCACAAAGTATTGGCTTTCGTCGAGGAGGCGAAAGCGCTCTTCAAGCCCGAAAGCGTCTATTGGTGCGATGGTTCGCCCGAGGAATATCAGGCGCTTGTGAAGACGCTCGTCGATGGCGGAACCGCCATACGGCTCAATGAAGATCTGCGGCCCAACTCGATCCTCGTTCGCTCCGATCCCGCTGACGTTGCGCGTGTCGAAGATCAGACTTTCATCTGCTCGCGCTCTCCGGACGATGCGGGACCGACCAATAACTGGCGCGATCCGGCGCAGATGAAATCGACGCTGTCCCAGCTCTTCAACGGCGCCATGACCGGCCGCACGATGTACGTCGTGCCCTACTCGATGGGGCCCATCGGATCGCCCATCGCCGGCATCGGCGTGATGGTGACCGACAGCGCCTACGCTGTCGCCAACATGCACATCATGACCCGCGTCGGATCGAAAGTATGGCAGGCGCTCGGCCATTCCGACGATTTCGTGCGCGGCATGCACACGGTGGGCGCGCCGCTGGCATCCAACACCGCCGCCGACGTTCCCTGGCCGTGCAATAAAACGAAGTACATCTCGCACTTCCCCGAAACGCGCGAGATCTGGTCATACGGATCGGGCTACGGCGGCAACGCGCTGCTGGGCAAGAAGTGCCACGCGCTGCGCATCGCATCGGTGAAGGCGCGGGACGAGGGCTGGATGGCCGAGCACATGCTCATCCTCAAGCTCACCAATCCGGAAGGCCGGGTGAAGTACGTCGCCGCCGCCTTCCCGTCGGCCTGCGGCAAGACCAACCTCGCGATGCTCGTGCCGACGATCCCCGGCTGGAAGGCGGAAACCATCGGCGACGACATCTGCTGGATGAAGTTCGGCGAGGACGGCCGCCTCTATGCCATCAACCCGGAAACGGGGTTCTTCGGCGTGGCGCCGGGCACGGGCAACGATTCCAACTTCAACGCCATGTGCACGCTGCACAGCAACATCATCTTCTCGAACGTGGCGCTGAGCGACGACGGGGATGCATGGTGGGAGGGCATGACGAAACAGGAGCCCGAGCACCTCGTCGACTGGATGCGCCGCTCCTGGCGTCCCGGCTGCGGGCGCAATGCCGCGCACGCCAATGCGCGCTTCACCGCACCCGCAGGCCAGTGTCCGGTGATCGCGGCGGAGTGGGAAGATCCGAAGGGCGTGCCGATCGACGCCATCCTCTTCGGCGGCCGCCGCGCCTCGACGGTGCCGCTCGTCATGGAGGCGCTCAACTGGGCGCACGGCACATTCCTCGGCTCCATCATGGCCTCGGAGAAGACCGCCGCCGCCGCCGGCCAGGTGGGCGAGTTGCGCCGCGACCCGATGGCGATGCTGCCGTTCTGCGGCTACCACATGGGCGATTACTTCGCCCATTGGCTGAGGATGGGCGAGAAGGGCGGCGAGAAGATGCCGAAGATCTTCTACGTCAACTGGTTCCGCAAGAACGCCAAGGGCAAGTTCATGTGGCCGGGTTACTCGGACAACAGCCGCGTGCTGAAGTGGATCTTCGAGCGCTGCGACGGCCGAGCCGCCGCCACCGAGACGCCGATCGGGCGCCTGCCGGCCGATGGATCGCTCGACACCAGCGGCCTCGCCGTCGATCCCAGCGACATGCGGGATCTCATGAGCGTCGACCGCGAGGGATGGAAGTCGGAGCTGCCGTCGATCCGCGAGCACTTTGCCAGTTTCGGCGGCAAGCTGCCGCAAAGACTGAACGATGAGCTTTCCGCGCTGGAGCAGCGCCTCGGCTAGAGTGCTTCCGGAAAAGTGGGAACCGGTTTTCCGATAAGAAGCACGGCAAAGAAGAGTGCTTCCGGAAAGGCGGGAACTGGTTTTCCGATAAGAAGCACGACCAAACAATCAGCTAGAGCCGTTCTGCGTTTCCACCCAAACCGGAACGGCTCTAGGACAACGCACTCGTTTCGAACCGGACAAACGGCCGCGCGGGCTCTCGCGCGGCCGTTACTTTTTTACGTCGAGGAAACGATGGGTTAGATCGCGCGTTGCCTGCACTTATGCACCGCGCTTCGCGGAGCTGCTTGATCCAGCTCGGCGGGCGCGCCGAGATGGGTGCCAGTGCGCGTTGATTCGGAGACTCATCCATGCCCCGTCTGCGCAGCGCGTTCAGCTTCTTTGCCATTTTCACCGCGTGCCTTGCGGGGGCGCTCGGTATCAGCCCCTGGGCGGCCGGCGCGGCAGCGGCAGCGCTCGTGCTGGTTTCGCTCAATCAGCATCAGGCGCATTATGGGCGTTACGCTGCGCAGGCAAACGTTGCCGCTCAGTCCATCCTGCTTGCGGGCTCCGTGCTCAACGCGTTGATGGCCTCAACCGCCGCTTTTGTCGCCGGACGCGCTATCGGGTGGTTGTGGGGCCTGTGAGGACGCCGCGTCGTCGCCGTCTGCGTCGTCGCCGTCGTATTCGCTATCGTTCTCCTGCGTGATTTCGTTCAAGCGGCGGCCGAGGCCATCGAGCCAGCTCTTCATGGGCGGGGGGCCTTCGTCGTCGAGCCGGGCACATTGCTCTTGAGCGCGCGTCAGCGCCGTGCGTGCGCTCGTCAAGACGTTGCGCAGCATTTGCACGTCGGCAAGCTGGCCGTATGCGAGACACAGCTCGCGTGCCCGCGTTGCCTCGTCGAGGGCATGGGCATTGCGCAAAATCTCGGTAGCTTTTTTGAGTATATTTCGCGCGAGCAGCGGTTCGCGACCCGGCCCGACCTTCAGGATTTCCGCCTGAAACCTCATGGCGCGGGCTTGTCTCACGACGGCCACCTGCCGTGCGGCAACGCCTTCCATAGTTTGAAAATGCGCAAGAGCGTCAGCGCGCTGGTCGAGCACGAAGGCTTGCCTGCCGGCCAGCTCGAGCGCGTCCAAATCGGACCGACTTAATCTGAGAGCTTCCCGAAACGCATCGAGAGCCTGCTGGCCTTGCCTCCCGCGGGAAAGCTCGGCGCCATGCTCGAGGAGCGCCGTCACAAGCTCTGTGCGGCAGCGCAGGCGACTGGATGTGAATACGCTGAAGGCGTTTTTATGCCAGTCGACCCTGCGACAGGCATTTTGTGCTCGCTGCCAGCGTGGATTGAAGATGATGTAACACGCGCGTTCGATCCAAGTCGGGGCGGCGTATTCCGGCATGGCGATTGACGTACCATCGGCGAGCGCCGCTATCGATGCAGGACGCCGCCGCCTACTCTCTTCCTCCAGCAGGTCGTTGAAGTCCTCAATTCGCTTCGGCAGGTTGCGCTGCGCGTAGTGCCATCCCTTATGGATGGTCCACACGGCACCCAGCACGGTGGCCCCTGCTCCAATCAGCTTTGTCGCCCCGTCAATCTCGCCCGCGTTGAAGCGATACAGATGGGCGAGACCGTCCTGAGCCCAGGCGACCCACAGAGTGGCTCCTTCGCCGAGCCACTGCATTTTGACCGCGATGAGCGTCAACGCGGTGCCGGATACGAGCAGAACAAAAAGTCCGAACGAAATGAGCACCCAATGGGCAAATGATTTGAAAAGCACGGCAACGCCCCCCGACGTTCACTGAGCAATTCAAACAGATTGCGCCCGCCGGCTGAAGTTGTACATCCTGCACTGCAGCGGGCCGCTGCGACTGGCGAGGCGGATCGGTGACGGGCGCCGCCAGGCATCGCCGTGCAGCGACTCAGGCGGGAACCTTTCCCGGCGCTTTCATCTCCGGTTCATCTGCGGATGCTCAGAAGGAATTCCGCCTCCAGCGACGGACCGAGGCAGCGCGCGGCGTTTCCATAACACGCCATGACCCCGCCTCGTTTCTGATTGTCGTATGCAGAAGACACCCCCCCCCCAAGAAATAAGGAGCACACCCCCAAGATGAGGACGCGAAGACTACTCGCCACGCTGGTGGCCTTGGCCACTCTCGGCGTAGCGGCGGCCCACGCCGAGCCGGGCTATTCCACGGCCAATGTGAATATGCGCACCGGGCCGGATATCGATTTTCCCAGCATCGGCGTCATTCCCGAAGGTGCGCCCATCTACATCGAGGGCTGTCTGCGTGACGAGTCCTGGTGCGATGTGCGTTGGGGACCCGAACGCGGCTGGGTCTATAGCGAGTATCTCGCGTTCGACTATCGCGGCAACATGGTCGCGCTCCCCGATCTTGGACTTTCCGTTTTCCGCATTCCCGTCGTGACGTTCGCCGCGCGCGATTACTGGGGCCGCTACTATGTCGGCCGTCCCTGGTATAAGGACCGCGACCGCTGGTATTCCTACCGCGTCCGTCCGCGTGCCGGCTGGCATGCCCCGCCTGCGGGTCCGCGTCGCGCAGGCTGGTGGCGTGATGGCTATCATGCTCCGAAGGGCATGAGGGCACCTCCGCAGCGCTGGAGCCGCCCGCCCGGACACCGCGGGCATGATCATCGCGGCCCGGACCGGCGCGATCACCGTGGCGGCGATCACCGGGGCGACCATCGCGGCGGTGACCATCGCGGTGGCGATCACCGCCGCTGATATCCTCCGCAAGGCGGACCAGCACCGAAAATTCATTGCGCCCGGACAGCCTGCCCGCTGTCCGGGCGCTTTGCGTTCATGGCATCGCGCTCGCCCGGAGTCAGAAACGCGTCGCAATGCCTATGAACGGGTTGTAGCGATCGGCGGCGCCGGTCACGCCGAAGTTGATGCCGGCGTCGAGCTGCACGTCGCCCGTTATCGCGTAGGTCAATCCGGTTGCGAGGACGAGCGCGGTTCCCTCATTCCCCGAAGCGCCGAAGTTGGCGGCAATTTCGTAGTAGGTGCCGAACTGCTCGGTCCATTCGTAGGACAGCGCCGCGGTGGCGAGATATTCCACGTTGTATTTTCCCGTCGGCTCGCCGCGCATCCAAGCCACGCCGCCGTTCACTCCGAGGCCGAAATTGTTGGGCAGCTCAATCGCCAGCGGCACGATCAAACCGCCGCTGACGTGATCGGGACTGATGCCGTTGCCGGGATCGGTCGGCAGCGTGACATATGGCAAGAGCGCAAGGGCTGAGCCGATCTCAGCCGCACTGTCGTTGCCCCAAAGATTGACCTTACCGCGGATGTCAAAGCCACCGATGCCGGATGCGCGCACCGTGGGAGAACCGGGCTGGCGGTAATGCGTCTTACCGTGGGGCTGCCAGACGAGATTGATCTCGGTGCTGTTCGTGAGGCCGATCCGAACGTTGGTGGCGAACCATTCATGGGTATCGAGCACGCCGCCCACATCATCGGCGTGGGAGCGGCTGAAGCCGAAAACATTCGTCTCGATCTGGACGTGGCCTGCGTCGACCGTGAACGGGCTTTCCGTCTTATCCGGCCGATCGGTCGTCATATCGCGCATCGCGCGCTTCGGAGTCGGGTTGAAAAGCGAGTACTGGCTCTTGTCGGCGCCCGACGCCTCCCCCGCCGAAATGGTCAACCCAAACGCAATCACTGCTCTCATCACATAACGGCTACTCATCAACTCCCCCATCGATGCTGGCGTCCGCAACTCCGCGAAGCCCGTCTCGGCTTAATTTGTTAGCTTCAACTAACTTTTAGTTAGCCTGGACTAACTTTGCCGTCAACAGGGGCATGGGATAGGTTGCGGGCGAGGGCAGATCAGGGGTGACGACATGGACAGCGCCAGCGACCGGGCGCGCGAGGCTCAGCGCCGCGCCGAGCAGTTCAGGCGCGTGCGCGATGCGCATCAGTCGGAATTGGCGGAGGACTACGTGGAGCTCATCGCCGATCTCATCGGAGAGATGGGCGAAGCGCGCGTCGTGGATCTCGCCGAGCGCCTCGGCGTCACAAAGGCGACGGTCAACAACGCCATACAGCGCCTTCAGCGCGACGGCCTCGTCACGAGCCAGCCGTATCGAGCGATTTTTCTCACCGATAAGGGCCACGCGCTGGCGATCGCGTCGCGCGAGCGCCATCAGGTGGTGCGGGACGTTTTGCTGGCGCTAGGCGTGGACGCGGATACGGCGGAAGCCGACGCGGAGGGTATCGAGCACCATGTCAGCGCGCCGACGCTGGCGGCGTTCCGCAAGTTCCTGCGCAAGGCGCAGAAGGCGCGGTGAGCGAGACACCGCGCGGAAAAGCGAAACGGGCGGGCATGGCTGCCCACCCGTTCGGCTGATTTTCAGTGTCGCGCGGCGGCTCAGCAGCCGTGACGCCACATGCACCGTGCGAAACGCGGCGAGCCCATGCCCCAGCGACGGTCGCAGCGCTCGGTCCAGCGCATGCAGCGGTAGCTGATCTGCGGCACGACGACATACTGGGCCGGCACATAGGCCGGGTAGACAGGAACCGCCGGAGCGGCACGGCCAAAATCGGCGGCGGTGGCGGCAGTTCCAGCCGCCATGGCGCCCAGCACCGCGGCGGCTGCGAG
>DASRYA010000067.1:0-27019 GCA_035687305.1 Hyphomicrobium sp. | reverse complement strand
GGACCCTATCAGTCCGAAGCGTCGATCATCGGTCTAGTCAAAAGGCTGGAGCTGCATCGCGTTCGAAGAGAAGCGATCGTGCTCTAGCTGCCGCAAGGCGGTCCGTGGCGAGTTCGATAATGGCGGGGATGGACGTGCAGGAAAAGCAGATGTCGGCCGGTGACGGCATGGTGCCACCCGCGACACCCGGCGCGGCCCTTCCGCAGTCGCAGAGTGGCGCGAACACGCTGCTGCTCTTCGCCGCAACCACCTTCCTCTCCGCTTTTCTGCTGTTCGCGATCCAGCCCATTTTCGCGAAGATGGTGCTGCCAATTCTCGGCGGCTCCTCGTCGGTGTGGGCGGTGGCGCTGCTGTTCTTCCAGGCCGCACTGCTCGCCGGATACACTTACGCGCATCTGTTGACCCGCAACGTGCCGCCGGCCTTCACGGGCTTCGTGCATATCGCCGTCGCGCTGCTGGCGCTCACCGTGCTGCCAATCGGATTGCCGGAAGGCTGGCGTGAGCCGCCCGCGGGGGATCCTTACCTGTGGCAGCTCGGGCTGTTCACCGTAGCGGTGGGCCTGCCATTCTTCGCCGTCGCCGCCAACGCGCCGCTTCTCCAGGCTTGGTTTGCACGCTCGGGCCATCCGCATGCGAAAGACCCATACTTTCTTTATGGCGCCTCGAACCTCGGCAGCCTCATCGCCCTGCTGGGCTATCCGTTTCTTCTCGAGCCGGCGTTCGGTCTCACCGCGCTCAGCAGCTACTGGACTATTCTCTATTGCGTGCTGATCGCGGCCATCGCCGCCTGCTTCGTCCTGGTGCGCAGCCGGTCGGGGAGCGCCGCGGTTGCCGAGCAATTGGCCGCCGAGGATGCGGGCGCGCCGCCGACATGGCGCGAGCGCGCCGTATGGTGCGGCCTCGCGCTCGTGCCCGCGGCATTGCTCACCGCCTTTACCACGCACGTCTCCACCGACGTCGCCTCGGCACCACTGCTATGGGTGCTGCCGCTGGCGCTCTACCTGTCGACGTTCGTTCTCGCCTTCCAGACGCGCATCCCGCTGCCGATGTGGCTGCTGGCGCCATTGCAGTTCGCCGCCGTCATCTTCGCGCTTCTGGAGCTGTCGCAGACCAAGCACGATAATTGGACCCTCACGGCGAGCGCAGGCGTTGCTGCTTTCTTCTTGGCGGCATTGATGGCGCACCGCACGCTCTTCCTTGCCCGTCCGCGTGCCCGCTATCTCACCGAATTCTATCTCTGGATGTCGTTCGGCGGCGTTCTGGGCGGCCTCTTCGCCGCACTGCTTGCCCCGCGGATTTTCCCCGAGGTATTCGAATATCCGCTGCTCATCGCGCTCTCGCTCGCCTGCCGCCCCGGCATCTTCGGGCAGAATGTTTCGCTCCGCCGCGAAATGATCTGGATGCTGGGAATCCTCGCCGTCGGACTTCTCCTCATCCTGCGCGGCCCGCTTCTAGCCGCCAGCTATGGCTATACGTTCGGGGAATGGGGCATCACGCCGGTGATCGCGCTTGTGTTCGCGGTCGCAGCTGTCCTGTTCTGGGGGCGCGGTGCACGTCAGGTGACGGCCGTATTGCTGATGTTCGCCGTCATCGTCATGTTGCCGTCGTCGGTGAAGCGCGGGCAGGCGCAGCGCAGCTATTACGGCGTCTACCGTGTCAGCCTTTCCGAGGAGGGAGATTTCAACATCCTCACCCACGGCACGACGCTGCACGGCGCGCAGCGCATTCGCGATGCCAGGGGCAAGATCATCGCCGATGTGACGCCAGGCACGTACTACTACCCCGACAGCCCCATGGCCGCGGCGGTGAAGATCACCCAGGCGCATCTCGATTCCATCGGTGACACGGGCCGCTTCGGTGTCATCGGCCTCGGTGCCGGATCGCTTGCCTGTTACTCGCGCAAGCATGAGGAATGGCGCTTCTTCGAGATCGATCCGATCGTGGTCGACATCGCATCGAAATCGAACCACTTCACCTTCCTCGCCAACTGCCAGCCGAAGCTCGATGTCGTGATCGGCGATGCGCGGCTGACGCTCGCCAAGGAGGAAGACAACAGCTTCGATCTGCTCATCGTCGACGCCTTCACCTCCGATGCGGTGCCCGTGCACCTCATGACGGCGGAGGCGCTGCAACTCTACGCCCGCAAGCTCACCGACGGTGGCGTCGTGGTGCTGCACATCTCCAATCGCTACCTCGACCTCGACAGCGTGCTCGGCGCGACACTTCCCCTGGTTCCGGAGCTGAAGGGCCTGATCGTCTCCGATGACGAGGCGGACGGCACCTATGCGCAGAATTCCTCGACGATCGCCGTATTCGCAAAAGACCCGCTGGCCCTCGATCCCTACCGCGCGCTTCGCGGGGCACAGGATTTCCACGCCGGAGGCCTCTCGCCGTGGACAGACGATGCTTCGGACATTCTCGGGCCATTTTTGTCGCAATGGCGGCGGTCCTGACGTCAGGCGCATGTGCCGCTGAAGGCCAAGTTGCGCGTCTTCCCTCCCGGGGCTAAGAGTGCGGGCGATTTCTTCCGAGCGGCGTTCAACATAACGGCGAGGAGCCATGCGGGTCGACGAGACGACGGTCCGGCGCATCGCGCGCCTGGCGCGTATCAGGATTTCCGACGATGAGGCCAGGAGCCTCGAAGCGGAGCTGTCCGGCATCCTCAATTGGGTGGAGCAGCTCAACGCGGTCGATACGTCGACGGTCGAGCCGATGACCCGTGTCGTGCCGATCGAGCTCAAGAAGCGTCCCGACGTGATCAACGACGGCGAGATCGCCGACGACATCGTCAAGAACGCGCCGATGGTCGAAGACCATTATTTCGTGGTGCCGAAGGTGGTGGAGTAGTGCCGCTGTGACCGAACTGACCAAGCTCACCATCGCCGAGGCGCGCGACAAGCTCCGCAAGAAGGAAATTTCGGCGACCGAACTGACGCAGGCCTTCATCGACGCGATCGATGGCGCCAATCCGCTTCTCAACGCCTACGTGCTGCCGACGCCCGAGCTGGCGCTAGCGCAGGCGAAGGAGAGCGATAAGCGTCTGAAGTCGGGAGAGGTGCGCCCGCTCGAGGGCCTGCCGCTCGGCAACAAGGATCTGTTCTGCACCAAGGGCGTGCGCACGACCGCCTGCTCGAAGATCCTCGACGACTTCACGCCCACCTACGAATCGACCGTCGGCGCCAACCTGTGGAATGCCGGCGCGGTGATGTTGGGCAAGCTCAATTGCGACGAGTTCGCGATGGGCTCCTCGAACGAGACGAGCGCATTCGGTCCCGTGGTTTCGCCCTGGCGCCGCAAGGGCGCCGACGGCAAGCTGAAAAACGACAAGCTCGTGCCGGGCGGCTCCTCCGGCGGCTCGTCGGCTGCCGTCGCCGCCGACCTGTGCCTCGGCGCAACGGCCACCGACACCGGCGGCTCCATCCGCCAGCCCGCCGCGCTCACCGGCACCGTCGGCATCAAGCCGACCTACGGCCGCTGCTCGCGCTGGGGCATCGTCGCGTTCGCCTCCTCGCTCGATCAGGCCGGCCCGCTCGCCAAGACGGTGCGCGATGCGGCGATCATGCTCCGCTCGATGGCGAGCCACGACCCGAAGGATTCCACCTCCGTCGAGACACCCGTGCCCGACTATGAGGCGGCGCTGACGCAGGGCGTGAAGGGCCTGCGCGTGGGCGTGCCGAAGGAGTACCGCGTGGAGGGCATGTCGGCGGAGATCGACAAGCTCTGGCAGGAGGGCATCGCCTGGCTGAAGGCCGCGGGCGCCTCGATCCACGAGATCAGCCTGCCGCACACGAAATACGCCCTGCCGGCCTATTACATCGTGGCCCCCGCCGAAGCCTCGTCCAACCTTGCCCGCTATGACGGCGTTCGCTACGGCGTGCGCGTTCCCGGCAAGGATCTCGTCGAAACCTACGAGAACACGCGCGCCGAGGGCTTCGGCAAGGAAGTGCGCCGGCGCATTCTCATCGGCACCTACGTGCTCTCCGCCGGCTACTACGACGCCTATTACCTCAAGGCGCAGAAGGTGCGCACGCTCATCAAGCGCGACTTCGACGAGGCCTGGAAGTCCGTCGATCTGGTGCTGACGCCGACGACGCCCTCGCCCGCCTTCGGCTTCGGTGAGAAGTCCGGGGATCCGCTGGCGATGTATCTCGAGGACATCTTCACCGTCACCGTGAACATGGCGGGTCTCCCCGGCATCTCCGTCCCGGCGGGGCTGTCGGCCGAAGGCACGCCCCTCGGCCTGCAGCTCATCGGCAAGCCGTTCGACGAGGCGACGCTGTTCCGCGCCGCCCAGGCGATCGAGGACGCAGCCGGGCGCTTCACCGTGCCGGAGCGCTGGTGGACCGCGTGAACGGGCGATAGACAGCAAGGCGGAACAGAGACGGCGGCTCGTCCCAAGAAATCAGCGAAGACCTCGTTGTCTCCGGCTGTTTGAACCTTAAGGTCAGCCGCACGATTCCTTCTGCTGGAGCGTGCGGTGGGGTGGATACGCTGCCTGACCCTGGGATTTGCCATCGCACTGCTTGTTGGCTGCGGGGCGACGATCAACGAAGCAACGACCCTTGAAAGCCTTGCCAGCGCAGGCAAGGCGGGCGTCGTCATGCATGTCGATATGGGGACGTGCTTCAACACCCAGGTGTACATCGGGCGCCAGTCCGGTGACGTCTACAAGGCGGCTGCCGCTGCACGCTCGGGAAGCTTCCTGGATACCTCACCGATGATCCGCGCGGAGCTGGATCCGGGCGAGTATCACATTGTCAAATTGATCTGCACGATTGGCAATCACAGCACTGTCCTCGGCAAGGGGGCGTGGGGCTCTTACAAACAGAGCTTGGGCCGCTTCCAGGTCCGTGCCGGGGAGATTGTCAACATCGGCTCGCTGCACGTGGTGCCGGTCGGCGGCAAGGATGTCCATCTTGCCGTCAGCGACATTCCCGAGGCGGAGCTCCAGCAATTCAGCAAGGATTATCCCAACATCGTTGCGCGCATGCAGACGAGGCTTCTGGAAGTGCCCGTTCCGAAGTTGGCGGATGCGGAGATGATCCAATGGTGTAATCGCGTCACCGCCCTCAATGCAGCTTATCGCGCACATCCGCCAGCGGCGTGCCTCTCGCTGCAAAATGAGCAGGTCCGGCGGCTTGAAAAGGTCAATCCGGAACGGCCTGCCCTGTGGCAATAACCTTAGTCTGCGGTTGTTGGCCTGCCGTATGCTTGCGTGCTAAGCAGCGGTGCTGAACTTCTGGGAACTTCGCCGATGACCACCAAACGCCCGCGGGAATGCGCCGACATGAGTGAGGTGCGCGAGGAAATCGATCGCATCGACGCCGCGCTCGTCGACCTCATCGCGGAGCGGTTTGGCTTCGTCGACCGGGCCTGGCAGCTGAAGTCGAACCCGCAGGAGGCCTATGTGCCCTGGCGCATCCAGCAGGTGATCGACAAGGTCCGCGCCCACGCAACCAACAAAGGCCTGCCGCCGGAACTCACCGAGGCGCTGTGGCGACAGATGATCGGCTGGTTCGTGCAGTACGAGGAAGAAAAGCTGCGCCGTCAGATCGAAGGCAACGGCGGGCAGTGATGTCCGGCCCGATCTGGCCCGGGAGTTTCCATCGGCTCACGAGCATTCGGCATCGAGGCTCGGCGGCGCGCAGGGAGCGGACCAGAGCACGACACCATCTTGAACGATGGCGTTTTCAGCCCGTGTCAGTAGAGAAATTCTAATGGAAATCGTCGCGTTCGACCCGGCAACACTGATCAAGATCGCCCTGCTCAATCCCGTGGTGATCGCCGTTGCGTTCCTCATGGGCCGGCGCGCTGACCAGTGGCAGAAGGTCATCGTTGCCGCGTTTGCGGCCTCGCTATGCGGCTTCGCCGTCTATTGGCTCGCGGCCGCCGTTGGACTGCTGCCCATACATGCCCTGGGCGGAGAGGCTGCTCTCCTGCTGATGCAGTTCTTGATCGGGCTCGTGTGGGCCGGCCTCGGCTATTGGCTCGCACCGTCGCCGAAATAAACGCCGGCGTGAGGGCGCCGCGCGCCTCACGGTCTCGCTCCGCCACCTGTCGGACCCGGAACTGCCCGAAAAGGGCCACTTACCTGCGCCATCGCTAGTCCGAGCGGGGACGAAGCGAAACATTCGTCCAGGGGTGCTGCGTATGACGGAGTTGAGCCAGGACCGCCTGCGGTCCGCGCGGGGGTCTCTCGTAATCAATCGGGCCGTGACGATCATCGGTGCGCTGTCGCTCGATGGTCAGATTTGCATCGAGGGCTCGATCGATGGGGAAGTTCGCTGCACCGAGCTGACGATTTCCGAGCGCGGCGAAGTCGAAGGTCTCGTCGTCGCCGAGAAAGTCGTGGTCCTCGGCGAGTTCTCGGGCGCCATCTACGCGCGCGAATTGATCCTCGGCGCCGGCTGCAACGTCGAAGGCCAGATCTACCATCGCAAGCTCGTGCTCGAAGAGGGCTGCTATTTCGAGGGCAAGTCGCGCCGCCACGCCGACCCCCTGAAAATCGCGCCCGAGCCCTTGGAATCGGAGGAAGACGAAGCAACCCTGGCTTCTAACCCCGTTCCGCTTGCCCCCGGCGACGCCCTGCGATAACGAGGGCGCTTCCAAGGAGCATGCCCATGCAGGACACGGCGAAGGCCAGCAAGGCCAGGAATCTGATCGAAGGTGCCACGGGTGACTGGGAGGTCATCGTCGGCCTCGAGGTGCACGCGCAGGTCGCCTCGCAGTCCAAGCTGTTCTCCGGCGCGGCGACTTCTTTCGGCGCCGACCCGAACAGCCACGTGTCGCTGATCGATGCCGCAATGCCCGGTATGCTGCCGGTGATCAACGCCGAGTGCATTGCGCAGGCGGTGCGTACCGGCCTCGGCCTCAACGCCAAGATCAATCTCAGAAGCGTCTTCGATCGCAAGAACTACTTCTATCCCGATCTGCCGCAGGGCTACCAGATCAGCCAGTACAAGCAGCCGATCGTAGGCGAAGGCGAGATCGAGATCGACGTCGACGGCGAGACGATGATCGTCGGCATCGAGCGCCTGCACCTCGAGCAGGACGCCGGCAAATCCATCCACGATCAGCATCCCGATTATTCCTACGTCGATCTCAATCGCTCGGGCGTGGCGCTGATGGAGATCGTCTCGAAGCCCGACATGCGCTCCGCCAAGCAGGCGCAGGCGTACGTGACGAAGCTGCGCACCATTCTGCGCTACCTCGGCACGTCCGACGGCGACATGGAGAAGGGCAACCTGCGCGCGGACGTGAACGTCTCGGTGCGCAAGCCCGGCGACAAGCTCGGCACCCGCTGCGAGATCAAGAATGTCAACTCCATCCGCTTCATCGGCCAGGCGATCGAGACCGAGGCTCGCCGCCAGATCGACATCCTGGAGGCCGGCGGTTCCATCGATCAGGAGACGCGCCTGTTCGACCCGGGTAAGGGCGAGACCCGCTCCATGCGCTCCAAGGAAGAGGCGCACGACTATCGCTATTTCCCCGATCCCGATCTGCTCCCGCTCGAGCTGACCATGGATTTTGTCGGCGAGCTGGAAGCGAGCCTGCCCGAGCTGCCGGACGCCAAGAAGCAGCGCTTCATGCAGGAGTTCGGCCTGTCCGATTACGACGCCAATGTGCTCGTCGCCGAACGCGAAGCAGCCGACTATTTCGAGACGGTGGCCCAGGGGCGCGACGGCAAGGTCGCGGCGAACTGGGTCATCAACGAGCTGTTCGGCCGCCTCAACAAGGAAGGCAAGTCCATCACGGATTCGCCCGTCACGGCAGCGCAGCTCGGCGCCATCGTCGACCTCATCGGCGCGGGCACGATCTCCGGCAAGATCGCCAAGGATCTGTTCGAGATCGTATGGACCGAGGGCGGCGATCCGGCCGAGATCGTCGAAAAGCGTGGGCTGAAGCAGGTAACCGACACCGGCGCCATCGAGAAGGCCGTGGACGAGATCATCGCCGCCAACCCCGACAAGGTGGAGCAGGTGAAGGCGAAACCGAGCATGCTCGGCTGGTTCGTCGGCCAGGTGATGAAGTCCTCGGGTGGCAAGGCCAATCCGCAGGCGGTGAACGAGATCCTCAAGGCCAAGCTCGGGATCGAGTAGTTTCCCTCAGCGCCCGGCCGGATGTCGCGAGCGATCGTGTGGTGCAGCTCCTCGCCACACGCTCGCGGGATCTCGGGATGAATTACGGAAATCGTTACGGTGGTTCGCTAGCCTTTACCGCGTCAGCGGGCTGATCGCATAAGCAACCCGGACGAGCGGTTGCCACGCAGGCGGAAGCAAACCTGCGAGGCACCATGTCTGCGAATTCCGCTAAGACCGCACCAAATAAATCGAGCGCCGGCCAGATCGGCATGGCGGCCGCTGTCTCCGTCGGCATCGGTGGAATGGTGGGCGCCGGAATCTTCTCCATCCTCGGCGTCGTCGCACAGGCCGCTGGCAATGCGATGTGGATGGCTTTTGCCATCGGCGGCATCGTTGCGCTGCTCTCTACCTATTCCTATGCCAAGCTCGGATCGACATACCCCTCGGTGGGCGGAGCCGTGAGCTTCCTCGTCGTCGGCTACGGTGATGGCGTGTTCGTCGGTGGGCTCAATCTTTTCATGTGGGCGGGCTACATCATCTCGCTCGCGCTCTATGCAACTGCGTTCGGCAGCTACGCCGCAACCTTCATCACCGCGACGCCATCGCCGCTGCTGTTGAAGTCGCTGGCCGTCGGCTCCGTGCTGCTCGTCACTTTGGTCAACGCCTTCGGCGCAAAGGTGATGGGGCGCGGAGAGACGATCATCGTCGCCATCAAGCTGGCGATCCTCGTCATCTTTTCTGCGATCGGGCTCTATTTCGTAAAGCCGGCGAACCTTTCGCCGACGCTTTGGCCGGGAACGGAGTCGGTGCTGTTCGGAGCTGGCCTGCTTTTTATCGGCTATGAGGGCTTCGGACTCATCACCAATACCGCCGCCGACATGCGCGATCCCAAGAAGATGCTGCAGCGCGCGCTCTATACCGCGGTGATTTTGGTCATCGTGCTCTATCTTGCCGTGTCCATTACGGTGACGGGCAATCTGTCAAACGCCGAGATCGCACGCACCAAGGACTACGCACTGGCGGAAGCGGCAAAGCCTTTCCTCGGAGAAACGGGCTTTCACCTGATCGCCATCGCGGCACTGCTCTCCACCGCATCGGCGATCAACGCAACGCTCTTCGGTTCGGCCAACATCTGCTACATGATTGCCCGCGACGGAGAGCTTCCCCAGCGTCTTTCACAGATAGAATGGAAACGGGCGACGGGCGGGCTGCTGCTCACTGCCGCGCTCGTCATCGTCGTGATGCTGTGTTTCGATCTCGCGGGTATTGCCATGATGGGCAGTGCCGCCTTCCTTCTGCTCTATGCGGCAGTCAACGGCGGGCACCTGCGGATATTGAAGAAGACCGGCGCGAGCCCGCTGATCGTGTGGTTGTCGCTCCTCACGTGCCTTGCCATGTTCGCGATCCTCGCCGCCTATACCTATCAACGGCAGCCTGCGGCCTTGTCGGCGCTGGTGCTGATCGCGGCGGCGGCGTTCATCATCGAGAGCATTTACCGCGGCATGACGGGGCGGCGATTTAAACTGCCCTGAGCGCCGGCTTCCCTTGCGCCGTCTTTGGGGGGCGCTCCACGACGGCGCAGAGGCGTTGCTGCCGCTCGGCTCGCAGTGCCTGCGGCTCGGCGGTAAATCATGTTTATATAAAATTTAAGGTTTTCTGGATGCCGGCTGTAAACTCTGCAGTGTCTCGGCCCGATTTAACGGGCCTTCCCGTAGGCGGAATTGGGCGCAGCAAACATGCAGTTTGGTTTACAGACGGGACCGGAAGCCGAAGAGCCGGTCAGGTTCCTGGGCATTGATTTCGAAATCGCCGGCGCTGTTTTGCGCCCCCGCGAGGAAACCGAGCTTCTAGGTCGCGCCGCCCAGGAAATCCTGGACGACGTCGCCGCCGATCCGCGATGCATCGATATGTGCTGCGGCTCGGGCAATCTCGCCATTGCGCTTGCGAAGCACCGCGGCGATGCCCGCGTCTGGGCGAGTGATCTCACCGACGGCGCCGTCGCCACCGCGCGCCGCAATGTCGAGCGCCATCGGCTCTGCGGCCGTGTCACCATCCTGCAGGGCGACCTTTTTGCGCCGATGGCCGAAGCTGGCCTTGCGGGCACGGTGGATCTCATCGTGGCCAATCCGCCCTACATCTCCACCAGCCGTTTGCTGGAGGGCGACCGCGCCCACCTTCTGGAAAACGAGCCGCGCGAGGCCTTCGACGGTGGCCCCTACGGCATCGCTCTGCATATGCGGCTGATCAACGAGGCGCCCGCGTTCTTGAAAGCCGGTGGATGGCTCGGTTTTGAGTTCGGGCTCGGCCAGGACCGCCAGATCGCTGCGCTTCTGAAGCGCGCCCGGACGATGGGCGAGCCGATGTGGCGTACCGACGAGGCCGGCGAGAAGCGCGCGGTTTTCATCCGCAAGCTCTGAGGTCCCCGCACGCTGAGCGCTGCATTGCAGCCGGCACAAAAATGGTAACTCTCTCTTGGCATGCTGCGCCCGCAGCTCGAGGGGGAGTCCATGGCCAAAACCGCGGTTTTCATTCACGGCGCCTTTTGTGGCGGCTGGTGTTTCGCCGACATGATGCCTGTGATCGCGCAGCGCGGCTGGGCATGCCACGCGCCCGATCTGCCGTTCCATGCACCTGGGCCCGAGCGCACGCCGGATCCGCAGCTCGCCCGCCAGGGTATCGCCGATTACACCCGCGACATGGCGGCATTCGTGAAGCAATTTCCCGAGCCCCCGGTGATCTTCGGGCATTCGATGGGCGGCCTCATCGCCCAGCAGCTCGCCGCCCAGGGCCTCGCCCGCGCGCTCGTGCTGCTGGCCCCCGCCCCGCCGTGGGGCGTGCTCCCCTCGACGCCTGGAGAGATGGCGCTGGCCAAAGGTCTGATGCAGGCCTCCCCGTTCTGGGACAAGGCGCTGAACCCCTCGTTCGAGGTCGCGAAGGGCGACTCCCTCGCCAGCCTCGACGCCGATGGCCAGCGGCGTATTTTCGATATGTTCAGTCCGGAGTCCGGCCGCGCGCTCTTCGAGTTATTCTTCTGGATGTTCGATGCAGCCCGGGCGAATGCCGTCGAAACCCACAAGGTGACGTGCCCGGTGCTCGTCGTGGCCGGCGAGGAGGATAAGGTCATTTCATCCGCCACCTGCCGCACCATTTCCGGACTCTACGCCAATGCCACCTTCCGCGAGGAGAAGGGCCGCGGCCACTTCCTGATCATGGAGGAAGGCGCCGCCCAACTCGCCGCCGGTTGCGCCGGCTGGGTGGCCGACGTCACGCGTTGAAGCCAGCGTCGATAGGCGCTGGGCTATTTCCGCTCGGCATTGGCAGCTTGACCGGTGGCAGGCGCGGGACGCCGCGCTATGATCGGGTGCGGCCTATAGCTGCCGCAAAGCGAGGTCGTGCCTGCGTTCGCTGTCCGCCAATCTTCTGCTCGCTGCGGCGCTGCTACTGGCGGCCGTAGCGCTCCGCATCGCCGACCCCGAGCCGGTTGCACGCATGCGGCTGGCGGTTTTCGACACCTACCTCAACCTCGCGCCGCGTACGCCCGATAGCGCCTATCCGGTACGCATCGTCGATATCGACGATGCCTCGCTCGGCCGGCTTGGACAGTGGCCGTGGCCGCGGACCCAGATTGCGAGCATTGTCGATCGCCTCAAGGCGGCCGGTGCACGCACTGTCACCCTCGATCTCATCCTGGCCGAGCCCGACCGTCTTTCCCCCGCCGAGTTCGCCAAGCTCTTTGCACGCGAGCCCGCGCTCGCTCCGCTGGTCGCGGGCGTAGCCGATATGCCCTCGAACGATGCCCGCCTCGCAGAGGCGATAGCAGCAACGCCATCCGTGCTGGGTCTCGCAGGAGATACGTTCGGTGCGCAAACCCCGCCCGAGCCGCGCGCGCGTTTCGCGATCGCCGGCGATGATCCGCTGCAATTCGTGCCGCGCTTTTCCGGCTCAGTCCAAAATCTGCCGATGCTGACGGATGCCGCGAAGGGCCTCGGCGCGGTGAATTGGCTGCCGGAGCGCGACCAGGTGGTGCGCCGCGTGCCGCTCCTGATCTCCGTTGCGGACGTGCTCTATCCCTCGCTGCCGCTCGAGACGTTGCGTCTCGCGCTGGGCGAGACGACGGTTTTCGTACGCTCGTCCGGTGGTAGCGGCGTTACGGCCTTCGGCCAGCGCACGGGCATCGAGCACGTGCGTGTTGGCAGCACGGTGTTGCCGACCGACGCCGACGGCCAGCTCTGGCTGCGCTTCACGCGTCCCGATCCTCGGCGTTACATCTCCGCTCACCGTGTGCTCGACGGCAGCGTCGATGCAAAGGAGATCGCCGGCCGCGATATCCTTGTCGGCACCAGCGCCGTCGGTCTTCTCGATTTGCGCGCGACACCGCTCGATGCCGCCGTGCCGGGCGTGGAGGTGCACGCCCAGGCGCTGGAGCAGATGCTGAGCGGACACCATCTCACGCGTCCGGCGTTCGCGACGGGCCTCGAGCTGGTCGTCCTCCTCTTTGCCGGCGCCGCGCTCGCCTGGCTGATCGGGCGCATGGGCGCGGCGGGTGCTGCCGCAGTCGGCATCGCAGCGATCGCGCTGGTCTTTGCAGCCTCCTGGTTCGCCTATACCGAGCGCGGATACCTGCTGGATCCCGTCTATCCCTCGCTCGCGGTGCTGCTCGTCTACCTCGCGACCTCGCTCACCGGTTACATCGCGACCGAGCGCGAGCGCTCCCGTGTCCGCTCCGCCTTCAGCCACTACATAGCAGCGCCCCTCGTCGAGGAGCTCGCGCGCAACCACGACCGGCTGAAACTCGGCGGCGAAATACGCGAGGTGACGTTGCTGTTCGCCGACGTGCGCGGCTTCACGGGCATCGCCGAAGGGCTGTCGGCGGAGGAGCTGATCGCTTTTCTCAACCGGCTTTTCACGCCCCTTTCCGAGATTATTCTCGAAGAGCGCGGCACCATCGACAAATTCATCGGCGATGCCGTGATGGCCTTCTGGAATGCGCCGCTGACCGACCTCGCCCACGCGGCAAACGCGTGCCGCGCCGCGCTGCGCATGCAGGAGCAACTCGCGCAGATGAACCGGCTATGGGCGGCGGAGGCTGCGGCCGGGGGACGGCAAGCGCGAGGGGTCGCGCTCGGCATGGGTCTCAACACGGGCGAATGCTGCGTCGGCAACGTGGGTTCACCGCAGCGTTTCGATTATTCGATCCTAGGTGACGTCGTGAACATCGCTGCCCGTCTCGAGGGTGAGACAAAAGCCTATGGCGTGCCGATCATTGCCGGTGAAAGGACGCGGGTCTGCGCGGAGGGCTTCGCGTTTCTGGAGCTTGGCACGGTGAAGGTTCGGGGAAAGGAGCGCGTCGAGCGCATTTACGCGCTCGTCGGCGATGAAGCGACGGCGAATTCGGCGGAGTTCATCGCCCTTGCCGCTGCGCATGCGCGGCTTCTGTCCGCGCTCGAAGCCGATGACCGCAACACCGCAGCTGCAGCGATTGCCGAGTGCCGGCATGTTGGCGGTTCACGTTTCGCGGCACTCTATGATTCTTACGCCGCACGTTTTGACGCCGGTGCATCTGCGATCGATTCCCAGGCGTGACAGCAACCGGCGCGTCCTCCATAGGCGCGAGCCGTGCACGACATGGCGGCGCGAAAGCTCCCGGAGAGACAAGAGAGTTCCCGCTGGCGCAAATAGATGCGCGCAAACATTACAATTGCCAACGAAAGGACGGGCCGAGGTGTGAATTTTTACCCGCGCCTTCCGTTGAACTTACTCCAGTGCTGACTACATCACCGGAACAAACGGGGCGGCGCAGGAGGGGGAAACGCACGTATGACTATCCGCGACACCACCGCCGGCTACGGCTGGCCGACGCGCATCGTGCACTGGGCGATGGCGGTCGCCATCGTCGGCATGTACGTGCTCGGTCTTTGGATGGTCGATCTCGACTACTACAGCCCTTACTATCACTCCGCGCCCGACCTTCACCGCAGCATCGGCATGGTGCTGCTGCTCATTCTCCTCGCACGCCTGCTGTGGCGCCTCGCCAACGACAAGCCGAGCGACGACAATCTCTCCGCGGTCGAGCGCATCGCCGCGCGCATCGTGCACTGGGGTTTTTACCCGCTGCTCTTTGCGTTGATGGCGAGCGGATACTTGATGTCCACCGCTGACGGCCGCCCTATCGAAGTCTTCGACTGGTTCAGCGTTCCCGCGCTCACGCACGACAAGAGTCTGGAAAAGCCGGCCGGCGAGATCCACGAGACCCTGGCGCATCTGACGATCCTGCTTGTCATCGTGCATGCGCTCGCCGCGCTGAAGCATCAGTTCTACGACCGCAACGGCGTTCTCTCGCGCATGTGGTCGGGATCACCATCCAACGGACCCGAAGCATCTTGAGGAGTTATCGAATGAAGCTCACCCCTGTGTCCCTCGCTCTCATGGCAGCCGTGCTTTCGGCACCCGCCGCGCAGGCCGCCGAATATGTGATCGACACGGCCAAGGCTCACGCCTCGATCAACTTCCGCATCAAGCATTTGGGCTTCAGCTGGCTCACGGGGCGTTTCGATACTTTCAACGGCACGTTCTCGTTCGACGAGGCGAACCCTGCGGCGTCGAAGGTGAAAGTCGAAGTCGAAACCGCGAGCGTCAACTCCAACCACGCCGAACGCGACAAGCACCTTCGCGGCAAGGACTTCCTCGACAGCGATAGCTTCCCCAAGGCTGTCTTCGAGAGCACGTCCGTGAAGATGGACGGCGAAACCGCCAAGATCACCGGCAATCTGACGCTGCGCGGTGTCACGAAGGAAGTCACCATCGATGCGACGCGCGTCGGCGGCGGCCCCGATCCGTGGAAGCAGCACCGCGACGGCTTCACCGGAACGACGAGCCTCAGGCTCAAGGATTTCGGAATCGACTTCAACCTCGGTCCGGCGAGCGAGGTCGTCGAGCTTGGCCTCGAGGTCGAAGGTGTCCGGCAATAGGACAGCCGCCCGCGGGCCATCCATAGTTCGTTAACCGAGCTTCTGTTCCTTCCCGGTTTGGAGGGAACAATTCCCTTTCAGACAAAGGGATAGTAACGAGCCCGCCGCAACGTGCGCCCTCGCGCGCGATAGGCTCGGCCTGATCCTCGTTGGCTTGGCGCGCGCTATCGTTTGTGTGCCGCGAAGTCCGAGGAGCGAATGGTGGCAGGCGCGCCGTCGCGGAAGTCAGACGCTATTTCGGGCGCCCCCGAGGCATCTCGGGGGCGTAATGCGGCCGCGTGCCACCTCAAGAAAAACCTCGCGGAGCAGAATGCGCGCGGCGAGAAGGCTATCGCGCTGGTGCAGGCTGGCATCGCGATCTTCGTCGCCGCGCGGAACGTCCTCGGATTGCAGCACGGTATGCCTGGGCTTCACGGCTGGCTGGCCTTCGCGCTGGCTGTGCTGATCTCGAGTTCGGCGGTTCGCTGGTGGCTGGCCCGCAAGCCGGCGCTGCCCAACTTAGCGCTCGATCTCCTCACGATTGTCGATGTCGGCGCCGTTCTCATGGCGATCTGGAGCTATCGTGGCGGCGTGCTGACGACGCCGGTCTTTCTCCTGTTGTTGCTTCTCATCGGCGTGCGCGGGCTGCGTTTCCATCCGCGGCCCATTCTCGTCGCCGGCGCCGCGGTGGTCGTTGGATGGTGCCTGGTGGCGGGCTCGATTGCGTTCCATGATGGGCTGCTTTCCATCACGGGAAACGATCGCCACGATCTCGCATCTCTCGTTATTCGGCATGCGGACGAAATCCGGAAGCTGATCGCGATTGCCGCGCTCACCACCGTGCTCGCACTCGGCGTCTACGGAGCGCGGCGCATCATGGCACGCGCGGCACGCGCCGAATACGACGGAGCGCTTGAGGTGGCACGCCAGCACGCGCCGCAGTCGACATGCGCCGGCGAGCGGACAGAGGGTAGGCTGTCGGCGGCCACTGACCGGCGCGAATGCGACCTCCTCGCCCAGAACGACATGTTGACGATCGTGCTCAATAAGATGTCCCAGAAGCTCCTGGTCTGCAACAATCGCTACTTGGAAATGTACGGTCTTGCGGAGGAGATGGGGCGGCCGGGAACAGAGTTCCGCAGGATCATCGAAAGCCGCATCCAGTCGGGCGTCTTCGAGGGGGACGATCCGGTGGCGTACCTCGAGGAGCGTCTCGCCGCCGTGCGCGAACCCGTCCGCCACACACGGCTGCACGAGCTGAGCGATGGGCGCATCATCGCTATCACGCACGAACCCATGGAAGGTGGCGGCTGGGTCGCGACGCACGATGACGTGACGCAGCTGCGCCGCATCGAGGCACGCCTTTCCCATCTGGCACGCCACGACGCCCTTACGGACCTTCCCAACCGCGTGCAACTGCGCGAGTGCCTCGACGAATTGCTTCAGTCGCCCGACGATCGCAACATCGTCGTCATGGTGTTCGAGGTCGACCGTTTCAAGGAGATCAACGATACCTACGGTCCCTCGATCGGCGACGTATTATTGTTGGATGTCTCCCAGCGGCTTAGGCGCCGCTTCGATACGGTTGCGACGGTAGCCCGCATCGGCGGCGACGAATTTGCCGTGCTGCAGACGGTCGACGATGCCTCGGATGCCGATACCCTCGTGAAAAGCGTGCAGGCCGTGCTCGCCCCTTCGTTCGACATCGATGACCAGCCGCTGGCCGTGACGATCAGCGCGGGAGTCGCCGTAGGTCCGGCCGATGGCGAAACGCCCGACGAGCTGCTGAAAAACGCCGACTTGGCGCTCGGTCGCGCAAAGAGGGACGGCCCGGGTAACGTCCGTTTCTTCGAGCGCGAGCTCGACGAGCGCATGCGCGCGCGCAACAAGCTCGAGCAGGATATGCGCGTAGCGCTCCGCGAGGGTCAATTCGAGCTTCACTTCCAGCCGCAGCTCAATCTCATCCATAACGAGGTTGCGGGCTTTGAAGCGCTCTTGCGCTGGCGCCATCCCGAGCGCGGGTTCATCTCACCCAGCGAGTTCATCCCCATCGCCGAGGATAACGGCCTGATCGTGCAGCTCGGCGAATGGGCGCTACGAAACGCGTGCGAGGAAGCCGCAAAATGGCCGCGGCCGTTGCGCGTTGCCGTCAACCTTTCGGTTGCGCAGTTCCGGTCGGGACGCGTGCGCCAGCAGGTGATCGCGGCTCTCGGAGCGGCGAAGCTGTCGCCGAACCGGCTCGAGCTGGAGATTACAGAATCGGTCCTCATGCAGGAAGGCACAGAGGTTCCCGCCGTGCTCGGCCGGCTGCAGGATATCGGCATCGGCATTGCGCTCGATGACTTCGGCACGGGCTTTTCATCGCTCGGCTATCTGACGCGGATGCGCTTCGACAAAATCAAGATCGACAAGCACTTCGTAAGCAGCTTGCGCAAAAGCCCCAATAGTGCGTACGCCATCCTGCGCTCGGTGGTGGCACTTTCGAAAAGTCTGGGCATCAAGACCGTGGCGGAAGGGGTCGAGACCGGCGAACAGCTCGAGCTGGTGCGCGCGGAAGGCTGCACCGAGGCGCAGGGGTTTTATCTCGGGCGGCCCATGGCTGCCCACGAGGTCACGGCGTTTCTCGTCCGGCACAGCAGCAGAGCGCAGCACATCTCGTAGCTTGCAGACGCAGGCGCGACTCGGCGCGACGTCCTTCGGTCAGTTCCCGGTCGGCATGGGTAGCGGTGGCCACGGCCACGCTTCCTCATGTCCGCCTTCGATCTCGAAAAAGAAATCGATCCCGATGGGCGGCACGTCCGGATCCCCAACGGGGCGGTGCGGCGGCGGTTCGGGCTGCTCTGTCGGTAGCGCGCGGTGCATGGTCATCGCGGAGCCGGGGGTAGAAAATACGGGAACCAACAGGAGTGCGAACAGACCGGAACTTCTCATGCCACCTACTCCGCAGACGATGCAGCGCTAGGTACGACGGTGGCATTTAAGGAAGGATCGAACGCATATATAGCAGTTGAGATAATTGCCGGACGTGCGATAGACGGCCTTTGAGAGATTATGTGCGAGCGTCGGCAAAGGTGGAATGTGCGGCGTGCGATGCACCTGCATGGGGCGAGAAAACATGACGGAAGCGAACCGTTCGACTGTTGAAGCGCCGGATGCGGCGGCGCTGGAGATTTTCCAGAACCAGTGGGATGTCTATCGCAAGTTCTTGGACCACGATTACCTTTCGAACCGCGAGGCGTGTCGCGCTCTCAAAGCGTTTCTGGTCGACGATCTCGCGCGGCCATTCCATTTTCTCGACCTCGCCTGCGGTGACGCAAGCGGCATCCTCGCCACGCTCCGCGAGACCCCGGTGCTGAGCTATCGCGGCGTCGATCTGTCGGGGCCTGCGCTTCGCGTTGCGGAAGAGAACCTGTCGGCGCTCAGCGTCCCCGTGCACCTCGACGAGGCCGATTTCACGGCCGCGATGCGCGATCGTGCCGAACCGGCGGATGTCGTCTGGATCAGCCTGTCGCTGCATCACTTGGACAGCGATGCCAAGCTCGCCTTCATGCGCGAGGTCCGCGAAGGCATGCGCGATGACGGCGTCTTTCTTGTCTACGAGCCGACGCGACGCAACGGTGAGGATCGCGCGGGCTACCTCGAACGCATCGATGACGTGGGCCGGCGCGAGTGGACGGCGCTCAGCGCCGGCGAATACGCCCAAGCGATGCATCACATCCGCACGTGCGATCTGCAGGAGACCGTCTACGGCTGGGCCGAGCTTGGGCTCGAGGCCGGCTTTTCCTCGGCGGAGGAGCTCTACTGTTCACCGGACGACCTTTTCCGGCTGTTTCTCTATCGTCCCTAAGGCGAAGCGCCGCGCAGCACGCTCACTTCGGCCGCCGGGCGATGATCGCGACGCTTTCGACGATCTCCGGAAAGAGCCCGTCCGGACAGAGAGCGAGCATGCGTTCGCGGATTTCGGCTTCGTAGGCTGCACGCCCTGCAACGCCGAGCGCCGAAGGTGAGTTGGCCGAGAAGGACAGCGCCCGTGCGACGATCTCATCGATGTCCGGCGTGCGCACGTCGAACACCGATATCCGCTCCACGTCACTGAACGGGCTGCGCAGGAGAACGCTTTGATGCGTCTCGAACGCATTGCTCTTGCGCCAGTGATAGAAATCATCGAAACGCCCATGTCCGCGGCGGGCTTCCTCGAATGCCGTGTGCCAGCGAAATCCACCGAGGTCGTATACCTCGGTGTTGACGAGGGCGATGGCCCCGCCAGGTGCGATCAGCTTGTCGAGCGCCTGCAACGTCGCCTCGCGGTCCATCCAGTGGAAAGCGCGCGCAATGGTGACGAGATCGAACGGCGCGAGTGAAGTGTCGAGGTCGAACGAGGAGCCGACCCGCCAATCGATCGAAACACGGGCAGCGTCCGCTGCGCTACGGGCCGCTTCGATCATCGCCGGATCGGTATCGATGCCGATCACGGCGCTGGAATGGCGCGCCAGCAGCAGCGTCAGCGAACCGGGGCCGCAGCCGAGATCGAGCACGCGGGAGCGGACCCCGATGCGCGTCTCGCGCGCGAGCTTTTCCACGAGACGTTCGGAATAGGGCGGACGGCCATTGATGTAGTGCGGGATCGCGGAAGTGAAGCGATCGGGTACGAAGGGCGCGATGCGCGTCACGGCAAGACCTCGCGGATTGGAAGCAACGGCGCTTAGGTATGGCGCGGGATCCTGGCAGACAAGTGCGCGCCGCATCTAGACCATGATCGCTTCGGACCCTATCAGTCCGAAGCGTGAATCATCGGCCCGATCAAATGACCATGATCGCTTCGGGCCCTATCAGTCCGAAGCGTGAATCATCGGTCCGATCAAATGACCATGATCGCTTCGGGCCCTATCAGTCCGAAGCGTGAATCATCGGTCTGATCAAATGACCATGATCGCTTCGGACCCTACCAGTGCGAAGCGTCGATCATCGGTCTCATAAAAAACTAGAGCCGCATCGCGATTCAAAGAAAAGCGATCGGGCTCTAGCGCCTGCGATCAGTGCGCGCGACGTACACCGTTAGCCGGCCGATGCACGCCGCCCGCGGCCCTTTTCCGGTATCTCCTGCTCCGCCCGTGCCGCGGCCGCATCGCGCAAAAGCAGTGTCGCTTCCATTGCGGAAAGCCATGGGCTGAAGAAAGCGCCCTGCGCCTGCTCGCATCCGGCGGCGAGGAGGAACACAGCCTGCGCCTGCGTCTCGACCCCGTCGGCGATCGTTTCCGCGCCAAGCTCGCGCGCGATGTGCACGATCGCCCGCACGGCCCGGGCGCACGGACCTTCGCCCAGGGCGCCGGTGACGAGCGATGCGGGGATGCCGAGGCGCTGCACCGGCGCGCCGGCGATGTACCCGATCGACGAATAGCCCATGCCGAAATCGTTGATGGCTATGCGGAAGCCGCCCTCGCGAAGCGCATCCAGCGTCGATGGAAAGCGTTCGATGGCGCGCATGAGCACGGGCTCGTCGAAGACGAGCTCAATGCTCGAAGCGGGGATGTCATAGCGCTCCAGGAAGACGGCCAACTCACTGAAGAGCTCCGTCCCCGTCTTCAATTGGCCATTGTAGACACTGACGGAAAGCGCCTCCGGGGCAACGTCGTGCGCCCGCCACTGCTGCATCTGGCGGCACGCTTCGTCCATCATCCATGCGGCGAGCGCGGGGATGGTGCCTGTCCGCTCGGCGATCGGAAGAAAGACGGACGGTTTGATGATGCCGCGCGATGGGTGGTTCCATTGCACATGCGCTTTGAGTCCGACGACGCGGCCCGTGGCGATCTGTACCTGCGGCTCGTACAGCAGCTCCATCTCGCCACGTTCGATTGCCGTTTGCAGCTCCCGCGCCAAAAGCATGCGCGTGCGCATCTGGCTGTCGAGATCGGAATCGTGGAACCGGCTGCAATTGCGTCCGTCGTCTTTGGCGCGATAGAGCGCCAGATCGGCCTGCACCATCAGATCGGCAGGCGTCGTCCGCGCATCCGTCGCCTGTGCGATGCCGATGCTGGACGTCACCGATACGTTCTCATGGCCGATACGGCTCGGCCGCGCGATCGCCGTGCTGAGTTTCTCGGCCAGTATCAAGGCGTCGGTGGCCGTACGCACGTTCCGCTGCAGGACGGCAAACTCATCGCCGCCGAAGCGGGCCACAATGTCGTTCTGGCGCACGTTGCCGCGCAGGCGATTGGCGATGCTGACGATCAGCGCATCGCCCGCAGCATGGCCCAGCTCGTCGTTGACGTCCTTGAAGCCGTCGAGATCGAGGAACAGCACCGCGAAATCGATTTTGTCGCGTGTGCGGTTTTGAAAGGCGGCCTCGAGGGCCTCCATGAACGTGCGGCGATTGGCGAGCCCGGTAAGCGGGTCCTCGCGCGCGAGTGCCGCGATACGCGCGTTGGCTTCATCGAGCTGAAGGGCGAGACGCACATCGATCGTCAGGATCAGCATGGTCGCGCCAAGGAACAGCAGCGTCATTCCGGCGACGAGTATTCCCAGCCAGAATTGGTCGATCTCCATGGCCGGCGCCGTGCAGATCGTGCCGGGTGCGAAAGTGGCGGCGGCCATGCCGGTGTAGTGCATTGCGCAGATGCCCGCGCCCATGGCGAGCGCCGCGAGAAAGCGCTTCCACATGATGGAAGCGCTGGCGTCGTCGCGAAGCCGGAAGGCGAGTGAAAGGGCCAGCGCGGAAGCGGCGATGGCGATGGCCAGCGACGCGGCGACAAGCCATCCATTATAAGTGGGCGGCGGCGCGACGTTCATCGCCTCCATGCCCAGATAGTGCATCGATGCGATGCCAGCGCCCATGATGACCGCGCCGGCGGCCAGATTTGCCGTGCTCGGCACCGTACGCGCGACGAGGTGCAGCGCGAAACCTGACACGAGAATGGCGACGATGAGCGAGGCGAGCGTCGTCGAGAAATGGTAGGACATCGGGATCGGCAGCGCGTACGCCAGCATGCCGACGAAATGCATCGACCAGATGCCCGCCCCCAGGGCAACCGCGCCCCCGGCGAGCCAATAGGCACCGGCCCAGCCCCTGGTGGAGGAAATATGGGCAGCGAGCGCAAAGGCGACGTACGAGGCCGCTACGGCTACGACGAACGACAGACCTACGAGCGCGAGGGAATAGGTTCCTAGCATGTCCCGATGATTTGAAAGCCGGGGATTGCGGTTCTTAAAACGTATTAATCCAATGCGTGCCGATGCCCGCTGTCGGCAATGGCAGTCTTCGCACGGAACGATTTACGCGCCCTTATGCTGGTCGCATAAACGCCGCTCAATCCGTGGCAACAGGTGACATTCCGAAGACTATTTGTGGACCGGGCGCACCGCCGCGATGACGTTCGTTTGCACGATGCCTTCCACGGGTGAGATGTCCTGCAGGATGACGGCATTTGCCTTCTGCGCCGTGGGGCAGTCGAGCTGGGCAACGATCTTGTCGTCGGCGAGAGCCACGACGTTCGCAAAGCGGCACTCGCCGAGCTCGAGTGCCTTGAGGTTGCCGACGACGTCGCCGGCATTGGCCGCGCGCAAAAGTTCGATGAACAGGTAAACGTTGACCATGCCTCGGCTCCCTGACGCTTGGCGCGTGCCTATGCACGGCAAACGTGTGGGAGCCGAAACGGATCCGCGCAATGGTGCGCAGGAGTGTCGGGGGAGGGGGTGTCGGGACAGCCTAGCCCAGCGAAGGGTTGGACCTTGGAGAGACAACCCGGCCGGGCTTATGCCTCGGCGGCCTTGGCGCCGCGGCGCAGGCCGGCTTCCTTCTTCAGGCGCTTACGGCCGGCAGCCGTGTTGCCCTGGTTGCGGGTCGCCTTCACGCGCGGGATGGCGCGGCGGGCCTTTTTCTTGCGGGTCTCGACGTTACGGAGGCTGCGTGTGCTGCTCATGGGCCTTAACCGGAATTTGATGGGCGCCGGCAGCCGGATGGCCCCGTAGGCGCGGAGCGGCTCCTCTAGGTCATCTTCGCCTGCGACGCAAGGGCCGCAACCTCCGGTGACATAAAACTGAAACAAGACTCCCGTAGCGGGACCCGTCGGATTGCACGCCCGATTGCAGTGCGATGAGCAGGCAAAGGGCCGGACGGCCCACCAAGCACGGACGGAGACGCATGGCCTTGACCGAGGATGCCATTGCCGCGGAGGAAACATCCCTGCGGCGCGGACGCAACCGGCGACTGCGCCAGGCCGTGCATCGCCACCGGGCCAGCACCTGGCAGGGCATCCAGGAACGGCTCTTCACGCTCGCCTTCAGCGGCCTCGTCTATCCCCAGATATGGGAGGACCCGCTCGTCGACCTCGAGGCGCTGGACCTCAAGGAGGACGAGCACCTCGTCGCCATCGCCTCGGGTGGCTGCAACGTCCTGAGCTATCTGGCGAGCGTGCCCGTCAATGTCACGGCGGTGGACCTCAATCCGGCGCACGTGGCCCTCAACCGGCTGAAGCTCGCCGCCGTGCGGCACCTGCCCGACTATGCAGCCTTCCGGACATTCTTTGTCGAAGCGAACCACGACCAGAACGTCGAGGCGTATTTCGATTATCTGCGCGATAATCTCGATGCCGCCACGCGCAAATACTGGGAGGCCCGCGATCGCCGTGGCCGCCGCCGCATCGGCTACTTCGCATCGAACTTCTACCGCCACGGGCTCCTCGGCAACTTCATCGCCGCAGGCCATGTGCTGGCGCGCCTTCACGGCAAGAACCCGCGCCGGCTCCTTGCTGCCCAGACGCCCGAGCAGCAGCGTGCGCTGTTCGACAGCGAGTTGGCGCCGCTGTTCGCAAAACGTCACATCCGCTGGCTGCTGGACAAGCCCTCCGCGCTCTTCGGGCTCGGCATTCCGCCCTCGCAGTTCGAAGCCTTGAAGGGCAGCGAAGCGAGCATGGCGGACGTGCTGCGCGCGCGCCTCGAACGGCTCGCCTGCGGTTTCGACTTCAAGGAAAACTACTTCGCCTGGCAGGCGTTCGGACGCAGCTATGCCGCGAGCGATGATGCGCCCCTGCCGCCTTACCTGCAACGCAGGGCCTTCGAGAAGCTGCGCCGCCGCACCGGGTATATGAACGTGGTGCACGCGTCCTTCACCGAGCACCTGGCGAGCCGGCCCGCGGCCTCGCTCGATGCCTATGTGCTGCTCGATGCCCAGGACTGGATGACGGACGCACAGCTCGCGGCGCTGTGGAGCGAGATTGTGCGCACGTCGCGCCCCGGGGCCCGCGTCATCTTCCGCACGGCTGGCGAGGAGACGATCCTGCCAGGCCGTGTGCCGGACGCCATTCTCTCGCGCTTCAATTATGACGCCCCGCGCTGCCGCGAGTTGACCGGGCGCGACCGCTCTTCGATCTACGGCGGCTTCCATCTCTATACGCTCGGCGTGTGAGGATCGGAGCGTGGACCACTCTCCCGCCGCATCCGCCGCCGCGCACATGGACGCGATCTACCGCTACCAGCGGTACGTCTATGATGCGACGCGCAAATACTATCTTCTCGGGCGTGACCGCCTGATCGCGGAGCTGGCGCCGCCGCCCCAGGGGCGCGTGCTGGAGATTGCCTGCGGTACGGGGCGCAACCTCATCGCGGCGGCACGCCGTTATCCCGGCGCACACTTTTACGGCTTCGATATCTCCGCGGCGATGCTCGAAACGGCACGCGGATCGATTGCCCGCGCGGGACTAGCAACGCGGGTTACCATCGCCACGGGTGATGCAACCGATTTCTCCGGCGCGCAGCTTTTCGGCGTCGACAAGTTCGACCGTATTTTTATTTCCTACGCACTGTCGATGATTCCGCCGTGGCAAGAAGCGGTACGGAAGGCGCTCGATGCCTTAACGCCCGGCGGGCGGCTGCTGATCGTCGACTTCGGCGAGCAGGCCCGTTTGCCGCTCTGGTTCAAGCGCGCACTGCGAGGCTGGCTCTCGCGTTTCTCCGTGACGCCGCGTGATGGTCTCACCGCCGAGCTGGATCGCATCGCCGCGATGCCCGGATACCGCGTGCGCCGTGCCCAGCTCTACCGCGGCTATGCGGTCTATGCCGTGATCCTGAAGGATGCCGCGCGCTAGCGCAGGCTTCCGGCGGCCTCAGCCCGAGACAGCGCGCACGATCAGCGCCGGGATCAGAAGGACGCCCGCCCACAGCAGCGAGGATATGGCACTCGCCGCGGCGAACGGCCCGATCGGCATTTCTTCTGCGCCCGCCGCAATCGGCACCAGCGCTCGGCGCATCCCGAGCGCCTTGCTCGTGACGACGCTCCCGAGACCCTGCCGCCGCACGATCTCCCGCGCACCCGGCATGTCTCTTCCGCCGTTGTTGACGTACCACGCATCGGAGAAGTCGCCTTTGGAGCGCTGGCCTTCGCGGTAGAAGAAAAGATCGCCGCAGAATGCCCCCGCTGCGCCTGCGAGGAAGATCCACCAGAACGAGCCACCGGCATAAAGGTGTACTGCGCCGACGAATGCGAACAGCACCATCATCGGCACGACGAGCATCGGCAGCGCGATGGATCCCGCGAACGCGATCAGGAACATCGAAAGTGCGATAAGGGGCTCATAGTCGCGCATGAACGCGAAGATGGGCTCCTGGTAGGTGACGAACAGAACCGGCCACAGGATCACCCACACGGCCCAGATGAAGGCGCTCGCGACGTTCGCGATCTGGAAGGGCACCTGTGGCATCCCAAACATGCCGGCGACGACCGGAATGACGGCGCGCACCGGGCCGACGAAGTGGCCCAGGAACACGCTCCACAGGCCGTGCTCCTCGAAAAATTCTTGGCCCCGCGGGATCAGAGTGGGGTGGCTCGTGAATGGCCAGAAGTTTCCGATGCTGTCCTTGAAGTAGTGCCCCACCCAATAGGAAATCGAATATCCGGCTACCCCGCCGAGGCCCGCTGCGAGCACCGTGAGCAGCAGAATGGTGGAGCCGATGCCGCTCGCCGCGAGGAGAAATGCGAGCGCGGTGAGAATTGCCCAGCCCGGCCAGATGATCGACAGGAAGCAGAGCGACTCGCCGAAAGCCACGAAGAACGCGATGGGGATTGCCCAGCTCTCCCCTTGCCGAACGAAGGCGACGATCGTCTCGACGAGGCTGTCGGTCATTGAGCGGTTCTCACTAGCCGGGGCGGACGAAGGCCGAATTTTCGGCGCGGCAACTGGCGGCTCGTCGTGTTGCGGGTGAGGGAGATGTGGTCACGCCGCATGCCAACTCAACCCCGCCGGCAGCGGCGCTTCATCTCCGCGCCCAGCTCGCGCGAAACCTCGGTCGCCAGCATCATGCCGCGCGAGACCTGCGCGGGCGTCAGATTATTGGCGCTGCGCAGCACGCCCGGAGCCCGGTCGGCCTCGTTCTTGCCGTGGGCAAGCTCATCGCAGGTGAGGTCTTTCTTCTTGCTCTTGAGGGCGAAGAGGCGCACGCCCGATGCATAGGCCTCCGCCGGCGCATGGGCTTTCACCCAGCCGCGATCCTGATCGTCCACGAGGTACTTCAGCGTGCGCTGGCGCTTGGCGACGCAGTCGCTCGAATCATCGACGCACGTGAGCCCCGAGCCCGTTCCGGTGGTGACATTGGGACCGGTACAGCCGACAGGCGCGATGGGGGCAAATATTAATAGGAAAACCGGAAACCTCCGGCGTCGGTAGAGAGTCATTCTCGGTCCCTTGTCGGCGCGCGGTTAAAGCCCGTAGAAGGCCTCCATGGCCGCGTCAAGGCGAAAGGGCGGCCGCAGCTACGAAAGGCCCGCACATGGCGCACGCAATTCGCATCCGCTCCACCGGTGGACCGGAGGTTTTTTCCTGGGGGGCGGTTGAGGTCGGTACGCCGGGTCCGGGCGAGGTGCGTCTGCGCCAGGCGGCGGTGGGGCTGAACTACATCGACGTCTACCACCGCAGCGGGCTCTATCCGCTTGCGGGCTTCCCTGCCGTGATCGGCATGGAAGGGGCGGGGACGGTCGAAGCGATAGGCTCGGGCGTGACGGAT
>DASRYA010000066.1:0-6589 GCA_035687305.1 Hyphomicrobium sp. | reverse complement strand
CACGCCATCATTTTCGCAATTTTCGCAAGGATTGAAGGCACGGGCATGTTGAATTTCCTTTTCCATTCCGCCGCGGCGGCGGCGGCTTTCCTCGTGGTCGGGGCGGCGCTTGCAGGTGGTGCCAGTGCAGAGCCGGGTGACGGGCTCGCGTTCCGGACTCCATCCAACAACATCCACTGTCAGGCGGAACTGCCATTCAGCCCCGGCGAATCCACCATTCTCCGGTGCGATGTCATGCAGCGCGACAACCCCGATCCGCCGCGGCCGCGCGATTGCGAATACGACTGGGGCATGGCGTTCTATATCGAGGATCGCGATGTACCGGCGCAGCGCATGTGCGCCGGCGACACTGCGAGGCACGAGGGGCCGGTGCTCGGATACGGCAAGACTTGGCGTGGGGCGGGTTTCGAGTGCGTCTCGCAGCGCGACGGGCTGACCTGCCGCAACGGGACAGGCCATGGCTTCAAACTGTCCCGGAAGTCGCAGCAGCTGTTTTGAGACGCGCTCCGGCAGCCCGGCACCGCTAGCCGAAGCTCGACGAACGGAGCCGCCGGACTCGCGTCACCGCACGCCCTCTAGTCTTTTGATTGGACCGATGGTTCACGCGTCGGGCTGATAGGGCCCGAAGCGATCATGGGTCGTTTAATCAGACCGACGATTCACGCTTCGGACTGATAGGGTCCGAAGCGATCACGGTCTAGGCTATCCGTGCTAAGCGTCCGATGCGCGCGCAGCGCGATGCTCACGGGCGCATCTGCCGTTGGAGGGGAATGTCGTCGAGGGCGTCGGCTTCGCGCTGGGCGATGAGTGCATCGATCCAGCGGAAGAGCACGTCATAGGAGCCGTGGAGGTGATGGTCGGAATGGCCTGCCCGCGGGAACGTGGCGAGCTCCTTCGGTACCCGGGCGGCGTCGTATACGGCACGTCCCATGCCGACCGGGATGACGCGATCCTCCTCGCCGTGGAGCACCAGCAGCGGTGCGGTCACGCGCGCCAGGTGACGTAGCGTTTCGTAGCGGTCGAACATGAACGGGCGCACCGGGAGCCATGGATAGCTGAGCGCGGCGACATCGACGATCGAGGTATAGGGCGCGTCGAGCACAAGCCCGCCGACCTCGTGATTGGCCGCGACCTGTACCGCCACGCCCGAGCCGAGCGATTCGCCATAGACGATGATGTCGGCCGCCGGGACGCCATCCTCGCGCAGTGCCTGATAGGCGAGCCCGCCGTCGGCGACGTTTGCCGCCTCGCTGGGACTGCCACCCGATCCGCCATAGCCGCGATAGCTGAGCATCAACACGCCATACCCCCGCGACACGAAGCGGCGGATGCGCTCGGCGCGGGATGCGAGATTGCCCGCGTTGCCGTGGAAATAGAGCAGCGTCGGCCTGCCGGGTGCTGCGGGTACCTGCCAGCTGACGAGCAGCGTGCCGTCCGGTGCGGTGAGAACGCGTTCCTTCGCGCCGGCCAGATTATAGCTGGCGGGCGAGATGCGCTCGGGATCTGGAAAATACATCAGCCGCCGCTGCAATATGAACGCGGCCACGGCCACGACGGCATAGACGGCGAACAGCGAGAGCGCGAGCTTTAGAGCGAGCTGCATGCGTCTCCATATGGTTGCGCGGCGAAAGTCTATGATCCGCGCCTAGCATCCGAAACGTACTTGCCGGGGGCCACAGCGCGAAGCGGGGATCCTGAGTAACCTATTAAAACCCGCCAAGCCGTTGCCGAAAACGCGCAAATTCTTTCCATGGTTCATGCAACCCGTTTTCCGTCCGGGCGAGCTCTTAGGCCGCGGGCGGCCTAAGTCTCATTTGTCGAGGGCGCGGAGGGGATCGAAGTAGGTGAGCCCCAGGGATTCCGCGACGGCTGGATGCGTGATCCGGCCGTTATAGACATTGAGGCCCGCGAGCAGGTGCGGATCGTCGCGGAGCGCCTTTACCGGGCCCTTGTTGGCGAGAGCCATCACGAAGGGCAGCGTCGCGTTGTTGAGCGCGAACGCGGAGGTGCGCGCCACCGCGCCGGGCATGTTCGAAACGCAATAGTGTACCACCCCGTACTCGACGTAGCTCGGATCGGCGTGCGTCGTGGGGCGGGAGGTCTCGGAGAAGCCGCCCTGGTCGATGGAGATGTCGACGATGACGGAGCCGCGCTTCATCGCCTGCACCATCTCGGTGCTGATGAGCTTGGGCGCTGCACCGCCCGGCACCAGAACCGCACCGATGACGAGATCGGCTTGGAGCACGTAGTCCTCGATCGCCTGGCGCGTCGAGAAGATGGTGTTCAGCGACGCACCGAATTGCTGGTCGAGTGCGTAGAGCCGATCGATGTTGATGTCGATGCAGGTGACGGAGGCCTCGAGGCCCACCGCCATGCGCACCGCGTTGACGCCCGAAACGCCGCCGCCGACGACGACCACGTTTGCCGCCGCGACGCCGGCGCAGCCGCTCAGCAGCATGCCGCGTCCGCCCTGCTCCATCTCCAGGCAATGGGCGCCGGCCTGGATCGCCATGCGTCCGGCCACCTCGCTCATCGGCGCCAGCAACGGCAGGCCTCCGCGCGCGTTGGTCACGGTTTCGTAGGCGATGGCCGTGACGCCGGAACGCATCAGGTCCTCGGCCTGCTTGGGGTCCGGCGCGAGGTGCAAATACGTGAACAGTGTCTGGCCGGGGCGCAGCAGGGCGCGCTCGTTCTCGAGCGGTTCCTTCACCTTCACGATGAGGTCGCCGGTGGCGTAGACCTCGGCGGCGGTCGGCAGCACAGTCGCGCCCGCGCGGGCGTAGTCCTCGTCGCTGACGCCGATCCGCTCGGCTGCCTGGGTTTCGACGAACACCTCGTGGCCCTGTGCGGTGAGCTCGCGCACGCTCGCGGGGACGAGCCCCACCCGGTTCTCGTAGACCTTTGCCTCTTTGGGCACGCCGATGCGCATTAAGGGCCGCCTTTCGCCGCTGATAGCCGGGCGCCAGGGTATTGTCACCGGCGTTCATAGCAACAGCGATCTTGCCCTCTCCCCGGGGCGCACCGTCGCGCCTCGGGGAGGCGCTGGCCCGGCCAAAAGGCGCAAAAACGCCCGCCCTCGGCAGGTGAAGGATCATGCGGCCGCGCCATCCTGCCGGGTCCGAGACCGGCCGGTAGGGCATACGGCTCCGGGCCAATTGTTACGCTCCGCTTACGTATCGTTACCTCTCGTGGCGGATTGCCTCATCACTTCAAGGCGATACGGCGCTATCTTGGTGGAGAAGGGTGCCCTGACGATCTGCGCGCCACTGTCGCTGCAGCGAACGCACCACCCAAATCAGAATGCAGGAGCAAGAACGCTATGCGGTTGCCCGCAAACCCAATCACGCCCACCGTCGTTTTCGATCTCGACGGCACGCTCGTTCACACCGTGCCGGATATCGCCGCCGCTCTCGATATCGCGCTCCAGCCCTACGGCACGGCGCCGACCGGGATCGGAGAGGCCGCCTCGATGATGGGTGACGGCCTCAGCGAGTTCTTCTGGCGCGCGCTCGTCTCGAAGCGGCTCAACCTTCCCGCCGACGAAGCCGACCGTGCGCGCCGGCATTTCATCAACGTCTACAGCCAGTCGCCGGCGCGGCTTTCGCACGTCTATCCCGGCATTCGTACGCTGCTGGACGAATTGCGTGAGCGCGGCGTGCATACGGCCGTGTGCACCAACAAGATCGAGCGCATCGCCATCGACATTCTGGAGCGGCTGCAATTGCTCAATCTGTTCGATGCGGTCGTCGGCGCGCGCGATGACCGTCCGATGAAGCCCGACCCGCGTCCCATTCAGGAGGCGGTCGCCCGGGCCGGCGGACGGATGGAGCGTGCGATGCTGGTCGGCGATACCGGTGCCGATAACGGCGCTGCCATCGCGGCGCGCATTCCCCTCGTGCTGGTGGACTATGGCTACAGCCATCTGCCGATCAGCGCGCTGACCTATGGCGTCATCGTCGACAATCCGCTCAGCCTGCACGACGCGGTGATGTCGTTTGTCGGGCTGGAGCAGTACCTGAGCCTCGACAGGGAAGGGCGCCGGCCGAGCGCCGCCTGAGCAAGGTCACGGCGAGGTCACGCCACTGCGAGCCGCGGAACAGCGGAACAGCGGATGATTGGCGGTCGCGTGGATCGCTCGGCGTTACTCGCCGGCGCGAAGCTGGCGCTGGCAGATCTCGCGCCACTTGCTCTTGCTGATGTGCGTGCCGGTATCCCACGTCTCCATGCACTGACGGATTTTTTCAGCGGGAGACGTGCCTGCGGACGGATTGATGTCCGTCGTTGAAGGTGTCGTCGTCGTGGCGCTGCTGCCATCAGAGCGGAAATTGCGCGTGCCCTTGCGCGCCGCGATATCCTGCGTCGCGCCGGTGTCGTTCGGCGTCGCGTCGCTCATGGTCATGGCTGCCCACGTGCCGGCATTTGCCGCTGCACCGAGGGGCAGTGCACAGAGCGCGATCAGGGCTATCCGCAGCTGAGCCATACCCAATTCTACAACGGTTCGCGCCGTTGTGGAGCCCTTCCAGGCGGCGATGGTGAAGCATTGCGGTATGTGCGCGCCGCATCGGGACATGCACACGCCAGCCTAGCCTAGTTTCGCCTGTTGCAGCAGGCGCAGCACACCCTCGCACGGCACGAGGAACGAATGCCAGTCGTCCTTCTTTTTCGGATCGACGTCATAGCGAAAGTTGTTTTGCGGGCCGGCCGCACCTTTGACCATTACGCCGACCAATGCGCCATCGGCAGCGAGGACAGGTCCGCCGGAATTGCCCGGCAGGGAATCGACGCTCGTCGCCACATAGGTGGAGGTCGAGCCGCGGAAATCCGCGTGCCCGACCCCCACGGAGAGGCCGCGGCTCCAGCGTTTGATCTGCGCCGACTGGCGCAGCGACCGGCGCTTGGCGACGCCGGGAAAGCCGATTGCGTACACCTCCTGGCCGAACGAGGCGTCGCATTGGCCGTTCAAAGGGAGTGCCGGGCCGATGCGCTCGGCGGGCCGCGTCGTGATCCTGATCACGGCGATGTCGTAGGTGTCGTCGACGCGGACCGGCGTTACGCCTTCGAGCCGGCGCGGGCGGGGTGCGAGCGTGATGCCGTCGTCTTCGAAGCGCTTGCCGCCGGTATCCTCCACGAGATAGCGGCGCTCGCCGCGGCAATCCTCGACCGCGTGCCCGGCGGTAATGAAGTAATGGTCGGTGCGCTCGCCTCGCGATGAGCGCTTCACCGGAAACGCCGTGGCGGTGTAGGCGCCTTTGCGGCCTTCGCACACGAACGCATAGACGGAGCCCCACGCGCGGGCGACGGCGGGCGGCTTGTCGCCCGTGAAGAAGCCTTCGCCGGCGTGGGCAGCGGGCAGCGCCGCGCCGCATAGGCAGGCAAGTGCGAAACAGAGACGGCGCACACTGCGCCTGCCCTTAAAGCCGGTGCGCCGGCTCGCCTGTGCGCGTGATGTCACTCGCTGCCGGATCGCGGTGAATAGCACGTTCGAGATGCCCCTTGCGGTGCTTGCGCGCCGACAGCCAGTCGCAGCGATTGCTCGCAGAGGATCATGCCGATTTTCTCGCTGCGGAAAATGGGGCCGGGCCGCGAAAACCGTACGCCTGGTGCGCGCCGGCTACGGTTTGCCGAGCACGAACGCGACGAGGCCACCGAGGTCGCCCGATGTGGCGTCGGGCGCCGGCCCCAGCCTTTCCGGCGGCAGGTTGAAGCGGTTCACCCAGTAGGTGGGGTAGCCGAAACTCTTGGCGCCGTAGGCGTCCCAGCCACCGAAGGCGGCAAACGCAATCTCGTGCTTGGCGAGACCCAGACGTTCCATGCCGAGGGCGTAGGCGCGCGGCTCGGGCTTGTAGCTGTGGTTCGCGCCGGTCGACAGCAGCTCGTCGAACAGGTGGCGGATGCCGGCGTGCTCGGCGTTCGCCTGCAGCATGCGCGGGGAGAGGTTGGAGACGGTGATGATGCGAACGCCTGCCGCCTTGAGCTTCGCCAGGGCGGCAGCCGTGTCGGGCCAGGGCTCGAGCGTCAGGTAGGCATCGAGGAGGCGTGCACGGACGTCCGGTGGTAATGGGAGCTTCATCGCCTCGGCGGTGTAGAGAAGCGCATCCTCGGTGACCTGGAAGAAATCGATCTGCTGGCCGGTGATGGAGCGCAGGAAGCCATAGTCGAACTGGCGGGCGCGCCAGGCGTTGGCGAATTCTGCGCCGCGGCCGGGAAATTCCTTCTCGATCTTCGGAATGATCGAATTGGCGTTGAAGAGCACGAAGTAATCGAAGGCCACGGCCTTGAAGCGCGGGCCTTGGGCCGTTTCAGCGGCGGCAACGGACGGGATCAACGCCAGCAGGAGCCATCGGAACAATGCGCGCATGAAAAAGCCCAATCCAAAAAGCCAAAAGCAATGCAGCCTCGCGGAGGATCCGGATGCTGCACCGTGGTTCGTTCGGATGGTGGTGTTCGTTTCGCGCCGCTGGCGAAAAACGGAAGTTCAAAGGCCGGTGTGCCGCGGTCGCATCAATATGCGACCGCCGGATTTTAGCGCGTCGGCGCCTTGATCAGTGCGCCAGCGCCTTGACGATCTCTTCCGTCATCTTCTTGGCAT
>DASRYA010000065.1:0-9577 GCA_035687305.1 Hyphomicrobium sp. | reverse complement strand
TCGGATATCCGGCGGCGATGAGGGCTGCGTTGTAGGCGTCGGCGCTGTAGGGCGTCACCTCGGCGCCGTTGATGCTGAGCACCACCGGGCCGCCCGCGCCGGCATCGTGCGTGGTGAACGAGAGCCCCTGCTTGATGATGTGGTCCTTGGCGCGGTCGCAGTCGGTGAACTTCGACCACGGCCCGACGAAGATGTGGAAGTTGCATTGCTCGGCATCGACGCTGAGCGTGATCGCCGTGCGCTCCTGGAACGCCGCGAGGTCGGGATTGGCGGCCTCAGCCATCATCTCGAACAGCGGGAAATATGTGGCCGCCGCAATGAGGCAGCCCGCGAGGATGATCTTGAGGCGGCCGATGCGGTCGCTCAGCCAGCCGAAGAAAATGAAGAACGGCGTGCCGATCAGCAGCGAGCCGGCGATCAGCACATAGGCGTAAAGCGGATCGACCTTCGCGGTGATGGTGAGAAAGAACAGCGCGTAGAACTGGCCCGTATACCAGACGACGCCCTGGCCGGCGGTTGCCCCCAGAAGCGCCAGCAGCACGTATTTGTTGTTCGGGTAGCGCAGGAAGCTGTCGGTGATAGGCGATTTGGAGGCTTTGCCTTCGGCCTTCATGCGCGCGAAGACCGGGCTCTCGTTGAGCTTCAGGCGGATGTAAACGGAGAAGATCAGCAATACGAGCGAGACGAGGAAAGCCACGCGCCAGCCCCACTCGGCGAAGGTTTCCGCATCGAAGAAATAGAACCGGCACAGGCCGATGACGAGCAGCGCGAGGAAAAAGCCGAGCGTCGCGGTCGTCTGGATCCACGACGTAGCGAAGCCACGTTTGCCGGGCCGCGCATGTTCCGCGACATAGGTCGCCGCGCCACCGTATTCGCCGCCGAGTGCAAGCCCCTGCAGCAGACGCAGGGTGACGAGAAGAACCGGCGCCGCCCATCCGATGCCGGGAATATCGAAGCCAAGAATTTTCGCATCGGAGAACGTCGGCAGCAGGCCGACGGCGAACGTCGAGATGCCCATCACGAGGATGGTGATGAGAAACGTATATTTGCGCCCGACGAGATCGCCCACGCGCCCGAAGACGATGGCCCCGAACGGGCGCACGAGGAAACCGGCGGCGTAGGTGGCGAATGCGGAAAGGAGCGCGGCGGTGTCGTTGCCCGGCGGGAAGAACAGCGCGGCGAAGAAGGGCGCGAGCGTTGCGTAAAGATAGAAATCGTACCACTCGAATACCGTGCCGAGGGACGAGGCGAAGATCACGCGCCGCTCTTCCCCCGAGATACCCGCTTGCGGCTCGGCTACGTTCTCCGCATCCGCCATCGCCATGTGCGTTCCCCCCGATCCCCTCGTTCGCGGGCAACTTTACGCATAGGTTCGCGCCATTGGAATTATGACTTTTCACCTATGCCATCATAGGGATGCGGCGCGGGCTATCCCCCAGCGATGTCTGCGCGCGCTCGTCTGCCCGGCGGCTGTATTCGCTTGCGCTCTCGTCTTCGTTGGCTGTCTTATCCCCCCTCGCCGACCCATTTCGCAGGCGCGAAATAGATGGACAGGTCTTCACTTGACGACCCTACCTACTGGTAGGTAGCATGCGCAGCATGGCTACACTCGACACGAAATCCGCCCTTCTCACCGAAGCCGAAACGCTCGTGCGCACCTTGGGCTATGCCGCTTTCAGCTACGCCGATCTTTCGGAGCGGGTGGGCATCCGCAAGGCCAGCATTCATCATCACTTCTCGACGAAGGAAGTGTTGGGGAACGCGCTCATCGACGGCTATCTGGAACGTTTCTCCGCCCAGCTGGAGGAACTCAGCGCCGCCGATATGGATACTTCGCGCAAGCTGCTCGCCTACGGTGACTTCTTCGCGGGCAGCCTCGATGACGGGCTGATGCCGCTGTGCGGGGCCCTGGCGGCGGACGCGGCTTACCTTCCCGCATCGATGCAGCGGCGGGTGAAGAAGTTCTTCGAGCTGCACCTCACCTGGCTCGAGGCCGTGCTGCGCGAGGGGGCCGCTCGGCGGCAGATCAAGCTCCAAGGCAGCGCACATAAATCGGCACTGCTGCTGCTCAGCACGCTCCAGGGCGCGAGCGTCGTCGCGTGGGCACTGAAAGATCCCTCCGTCATCAAGCCGGTGTTCCGCCAGCTCGTAGAGACGATGGCGAAGTAATGCATTTGCCCGCTGCGCCTACCAACTAGAAGGATGGTGCCATGTGCACGCCCGCCCAGTTGCAGATGATCGCCCGGCCCGGCGAAGAGGAAACGAAAGCGATCGCCCGCGCGCTGAAGCGTTCGATTTCGCGCCGCAGTGTGCTGGCCGGCGCGCTCGCATTTTCCGTGGCGCCGATCGTAGGCCGCGTGTCGGCCCTTGCTGCGACGGCCATGGATTTTACCGAGGTGGCGCCCGGCGTCTTCGTGCACCAGGGGCGCTATGAGTTGCAGTCACCGCAGAACCGCGGCGACATGGCGAACGCGAGTTTCATCGTCGGTGACGATGCTATCGCCGTCATCGACACGCTGGGCAGCGCGAAGGCGGGCGCCGATCTGCTCGCGGGCATCAGAGCCATCACCGACAAGCCGATCCGTTACGTCATCAACTCACACATGCATCCGGACCACGTGCTCGGAAACGGTGCATTCAAGGCCGACGGCACGGTGTTCGTCGGACATCACAAACTTGCACGCGGGCTTGCCGCGCGGGCTGACACCTACCTTACGAGCAGCAAGGCCATGCTGGGTGACGATGCCTTTGCCGGCAGCGAGATCGTGCTGCCGACGCAGGCCGTCGAAAAGAGGACGACGCTCGATCTCGGCGGCCGCGAGCTTGTGCTCGAAGCGCAGTCCGTTGCGCACACGGACAACGACCTCATCGTGACGGACGCGAAGACCGGCACGGTTTTCCTCGGCGATCTGCTTTTCTCAGGCCACGTTCCGACCCTCGATGGCTCACTGCGGGGCTGGCTGTCGCTGATCGATCAATTGGAGCGGCATGCGCCGGCGCGCGTCGTGCCGGGGCATGGGCCGCACGCGATGCAGCTTCCCGCCGCGCTCGGCGACGAAAAGCGCTACTGGTCGACCGTTGCCGGCGATGTGCGGAAGCTGATCGCCGAGGGCCAGACGCTCAGCGAGGCGACCAAGACCGCCGGACAATCGGAGCGCGGCAAGTGGGCGATGTTCGACCAGTATCACGTGCGCAACGTGACGGCCGCCTTCGCGGAACTCGAATGGGAATAGGCAGAATAAAACGGGACGGAGACGCACAATGCACAAGCACTCATCACGGCCGATATTCGCCATAGCGGCGGGCGCGATCGCAGCGTTGACCGCGCTCTCCTTCTCGGCAAACGCCGACGATGACGACATCTGGCCGTCGCTGCAGAAGGAAGTCTACGGCACGCGGTCCATCATCGAAAACGACGGCGCGGTGCTCATCGATGCCCCGGAGCGCGCGGAAGATCCGGCAGTGGTGCCGATCACCATTCGCGTGCCGCCGTCGGTGAAGGGCCCGCTCAAGTCAATGGCGCTCATCATCGACAAGAACCCCGCGCCCGTTGCCGCGAACATCACGTTCGGCCCCGCGGCGGGGAACGGCGGCGGCGAGCGCCGGATGACGACGCGCGTGCGCATCGACACCTATTCCTACGTGCGGGCCGTCATCGAGACGGAAGACGGTGCGCTGCACATGGTCAAAACGTTCGTGAAGGCCTCCGGCGGCTGCTCGGCGCCGGCGCCCAAGGATGCCGATGGCGAGACCGCCGATCTCGGCAGGATGCAGGTCCGAAGCTTCGATCCGGCGCTTGCCAGCACGCCGCTGCGCGAAGCGCTCATCATGATCAAGCATCCCAACACCAACGGCATGCAGATGGACCCGATCTCGCGCGGCTATATCCCGGCGCGCTTCATCAAGAGCATCGAGGTGAAACGCGGTGACGATCTCGTGTTTCGCGCCAAGACGGGCATCTCGATCGCCGCCAATCCGCATTTCCGTTTCACGTACGCCAACGACGGCGATAGCGCCCTGTCGGTGACGGCGATCGACACCGAGCCCACGACATTCACCGGCGGAAATGGCGCAGGCCGCCAGGCGGCCGCCGTTTCCCAGTAGCTTACAAGGAGACCTTTCATGGCACTGCTCGACTGGACGAAATACCGGAATGCACTCGTCGGCCGCATCGGCGATCTCAGCAAGCTCACGCCCGACGCCGTCGGGGGTTACATGATGGCCAGCGGCGCCGGTGCGAAGACGGGTCATCTCGATGAGAAAACGCGTCAGCTGATTTCGCTGGCGGTCGCGGTGACGACGCGCTGCGACGGCTGCATCTCGGTCCACTCCCAGAAGGCGGTCGAGAACGGCGCCAGCAAGGGGGAGATCGCGGAGGCCCTGGGCGTCGCCATCGCCATGAATGCCGGCGCGGCGCTCGTCTATTCGGCCCGCGCGCTCGATGCCGTCGACGCCGCGGAGGCGGATGGCAAGTAGACGCGGCGGCATCCCGCCCGCATTACTCATTGCACATGAAAGAGCGCCGGAGACCGAGGTCTCCGGCGCTTTGATTTTTTGCACTGTGTCGAAAAATTATTCGTCCTTGCGGCGCGGCACGTTCGGAACCGTGCCGCCGGGCGACCGGTTCGGACGCTCCTTGCGCTCCTTCGGCGAGGGTAGCGCCTTACGCGGGGCCGCATCGACCAGCACCGCCTGGGGCTCCTCGTCGTCCTCTTCCTCGTCCTCGGAGCGCTTCGCCTTCGGCCGCTTGGTGGGGTCGGGCGCGAGGAACTCGAAGGCGAGCTTGCGATCCTCGCCCTTGCCGTCCACCACGACCTTCACCGTGCCGCCGTGCTCGAGCTTGCCGAACAGCAGCTCGTCGGCGAGCGGCTTCTTGATGTGCTCCTGGATGACGCGCGCGAGCGGGCGGGCGCCGAACTTCTCGTCGTAGCCCTTCTCGGCGAGCCAGCGCGTGGCGTCCTCCGACAGCTCGATCAGAACGCCACGGTCGGCGAGCTGTGCTTCGAGCTGGAAGATGAACTTCTCGACGACCTTGGTGATGACCTCCGGCGGCAGGCCGGCGAAGGGCACGACGGCATCCAGACGGTTGCGGAACTCCGGCGTGAACATGCGATTGATCGCCTCGCTGTCGTCGCCTTCGCGCTTGGTCCGATTGAAGCCCATCGGCGGTTTCGCAAGATCGGAAGCACCCGCGTTCGTCGTCATGATGAGAACGACGTTGCGGAAATCGACCGACTTGCCGTTGTGATCGGTCAGCTTGCCGTGATCCATCACCTGCAGAAGGATGTTGTAGAGGTCGGGATGAGCCTTCTCGATCTCGTCGAGCAGCAGCACGCAGTGCGGGTGCTGGTCGACGCCGTCGGTCAGCAGGCCGCCCTGGTCGAAGCCGACATAGCCGGGAGGCGCGCCGATGAGCCGCGAGACGGTGTGCTTCTCCATGTATTCCGACATGTCGAAGCGCAGCAGCTCGATGCCCATGAGGTCGGCGAGCTGCTTGGCGACTTCCGTCTTGCCGACGCCCGTGGGGCCGGAGAACAGATAGCAGCCGATCGGCTTCTCGGGCTCACGCAGGCCCGCACGCGACAGCTTGATGGCTGAAGCAAGTGCCTCGATCGCCGCGTCCTGACCGAAGACGACGCGCTTCAGGTCCTTCTGGAGGTTCGACAGAACCTCGGCGTCGGACTTTGTCACGGTCTTGGGCGGGATACGTGCCATCGTCGCGATGGTCGCCTCGATCTCCTTGACGGTGATCTTCTTCTTGCGCTTGCCCTCGGGCACCAGCATCTGCGAGGCGCCCGTCTCGTCGATCACGTCGATCGCCTTGTCGGGCAGCTTGCGGTCGTGGATGTACTTGGCCGAAAGCTCCACCGCGGTGCGGATCGCATCGTTGGTGTACTTCAGCTTGTGGAAGTCCTCGAAGTAGGGCTTGAGACCCTTGAGGATCGCCACGGAATCCTCGACCGAGGGCTCCTTCACGTCGATCTTCTGGAAGCGCCGCACGAGGGCGCGGTCCTTCTCGAAGTGCTGGCGATATTCCTTGTAGGTCGTCGAGCCGATGCAGCGCACGCTGCCCGACTGGAGCGCGGGCTTCAGCAGGTTCGAGGCATCCATCGCGCCGCCGGAGGTGGCGCCCGCACCGATGACGGTGTGGATCTCGTCGATGAACAGGATCGAGCCGGGATAGTTCTCGATCTCCTTCATCACCGCCTTGAGACGCTCTTCGAAGTCGCCGCGGTAGCGCGTGCCGGCGAGCAGCGCGCCCATGTCGAGCGCGAAGATCGTCGCGTCCTGCAGCACCTCGGGCACCTCGCCCTTGATGATCTTGCGGGCGAGGCCTTCTGCGATCGCGGTCTTGCCGACACCGGGATCGCCGACGAGCAGCGGGTTGTTCTTCTGGCGGCGGCACAGCACCTGGATCGTGCGCAGCACCTCGGGCTCGCGGCCGATGAGCGGATCGATCTTGCCGTCACGGGCCTTGCGATTGAGGTTCACGCAGTAGGTGTTGAGCGCGTCCTGACCGGGTTTGCGCTCCTCGCCCTCCACTGCCTGATCCTCGTCGACGCCACGCACGGAGCGGGGCTCGGACATGCCGGGCCGCTTGGCGATGCCGTGGCTGATGTACTGAACCGCGTCGAAGCGCGTCATCTCCTGCTCCTGCAGGAAATAGGCGGCATGGCTCTCACGCTCGGCGAAGATGGCAACGAGCACGTTGGCGCCCGTCACTTCCTCGCGTCCGGAGGATTGCACGTGCACGACCGCACGGTGGATCACGCGCTGGAAGCCGGTGGTCGGCTGCGCTTCCGTGGCGTCGCGCGAGACGAGCGCGGAGAGATCGTTGTCGAGATAGTTGGTGACCCGCGAGCGCAGCGTGTCGAGATCGACGGTGCAGGCGCGCATCACGGCTGCTGCGTCGCGATCATCGAGAAGAGCCAGCAACAGGTGTTCGAGCGTCGCATATTCGTGGCTGCGCTCGTTGGCAGCTTCAAGGGCGCGGTGCAGGGCGCTTTCGAGGCTCTTCGAGAACGACGGCAAGGCTGACCTACTCTTTCTCCATGGTGCACTGAAGAGGATGACCGTTCTGTCGTGAAAAATCCATGACCTGCGTTACCTTAGTCTCGGCGACCTCGTAGGGATAAACCCCGCAGACGCCGACCCCCTTATGATGCACATGAAGCATAATACGCGTCGCTTCATCGCGCCCCTTGGCGAAGTACTTTTCCAAGACCAGCACGACGAATTCCATCGGCGTGTAGTCGTCGTTCAACAGCAATACCTTGTAGAGGCTCGGCTTCTTCGTCTTGGGCCGAGTCTTGGTGGCGATGCCGGTGCGGCCGTCCTCGTTGCCACGATCCCGCCCAGGCGGCTCGCGGCCAGGAGGCTCGTCCTTCGCAGCCCTCGTTGCGACCGTCGGCTTCGCCGACAGAAGCCCCAACGTCAGAGTATTCGCCATAAATGCCAAAGTCCGTCCCTGGGTCGCGCCCTTGCGCCGGCCCGCTGCCTATCAAGCGCTCTCGCGCATCGCTCCTACAGACGATACGCAACGCCGCCCGTGGCTGTAAATGTCCCGTCAGTCCTATTCTCCAGCCTTCCCGGCAACTTCCTGGGACACGAGGCATAGGCCGCCAAGGTCTCCGGAAGCTTATGATGGGGAGCCAAGCGGACACAAAAAAGGCCCGGCCGGGGCCGAGCCTTCGTTTTTGATGCCGCAGCAGCGAAGACTAGGCTCTCAGGCGCCGTTCTGCATGATTTTCTCTACGGGCTTATAGGCCTCTTTGGCCATAGAAGCATACATGCCGCCGATCTTGGACACCTGCTGCATATAATCGTCGTAGGCGCGCTTGGCATAGCTCGTCTGAATCTCGACGGCCTGCTCAACCGACTTCGACGACATGAGCTTTTCGAGCGTAGCGGTGCTCTCTTCGAACGAGCGCTTGGTGTAATCGCTCATCTCGGCCGCGATCGCCTGCCAGTTCTTGTTCCACTCGCCGAACAATTTCATAGCGCTGTCGACGTTGGTCTGACCCAGCTTCTGCATGTCCTCGAAATTCCTAATCATGGTGCCATCCGTGTTGAGACTGTCGAAACGATAAAGACGCAGCGCAGTGCCCCCGGCCCCGATCAGGACCTCACTCGCTGTAATTTTTATACGCACTGCACAAATCTTCAAGTCATTTTCGCGGCGCAATATAAACGCCCGCCCGGCCGGGGTTAACCCAACCGCAGGGCTCTGGCGGTTATGGTGAACCGGCGGAAAGGATAAGGCGGACGGTCTCCGGCTCTCCTGCCCTGAACGCCGCAAATGGGCCCTAAAACGGTGCTCCCTTATGGCCATAGCAGGCATATGGAAGCGCCTCGGGGGATCGGCCTAACCCCTTCGCGTAGTTCGAGTATCCCTGCACGGTTTGCAGCTTCGCAGGGAATGGTGAGATCGGCAGTTGATGTTGGGCGTACTGAAGTTGGCCGACCCCGGACGTTGGCGCCAAGCGTTACGGATGGCGGCCGTTCTGCTGGCCGCGGCGATGACCCTCGGAGCACCTGCGCGTGCCGACGAGGTGCGTGCTGCATCGATGGTTGTCGATGCCAATACGGGCGCTGTGCTGCACAATTCCGGGGGCGACAGAAGCGTCTACCCCGCCTCCCTCACCAAGATGATGACCCTCTACATCACGTTCGAGCTCATCGAGATGGGCCGGCTGAATTATGGCTCCAAGATCAAAATGACGGAGGCCGGTGCGGCCGTCGCGCCTTCCAAGCTCGGCCTCGATCCGGGCGAGGAGCTGACAGTCCTCGAAGCCATCAAGGCGCTGGTAACCAAGTCTGCGAATGACGTCGCGGTTGCCCTCGCCCAGCACATCGGCGGCACGGAAGCCAACTTCGCGCGGTTGATGACCCAGAAGGCGCGTCAGCTCGGGATGGCGAACACGACCTTCCGCAACGCGTCCGGCTTGCCCGATTCCGGCCAGACGACGACGGCGCGCGACATGATCACCCTCGGCCTGCGCCTGCAGGACGACTTCCCGACGCACTATCGGCTGTTCTCGACCCGAAGCTTCAGCTTCCGCGGCAAGAACTACCGCAACCACAACACGCTGCTGCACCGCTATGCGGGCACCGACGGAATCAAGACCGGATATACGCGCGCCTCGGGCTTCAACCTCGTCTCCTCGGTGCGGCGCGACGGCAAGCACGTCGTCGCCGCCGTGTTCGGCGGCAAGACGGCCGCTTCGCGCAACGCGAAGATGCAGCAGATCATCAACAAGGCGCTGCCGAAGGCTTCTCGCACCGTGACGCGCAAGCCGGCACTCGTCGCGCGCGCGCCGCAACCGGAGCCCGCTCGTCCCCCACGCCAGGTTGCCGAGGCACCGCGACTGCCACCTCCGCCGCCGGCACCCGCCGCCCGCGAGCGGAGCAGCGATATTGCCGTCGCCAAGGTTCGCGCGGTCCGCATCGATGCCGACGCTCAGGCCCCGCGCCCGAACCGGAGCCACGAGCGAGGGCACTTCGCCGTCGCGGGTGCCTCCGCCAGCACACTACCGGCAGCAACCGATGCGCCGCGTGGGGAAGCCTTCCCGCGCTT
>DASRYA010000064.1:0-28970 GCA_035687305.1 Hyphomicrobium sp. | reverse complement strand
CCCCTCCCGCCGCATCGGCGCGCCCGCGGCGGAGGGTTTCGGCAAGGTGCGCCACCACGTGCCGATGCTCTCCCTCGGCAACGCCTTCGACGCCGAGGACGTGCGCCAGTTCGTCGAGCGCGTGCATCGCTTCCTGCGCGTGCCCGATGATGCCCCGCTCGCGTTCATGGCCGAGCCCAAGATCGACGGCCTGTCGATCTCGCTGCGCTATGCCGGCGGCAAGCTCGTCGAAGCTGCGACGCGCGGCGATGGCTTGGAGGGCGAGAATGTCACCCGCAACGTCATGACCATCTCCGGGATCCCGCACGAACTGAAAGGTCGCAAGGTCCCCGAGATCATCGACGTACGCGGCGAGATCTACATGACGCGCGACGACTTCGCCGTGCTCAACGAGAATCAGGCGGCGCATGGCGGCAAGGTGTTCGCCAATCCGCGCAACGCCGCCGCCGGCTCGTTGCGCCAGCTCGATCCATCGATCACCGCCGCCCGCCCGCTGCGCTTCTTCGCCTACGCCTGGGGCGAGGCATCCTCGCTGCCCGCCGACACCCAATCGGGCGTCGACGCCGCATTCGCCGGCTGGGGCTTGCCGGTGAACAAGCTCGCGCGCCTCTGCTCCGGCGCCGACGAGCTCATCGCCTACTATGACGAGCTCGCCGCCCACCGCGCCACGCTGGCCTATGACATCGACGGCATCGTCTACAAGGTGAACCGGCTCGACCTGCAGGCGCGGCTCGGATTCGTCTCGCGCTCGCCCCGCTGGGCCATCGCGCACAAGTTCCCCGCCCAGCAGGCGATGACCGTCCTCAACGGCATCGACATCCAGGTCGGCCGCACCGGCGCGCTGACGCCCGTCGCCCGCCTCGAGCCGGTAACCGTCGGCGGCGTCGTGGTCACGAACGCGACGCTGCACAACGAGGACGAGATCGCACGCAAGGACGTGCGCATCGGCGATACGGTCATCGTTCAGCGCGCCGGCGACGTCATTCCGCAGATCGTCGGCATCGTGCCGGAGAAGCGCCCCAAGGGATCGAAGCCCTACAAGTTCCCCACCTTTTGTCCCATCTGCAAAAGCCACGCCGTGCGCGAAGTGAACGAGAAGACCGGCCGCGTCGACGTCGTGCGCCGCTGCACCGGTGGGCTCATCTGTCCTGCGCAGCGCGTCGAGCGCCTCAAGCATTTCGTCTCCCGCAACGCCTTCGACATCGAGGGCCTCGGAGAGAAGAACATCCAGGCTTTCTACGACGACAAGCTGATCCAATCGCCGGAGGACATCTTCACGCTCGCGTCGCGCGACGCCCGCTCCACCGACAAGCTCGAGGCGCGCGAAGGCTGGGGACCGCAGTCGGCGACGAAGCTGTTCGCGGCCATCGCCGCGCGCCGCGATATCGCGCTCGATCGCTTCATCTTCGCCCTCGGCATCCGCCATGTGGGCGAGACGACGGCGAAGCTCCTGGCGCGCTTCTACGGCACGGCGGAGAGTTTCCGTGACGCGATGCTCGAGGCGGCCAAGGGCAAGGACAGCGAAGCCTTCAAGGAGCTCGACAACATCGAGGGCATCGGCGAGGTCGTGGCACAGGCCATCGCCGACTTCTTCGCCGAGCCGCACAACGTGCGCGTGGTTGACGATCTGTTGAAGGAGGTCTCGCCCCAGCCCCTCGAAGCCGTTGATTCGAGCTCCGCCGTCGCCGGCAAGACGGTCGTCTTCACCGGGACCCTCACTCTCATGACCCGGGGCGAGGCCAAAGCGCAGGCCGAGCGGCTGGGCGCGAAGGTCGCGGGTTCCGTTTCGAAAAAGACTGACTATGTAGTTGCGGGAGCCGATGCGGGCTCCAAGCTGTCGAAGGCGCGCGAGCTGGGCGTCACGGTGCTGGATGAAGCCGAATGGCTGCGGTTGACCGGCGCGGCGGATCGCGACTAGACCATGATCGCTTCGGACCCCACCAGTCCGAAGCGTGAATCATCGGTCTGATCAAAAGGCTAGAGCTGCATCGCGATTCGAAGAAAAGCGATCGCGACTAGTTGCCGGGTAGACATACAACATCGAGTCGTTACGAGTGTGTGGCTGCGAAACGCCAACATGGGGACCAGTGAATGCTGAGGAGACGCCGCCTATCTTCTGGAGTCCGTCTCGGCCCGCCCTTGCCGCTTCGCGCCTTCAACAAGCTCGGGCCGCTCGTGAAAGCGCTCGGGCTATGGCCCAGCATCGATTATCAGCGCCAGATGCGCGCCACCGAGCGCAAGTACGGCCGCGACGACTGGACGCCTGAATTCCGGCGTGCGCTGCCGGTTCGCGCAGCGGCCTTCAACAGCGCGGATGCCGATCTGTCGCTGTTCGGCGCGCTCGTGATTCGCGACCAGTTCCTCAAGAGCATGGACAATGCGCTCGCGCTCGAGGATCTCATCGCGCGCCACCCTGAGATACTCGAGGAGAAGATCGAGCGGCCGCTGTTCGTGCTCGGCCTCGCACGCACCGGCACGACGCTGCTGCAGCGGCTGCTATCGCTCCATTCCGGTGCGCGCTACCTGCCCTTCTGGGAAGGCTACACGCCCTTTCCGCGCAAGGTCGGCAACCATCAGGGCGGCAAGGACGGCCGTTACCGCGAGGCGCAGAACCGCCTCAAGCTGCTGAATTTCGTGGGGCCCGAGTTCAACAAGATCCACCCCATCGAGATCGACGACCCGGAGGAGTGCTATCATCTCTTCCGCAACCACTTCCTCGTGCCGCCGGGCTTCGACTTCGCGAACGTGCCGGGCTTCTGGCAGTGGTGGGACGACCACGCCCACGCCGATGCTTACCGCATGCACAAGCGCCAGCTCCAGGCGCTGCAGTGGCTCAATCCGAACCGCCATTGGGTGCTGAAGTGCCCTAACCATCTTTCGGGCCTGAAGCATCTGCTCGAGGTCTACCCCGACGCTCGCATCGTCTATACGCAGCGCGATCCGATGAAGACGGTGCCCTCGCTGGCGAGCCTCGCGGCCGTCACGTGGTGCATGACCTCCGACACGGTGGACCTGCACAATGTTGGCGAGTTCGCCCTCGATCTCGCCGAGCGCTGTGCCACCGCCGGACGCGCGGCCATGAAGAACCTGCCGCGCGATCAGATCGTGCATGTCCAGTACGACGAGCTTGTGCGCGACCCGGCGGCGATGGCGGTGTCGATCTATGAGCGCCTCGGCTATCCCGCCGATCCGGGCCTCAAGGCGCGCGCCCAAAAGTGGCTCGCCGAGCACCCGAGCGACAAGCACGGCAAGCACAGCTACGCGCTGGAGGACTTCGGCCTGACGCCCGAGATCTTGAAGCAGCGCCTTGCGGAGCCGCCGCTGAAAACCGCCTCCGGCGGCTGAGTCGCGCTGCGATTTGGCAGCCCGCACTCGACCGTCACCCCGGCGCAGGCCGTGACCTACACCACCGTCACCCGTCGCACCGGCCGACCTGCACCAGCGCCCCACGCTCGACCGTCACCCCGACGCTGGCAGCGACCTACACCACCGTCACCCCGGCGCAGGCCGGGGTCCACGCCAGGGCCCGTATCGCGCGACGCCTGGCGATGATCTTCAGCACGTGAGCGCCCGTGACACCGGGTTCGAATTGCGGGAGCGGAACGTGGATGCCGGCCTGCGCCGGCATGACGAATTGGATGGCTAGCAGCCGCCACAACCCTCCCGTCGCGACCTCCCGCGTCGCTGCACGCGGCGCCAGCTTGAGGACTTGGTCTGCTTCGAGCGGACCCACCGGCCGCTATGGCGCGCAGGCAGCAGCCTACACCATCGACGTCACCCCGACGCAGACCGTGATCTACACCCACCGGCCGTCACCCGACGCTGGCAGTGCCCTACACCATTGACGTCATTCCCGCGCACCGGCCGACCTGCGCCAGTGCGGCCGCGCTCGACCGTCACCCCGGCGCAGGCCGGGGTCCACGCCAGCTTCAAAACGTACTTGGGTGAGTTATCGCCATCGCAGTACCGCTGCGATCTACAGCGGTGCCGTCGCGCGCTTGAGCCAGGCCCGCGTATCGCCGTCGAGATCAGACGCAAGCTCGGCGGCGACGCGCGCGTGATACGCATCGAGCCATGCGAGTTCCTCCGCCGTCAGCATCTCCTTCACGACGAGCCGCCGGTCGATGGGCGCGAGCGTCAGCGTCTCGAAGCCCATCATCTCGCGGTCCGCGCCCGCAGGCTTCTCCAGCGGCGTCACCAGCACGAGGTTCTCGATGCGGATGCCGTACGCGCCCTCTTTGTAATAGCCCGGCTCGTTGGAGATGATCATGCCGGGCTCCAGCACGGCCATCCCCGCGCGCGAGATCGATTGCGGACCTTCGTGCACGGACAGATAGCTGCCGATCCCATGGCCGGTGCCGTGGTCGAAGTCGAGCCCGGCCTGCCATAGCGCGCGCCGCGCGAACGGATCGAGATCGATGCCGCGCGTGCCCTTCGGAAACCGCGCCGTCGCAATGCCGATGTGCCCCTTGAGCACGAGCGTGAAGCGCTCGCGCATCTCCGCCGTCGGCGCGCCGATGGCAACGGTGCGCGTGATGTCCGTCGTGCCGTCGAGATACTGCGCGCCGCTGTCGATCAGGAACAGCTCGCCGTTCCGCAGCTTGCGGTTCGTCGCCTCCGACACGCGATAGTGCACGATGGCGCCGTTGGGACCGCTGCCGGAGATGGTATCGAAGGAAATCTCGCGCAGCTGGTTGGTCTCGCGGCGGAAGCCCTCCAGCCTGCGCACGGCTTCGATCTCGTCCACCGTGCCCGAGGCGACGGCACCGTCGAGCCAGGCGAGAAAGCGCGTCACCGCAACGCCGTCCCGCAGGTGCGCCGCGCGCGCGCCCTTGATCTCGGTTGCGTTTTTGATGGCCTTGAGCGCCAGCACGGGGTCCGGCCCGCGCGCGATCTTACGCGCGCCGCCGAGCGCGCGCGCAAACCAGAAGCCCGCGGTGTTAGGGTCGAGCCGCACGCGCTTGCCTGCATCCCGCAGCGCCTTGAGGCGCGTCGCCAGCGCGTCGGGCGGGCTGATGCGCGCGAAGCTGTCGAGCTGCGTGCGCACCGCCGGCGGCAGCTTTCCCGCCGCAATGAAGAGTTCCGGCTTGCCGGTCACGGGCACGATCGCGAAGGCGAGCGCCACGGGCGTATGCGGGATATCCGATCCGCGGATGTTGAAAACCCACGCAACGGAATCGCTCAGCGTCAGCACCACGGCGTCCTGCCGCTCGGCCTTCAGAAGCTTCTGGATGTCGGCGATCTTGTCCTGCGCCGAGCGTCCGGCGAGCTTGACCGGATGCAGCGAGACGGGATCCGCGGGCGGCGCGGGACGCTCCCGCCCCCATACGCGGTCGACGAGGTTGCGCGGTGTCGGCACGAGCTTGATGGCGCGCGGCGCGAGCGCAGCCTCCAGCCGCTCCACCTCGGCAATGGTGTGCAGCTGGGGATCGAAACCGACGCGTGCCCCCCGCGCCAGCTTCTCGCTCAGCCATTCCCCGATGCGCCCCCGCGGCAGCAGAGAGACCTCCATGAGCTCCGGCTCGACCTCTGCGCGCGCCTGCACCGTATACCGTCCGTCGACGAACAGCGCGGCAGCCCGCTTGGCGATGATGGCAAGGCCCGCCGAGCCGGAAAAACCCGTGAGCCATTTGAGCCGCGCGGCGGAAGCGGGCACGTATTCGCCCTGGTGCTCGTCGGCGCGGGGCACGAGGTAGGCGTCGAGCTTCGCGGCGGCCATCAGCCGGCGCAGCTCCTTGATGCGATCTGCGGCATCGCCGCGCTCGGACTGGCTTTCGAATGTCTGGAACATGGCTGCCTGTTTAAGCTCAGCGCGCCCCGGCGGCAAATCGCTTCCGCTAATTTGGCGCCGCGATGCCTGCTTCTGCAACCTCAGGCGCGGCGGCGCAGCGTCAGGGTCGTCCAGTCGCCGATGCGGCGGCGCTCGATCAGCGTGAAGCCGTGCGCCAGATAGGCGGCCACGACCGCCGGTGCTTCGGGGTTGAGAATGCCCGACAGCGCGGTGAAGCCGCCCGGCCGCAGGCTGGCGCCGACGTCTCCGGCGAGGCCGCGCAGCGGACCGGCGAGAATGTTGGCGATGATGAGATCGAAGGGCGCGGCCGCGCGCAGCGTCGGGTGCGCGAGCCCGGCCGTGCAGGCGAATGTGATCTGACGCACGCCGTTCGCCTCGGCATTGGTGCGCGCCACATCGACGGCGATGGGATCGTTGTCCGAGGCGAACACGCGCGCCGAGGGCAGGGCTCGCGCCGCTGCGATGGCGAGCACGCCCGAGCCGCACCCGAGGTCCAGGATACGTGCGAAGCGGTGCATACGCGCCAGCCGGTCGATCGTGAGCAGACAGCCCAGCGTCGTCGCATGGTGCGCCGTGCCGAACGCCTCGTTGGCGTCGATGAGAATGGAGCGGGGGCCGTAGGGAACGCGTTCGCGATCGTGGCTGCCGTGCACGACGAAGCGCCCGGCCGTCACCGGCGGCAGGGCCGCCTGCGAGATCGCCACCCAGTTGAGCTCGGGAAGCTCTTCCAGGTCATAGGGCGGCAGCCCAGGTCCGACCCGCGCCGCAAGCTGCGCCGCGGCGGCCTCCGCTTCCGTGCGCGCCTGCCAGTAGGCTTCGATGCGCCATGCGTCCGGGCCGTCTTCGAACAGGGTCACGGCGTCCGCCGTTTCCGCCGCGCTGAGCGCCCCCTCGATGGCCTGCGCGATGGCGTGATCGGTCGCGCGCACGGAAAGCTTGGTGCTGCCCATTTCGATGTCCGGATGTGTGAGAAGCCGGCGTCCGCTACAGGGCGCCGGCGGGATTGCCTTCGAACTCCATGCCCTCGGCGCTGACCGGCTCGGGCAATTCGTCGAGGAACAAATCCCACTTCCTGTCGATATGCAATGCCGCCTCCGCCGGAGGCATGGTGAGCAGGGTGCCGTCGGGCTGCTCGGTCACGATACCGTCGGCGATCAGCCGTTCTAGGCCATCGTTGATGTCGAAATCGACGCTCACGCCAAAGCTGGAAGCCAGATACTGCTCGATGGCGGCGTCGATGTCCGGCAGGTCCGCCCGGCGCGCCTTTTCCTTGCTCAGCACGGCATAGAGCAGCATCTCTTCCTTGATGTCTTCCTCCGCGGCGCGCGCGGCGAGCTTCAGCATCACCCCGCGGTTGTCGGCCATGGCGTGGAAGTAGAGGTTCTGCGCCATCACGACCATGTAGCGCTGCTTCTGGTTCATGAAGTTCATCGCCTGCCGGAAGGCGATGCCGCCCAGCCCGACGAGGGCGCCGGCGGCGGCGATGGGATTGCTGGCGAGCATTGCGACCTTGCCCGCCGCGCTCACCGTGCCGAGCGTCAGGCCCCCGCCCGCCGTCGCGCTGAGCCGCAGCTTGTCATAGAAGCGGAAGCGCACGCGCGTGTTGGGAAACACCATCTCGAGGTCGCTCCTCGGGATGTTCTTGAACAGCTTCATGTAAATGCAAGATTCCTTCACCTCGGAAGGAATGGTCTCGCGCTCGCGCTTGACAAGCTTCTCAGCTTCGCGCCGGTTGAGCTTCTGCTTCTCCATCACCTCCCGGACATGCTTGTCGAAAGGCTTCAGCTTGAAGAGCAGGAACAGGCGCCGGAAGATCGGCACGTCGAATTCTTCGCGCAGGTAGAACTTCTGCCAGCGCCGCCGCAGATCGCGTTTTGTCGAGGCGCCGCGATAGTAGATGAGAATCTCTTCGAAGGCGTCGAGGTCGACATAGAGATCGAGCCCGTACGCCGAATCCCGCGTGAGGATCTGCTCCACGTCGTTGTGATCGATCTGGACGTAGTTGGCCTGCGTAAGGATGCGCCGCATGCCGTCGACGATCCGGCTCTGCATCACCTCGCGCTCTTCGGGCGCGAACGTGCGGGTCATGAGCAGATCGCTGTCGGGGCTGAAGGGCTCGTAGGTCTCCTCCAGCTCGTGGAGCTGCGCCGTGTACTGCTGGCGGCGCCAGTGATCGAGGTAGCGGAAGAAGCGCCGCGCGTTGCGGCCCTCTCCGTTGGGCCAGGCCGTGGGCGAGGTCAGGCGGTCGAGCAGGGCGAACCGCGTAACGGGGATGAAATGCTCCCGGGCGCGCGATCCTTCGGGCATCACCTCGTCGAACGCCGAATCGTCCCCAGGCTGTGGATAAACGACAGCGCTAGACGCTTCTAATCTGTAGGAGAATTCGCTCGCGGTAGCCGCCGGTGCAGCCGGCGCGTTGCTAGAAGACATCAGTCGCGCTCCTCCTCACGCGGGCAAATACCACCTGCGCGGGTACCCACCGGACACCGGCACGCCCAAGGCTGTTCTAGGATCGAAGCGCTTGGATTGTCGAGACTTGGCGGGCTCAGTCGGCATTTTTGCGGCGAGTTGTTGCCCCTCGCCAGCACGGTCCGCGGCGATCACCGAATCCTGATGCTCAAGGGCGACAGACAACCGATAGTTTGCGTTGATAACCCGCACAATTGCCACAGTGACGCCCTTGTTCACCATAAGAACACAAGCGTGCGTGCCAACATGAGAGGGCATAGCGGTGCGTCGTGTTTTCCGCTTCTTGCTGTGGATGAGCCTGGGGATTTTGGGGGCTCTGCCGCAGTTTTCCGCCGAGGCTCGGGAACGGCTTGTCATGCCGTTCGGCTGTGACGTGGAGGCCGGCGAGGTTCGCCTGTCGCCCGGCGCGGAGACGAGCTATCCGATCATCGATGACCGCGACGAGCGAACGGTGACGACCTGCACGCAGGCCCGTTCGAGCGGCTGCCGCACGGTGATGGTCCATCGCTTCACCATTGCCTGCGCCCACGGGGATGTCCCCTGGGTGCGCGTCGCCGCAGCGATGCGTGGCGGTTCGGCCAATCGCGCCTGGATCGAGAACGGCAGGCTCAATCTGGTGCTCCCCGCGCGCGCCGATCTGGAAGCGCCCGCGCGCTGCCGCAACGGCGCAGGCGCGAAGGAAGCCGGCGTCGTGTTGAGCGGCGACTGCCTTCCCTGGGCGCGCAAGGCGGCGTTCGAGCACCTGGTACTGCCCGATGGCTTTGCACCCGTTGGCGAGCTTGGCGCGCGGCTGATGCTCAACGCGCCGGTCGATGAAACCGGCATCGCCCTCGATCCGCATCTGACGCAAGTCGCGATGACGTTCGGCGATATGACCATCGCGAAGGCGGACCCCGACGCCACCTTGGAGCCTGCCCCGAGCCATCGCTCCTTCGACGCGGTGCTCGAGCCGGACTATGCCGCCAACGATTGGATCACCGTCGTGCATGAGGACGACGGCGGGGCGACGATCGCGTCGGACAATTCCACCGAGTCGAACTCCTGGGCGCTGCTGCTCGGCCTCGCAGCGGCAGCGGCCACGGCGGTGCTGGCAGCCATGCGCTTCGTGCCCCTGCTGCGCGAACGCCTCGTGCATGCGGCGCGCAGCAAGCTTTTGCGCACGCACACCTCGATTGCGAATGCGTCCGACGCGGTGGCGGCCATGTTGCAGCAGACCGAGACGGCCGCGCAGCAGCTCAAGTGGGCAGGTCCGCTGCGCGAGGTGCTGCAGGCGGAGCTCAACACCGTCCGCGGACGCATCTCGCATATCGAGCGCGTGGTCGCGCGGGGCGAGCTTGCGCCGGAAAAGGCCGCCCTGCAGTTCCGGGTGCTGGTGCGCGAGCTCGAGCGGATCGGGCGCATCGTCGACAGCGCCTTGGCGAGCAATTCAAATACGAAGAAATCCGGTGCGCTGCCGCGCACGGCGAGCGAAGCCTACGAGGTGCTCGGCGTGAACGCGGAGGTGAGTGCCGGTGTTCTGAAGAAGATCGTCGACGCGCTGCGCATGAGCTGGCATCCGGACCACGCACGCGATGACGACGACCGCGCGCTGCGCGAGGAGCGCATCCGCCAGATCAACATCGCCTGGGACCTCATCAACGGCAAGCGCGAGGCGGCTTAGATCCGCACCCCTTGCCGTCCAGGCGCGCACGCGAACGCCGCCGCCCTGGCCGCGTCGCAATGGTGAGCGTGCGTGAATCCCGGCCGTTGCCGGGATGACGGCGGATGCCGCGTACTGTTCTGTCATTCCGGGCAAGCGAGGCGAAGCTGAGCACTAACCCGGGCCCCGGCGTGAAAAGCGCTAGCGATATCGCGAAACTTCGCTTCACCCTGTGCCGGTATGAAGAGGTCGGCGCGGCCGGAGCCATCCAACGTCACCCCGACGAAGGTCGGGGTCTACGCCAGCTTCCACGCATGACCGCGTCGGGGAAGACGGGAATGATGCGCACTGTTCTGTCATTCCGGGCAAGCGAGGCGAAGCTGAGCGCTAACCCGGGACCGGGGTGAAAAGCGCTAGCGATATCGCGAAACTTCGCTTCACCCTGTGCCGATATGAAGAGGTCGACGCGGCCGGAGCCATCCAACGTCACCCCGACGAAGGTCGGGGTCTACGCCAGCTTCCACGCATGACCGCGTCGGCATTTATCGCCATCGTGCTGGCGCCGAGGATGCATCGCGAGACGGCCGTCGCTTGCGGTGGTGTCGGCCTCGGGGCTCAGCCGTAAACGGACGACTGTGCTTCCGCCGGGTCGAGCTGCGGTGCGATCTCGGCGCCGTTCGCGACCTTCCGCGAGCGCCCGTCGAAGCTTGCGCCCTGCTCGATCGTCAGCGACTGGCTGTGAATATCGCCATCCACACGCGCGCTCGGATGCAGCACGACGTTCGCGCCCAGGATCGCGCCGTGCACTTGCCCGAAAACGCGCACGGTATCGGCGGCGATCGATCCGTTGATCACCGCCTCTTCCCCGACCACCAGCTCCGCGCAGTGCAGGTCGGCGGCGATCGCGCCGTTGACGCGCAGAGATCCCCTGCAGCGCACGACGATGCCCTGGCCTTCGATGGACATATCCTTGCCGATGACGGATTCCGCCACCTTCGATGAAGCGGCGGCGGCGGGAAGCGCTGTCACCTCGGTGGGGATGACGGTGAGTGATTTCTGGTCTTGCTTACGCTGGAACTGGAACACGGCTACGCTCTCCCTCGGCTGATCCACCACAAGAAAGCCGCGCAGACGTGGTGGAATTATGATTAACAACGGCCTCCGCCATGCCGCATCGGTTTGACCTGGCGCAGCATGTCGGATGCATGCGTTTGCCCGTGGCCCGGATATTGTTGCCGGGCAAGTCCATGTTCTGCGGGTAGTCGCCATGACCCTCGCCGGAGAGCCGTACGCGGATCAACGCCACCTGATGGTCGATGAGGTCGTCGCGCTGGCGTCCGGTGGTCCCGCCGGCCACCGCGAGCTTGCCGCTCCGGTTCTGGCGGCGATGCGCAAGGTGCCACGCCATGAGTTCGTTCCCTCGATCCAGCGCTATGCCGCCTATCGCAACCGGCCGCTGTCCATCGGCGACGGCCAGACGATCTCGCAGCCTATATCGTCGCCCTGATGACGGACCTCCTGCGGATCGGCCCGGACGACCGCGTGCTGGAGATCGGCACCGGCAGCGGCTACCAGACGGCGGTGCTGGCCGAGCTCGCACGCGAGGTCTTTACGGTCGAGATCATCGAAAGCCTGGGTGAGCGCGCCAAGAGGACCCTCGATCGGCTCGGTTACCGCAACGTGCATGCGCGCATCGATGACGGCTCCCGCGGCTGGCCCGAGGCGGCGCCATTCGACGCCGTGATCGTCACCGCGGCGCCGGCTCAGGTTCCAGCGGCGCTCATCGAGCAGTTGGAGCCGCAGGGGCGCATGGTCATACCGGTCGGCACCGACGAGCAGGCGCTGATGGCCGTGACGAAGAATGCCGGTGGCACCACGCTGAGCGAGGAGATCGTGCCGGTGCGCTTCGTGCCACTCACCCGCGATCCCGACTAGACCATGATCGCTTCGGACCCTACCCGCCCGAAGCGTGAATCATGAAAAGACGAGAGCCGCAAGCGATCGTGCCCTGGAGCGTGCAGCCGCTGCGGTGCCACCAGCGTGAAACGCCAAGCCGTACGCCGTTATTTCCAGCTCCAGCTCAGGTCGGTCTGGCTGTAGTCGAAGGCAATTTCTGGCGCTTTCTCGTCGCCCATGTCGATCTCGCGGCCTTTCTCGTCGAAAAGCTTCACCGTGCCGTCGATCTCGAGCTTGCGCTTTCCGATGTCGCATTCGTAGGGAACGGATCGCGCCCCGCCCAGCTCGCGCCAGTGTCCGCCGAAACGCGAGCCGACGCAGATGACGGAATCGGCAGCGATCTTCTGCGCTTTCAGCTCTGCCTCGATCTCGGCAATGAGCTTGGGCTCGGCCTTGAGCTGATCCATCACCTCGTCGAGCGCGATGGTGCCCGGCGCCCAGGCGGTGCCGCTCCCCAGCAATGCGAAGGCGATGCCGGTGAGCGTCAATCTGCGGGTGGCTGCGGGCGCTCGCATGTCATTCCCTCGGGGAAAGCTGTCGAGGCATCCTAATCCCGTTTCAACGCGAGCGCGCGCGCAAAAGAAAAGGCCCCGCACCGTGTGCGAGGCCTTCCCAAATCCAATGTGCGTGCGCGTCAGGCGACCGAGGCGTTGATCCAGTCCTCGAGCTTCTTCTTCTGCACGAGCGCGCCGGTGTGCTGCGCGGCAACCTGGCCGTTCTTGAACATGATCAGCGTCGGCATGGCGCGGATGCCGTACTTGCCGGTGACGCCGGGGTTCTGGTCTACATCGAGCTTCACGATCTTGACCTTGCCCTGCATCTCCTTGGCGACCTGCTCGAGGGCCGGAGCCATGGCCTTGCAGGGGCCGCACCATTCCGCAAAAAAGTCCACGAGAACCGGTTCCGTGGACTTCAAAACCTCCTGCTCGAAGGTGTTGTCCGACACTGCATTAGCCATTTGCTCTTCTCCTTTCGAGGCGCGAATGCCGCAGGGCCGCGGCAACGCCTCTTCGAGCCGGAAGTTAGGAATGCGCCCCGCGAGCGTCAAGGCTCGCCTGATCGATGTTCCAGAGCCGGCCTGAGTAGGAATCGAGGAGCGTGTCGGGAAGGGCCATGATTCGCGGACCGTCGGTCCACAAAAGTGCCGCCCGCACGGTGCGTCCGGGGTAAATTTCACGCAGGGCGAGGCGGTAGGCGGCGAGCTGATAAAGATATGCGGCTGCAACCCCATCGATATGCCGGGGCGGCGGCCGGTTGGTCTTGTAGTCGACGATCAGCACCTCCCGGCCGGTATCGACGAGCCGGTCGATCTGGCCCATCAGCTTCAGCGGTGCGCCGCGGCCGTCGGGATTGGGAATGAGGGCCACGATCGGCACCTCGGCGCGGCTGCCCGGCCCGAACAGCGGTGCGAACTCCGGCGCCGTGAGGATCGCCAGCGTCTCCCGTGCGATGCTGGCGCGCACCGCCGGCGAAAGCATAGCGCCGCGCAGCTCGAGGAAACCCGTAGCGGCATTCTCCCAGCCGGAAGCCGGAAGCGTCGGCAGATGCTGCAGCAGCGCGTGGGTGAGCGTGCCGCGCACGAAGCGATGCTCGCTCGCTTGCAGGCGCGGCGACGGCGCTGCCGGCTCGTCCTCGGCCGCGCGCCTGTGAACGGGCTGCACGGGCAGCGGCTCGCCCTCCTCATCGGGTGCGTAAGCTTCGAGCCGCGATGGCGCGAGCGGGATCGAAAGTGCCGCTTCGCGCGGTGCCGGCGCCATCGCCCACGGCGGGAGCGCCGCTGCCTCGGCTCCGGATTTCTCGTGACGCGCGTGCTCTGGCACCGGGACCGACTGCAGCGCCATGCGTCGGCGTACCGTTACGCCGCCCGGCGCCTCGACCTCTTCGAGCATACCGGAAAGGCCCGCGCCGATGAGGTCGTACCAGCAGTCCGCCGGTCGCCTGTTCTTGCCCTCGAAGCCGGCGATATAGAGCCGGTCGCGCGCGCGCGTCATCGCAACGTAGAGGAGGCGGTTGCGTTCTTCGGTCTCCGCTCGCGTGCGCGCCGCCTTGGCGTTTGCGATCAGCGGATGCTTGGCCGTGCCCTTCACGCTCCACACGAACGGCGTCCCCTCGGCGCCCTCGGGAAGATCGAGCGCATCCATATCGAACAGCGTGGTGACGCGCCCGCCGGAAACGGTGGAGCAGGTGTCGGGCAGGAACACGATGGGCGCTTCGAGGCCCTTCGCCCCGTGCACCGTCATCACGCGCACCTCGTTGCGCCCCTGCTCCATGTCGCGCTTCACCTCGCGGTCTGCGTCGCGCAGGAAAGCGAGGAAGCCGGTGAGCGATGGCGCCTCCGCATCGTCATAGCGCAGCGCGAGGTTGAGGAACTCGTCGATGGGGTCGGCAGCCTCGGCACCGAGGCGCGCCAGCAGCTTCGCCCGCCCGCCTTCGCGGTCGAGGATGGAGGCGAAGAACTCGAACGGCGGCACGAAGTCCGCGCGCGAGCGCCAGCGCTTCAGCGTCTCCACCGCGGCGCGAATCCTGTCGCTGGCATCCCTGTGTGCGATCAAAGCCTTCCACAGCGAGCCGTTGCGGCCGTGCGCGAAGATGAGCAAATCGTCGTCGTCGAGGCCGATGAGCGGGCTCTTCAGCACCTCGGCCAGCGCCAGATCGTCCTCCGGCAGCGTGAGGAAATCGCCGAGCGACATGAGATCGGCAACCGCGATCTGCTCCGACAGCCTCAGACGGTCGGCGCCCGCGACGGGAATGCCGCGCGCCTTGAGCGCCGCCACCATCGGCGTGGCGAACGGACGGCGGCGGCGCACGAGGATGATGATATCGCCCGCGCGCACCGGCCGCCCTTCGGAGGCGAGCATCTCGCCCTCCTTCAGCCAGCGGTCGATCGTCGTTGCGATACGCTCGGCAAGGCGTTCGGCGGGCGCACGCTCCGTCGCCTCCGCCAGCGGTGACCAGGGATCGGTGCTGACGGCGTCGTCCGGCACCTCCGTCGGCCACAGCTCGACGGTGCCGCCATGGCCGATGCGGTAGACGGCATGGCGGATGGGGCTCGCCGCGACGGTGAGCCCCGGCGTGCGTCCGTGGTCGGCAAACACCTGGTCGACGGCTTCGAGCACCGGCGCGACGGTGCGGAACGAAAGGTCGAGCGGAATGCTGCGCCACGTGCCCGACCCGCTCATAGTGGAAAAGTGCACGCCCATATCGGCGAACTGTTTCGGCGCGGCACCCTGGAAGCTGTAGATCGACTGCTTCTCATCGCCCACGCCGAACAGCGTGCGCACGGCCTCGTGCTGACCGCCGCCGGTGAAGAACTCGCGTGCCAGCGCCTCGACGATCTGCCACTGCTCGGGGCTCGTGTCCTGCGCCTCGTCGACGAGGATATGGTCGATGCCGCGGTCGAGCTTGAACATCACCCAGGATGCGAGTGCCTGTCCGCTCAACAGGAACACGCTCTTGGTGATGAGGTCGTCGTAATCGAGCGCGGCGCGGCGATGCTTGGCGAGCGTGTAGCGCTGCAGCACCGTACCCGCGAGCCGATGCAGCGCGAGCGTTGCACAGATGGCGCGCAGGCCCCGCCGCTCCTCGAGCAGGCCGACAAAGCGCGCTTGAGCGGTCGACGCGGCTGCATCGAGATCGGGAAAGTCGCCGACCAGCTTCTTGGTCATCAGCGATTTGCGCGGCTTGCCGTCCGTGCAGAGAAACTTTTCCAATGCCGCCGCGCGGGCAGCGCGGGATGGCGCGTTGAGCGCGGCGCGGACATGGTCCGCCATCTTCTGATCCGTGACGGAACCGCCAGTCAGCGCATCGAGCAGGCGCTTGAGCGTCGCCTCGTCGATGACGTCGCCCAGCTCTTTCTCGACAGCATCGAGGGTAACATCAGCGCGCACATCGAAGCTGCGGCGGAAGGCGCGTTCGAGACCGGCGAGATCGTCGTTGCCGCCATCGCCGAAATCGATGCGCGTCGCGCTGTCGAGCCAGCGCCTTTGGCGCAGGGCGGCACCGAGAACGTCGTCGAAGCGCTCCTCCGCCGCGTAGGGGATGATGGTCGCGAGGGCTTCGCCGTGTACAGCCGAGCTGCCGTTCGTCGCTTCCAGTAGCGTTGCGTCGATCGCTTCGCGCAGCAGCGTCGTCGCCATCGTCTCGTCGAGCACCTTGAAATCCGGTGTCACACCGGCTTCGAGCGGAAAACGCTGCAGCAGGCGCTCGCAGAACGAATGGATCGTCTGTACCTTGAGCCCGCCGGGCGTTTCGATGGCGACGGCGAACAGCGTGCGCGCGATATCGAGATCGGCGTCGGAGGGCGTGCGGTCCGTCAGCTCCGCAAGGCGCCGGGCGAGCTCCTCATTCGAAAGAGATACCCACTTCGCCAGCGTATCGAAGACGCGCTTCGACATCTCCGCCGCCGCCGCTTTCGTGTAGGTGAGGCATAGAATGCGTTCGGGCTTCGTACCGGCAAGCATGAGCCGCAGCACACGCTGGGTGAGGACGTGCGTCTTGCCGGTGCCCGCGTTCGCGCTCACCCAGACCGAAGCGGTCGGGTCCGCGGCGTCACGCTGCGCCTGCTTCGTGCGCGCGTAGTCGCTTTCGTGCTGACGCATGCTCATGCCGCGGCCCCCTCGTCATCGCCGGGCACCGCCCATTCCGCAACCCGCGCCAGATGCGCATAGGCGTCGTAGTCGTAATCGAAGCGCACACGCCGCAGCGCGCGATAGGGGGTTGCGGGATCGTCGAAATGCGCCACGAGCTTCGCGAGGTTTTCGAGCGCCGCAGAAGCGAGCGCGTCGACGTCGCCGGCTTTGACGAGGCGATCCTCGCCCGGCGGCTCGGCGCCTGTCGCGCGCACGTAGCGCAAGCCGGTCACCGCCCCGCGCGGCACCCCGGCAAATCCGGACTGTCCGAGCGCGATCGCCGCCTCCAGCGGAAGCTGCGGCTTCAGCCCCTCGCTGATCTGTTTGTCCGAAGGCACGCCGCCGGTCTTGTAGTCGGTGACGACGATGCCGCCCGGCGTGATGTCGATACGGTCGGCGCGCGCCGACAATTTGAATGGCCCCCCGGGTGCCTCGATGACGAGTTCGCCCGAAACTTCCGGCACGATGCGCTGGACGTTCGCGCGCCGCGCCGGCTCGGTCTCGGCGAACCATTGCGCGAAGCGCGAAAAGCGCGGCAGCCAGAACGCGGCAATGCGCGGGTTGTGCGCGTAATCCGCCAGGACCTCGCGTGAGATGCGCACCAGCTCACCGTGCGCGTCTTCCGGCAGACGATCGGGGAAGGCCACCGCAAAGCGGTTCATGATCTCGTGCACGACACTGCCGCGCAGTGCGTTGCTCGGGTCCTCGCCGAGCGGCGGCAGCGGATCGAGACCGAGGATGTCGCTGGCGAAGATCGCGTAAGGATTGGCGAGCCACGTTTCGATGCGCGTCACGCTCATGCGGCGCGGACGCATGGCGAGCGGCGGCCGCGGCTCCGGCGCGCCCATGCGCACGCGCGAACCGATGTGATCGCGCGCCCGGGCCCAGCCGAGCCAGGGGCGGTCCGGCGCCAGGGCATCGTGGATGCCGATCCCCGAGAGCAGCGCCTGCAGCCGCATCAGCCAGCGTGACGGCACGGTCGGCACGCCGTCGATCTTCTCCGCGCGCGTGAGATAGACGCACGCCGCGCCGAGCTGCGAGGTGAAATCGTGCGCGGCGTAGCCGATCTTTTCTTCCGGCGATGGCAGACCCAGCTCTTCGCGCATCGGCCGGTTGAGCCACGGTCCCGGATCGGCCGCCTCCGGCCACGTGCCGTCGTTCAGCGAGCCGAGAATGACGACGTCGGGCTGCTGCAGGCGCGCTTCGAAGGGGCCCCAGATGGAAAGGCGCGGATGCACCGCAATGCGCTGGCGCACGTTCTCCGTGGCAACGAGACTGCGGTAGAGATCTGCGTAATCCGCCGCTGCGATGGCGAGCGGCTGCGCGTCCGGCGCGATCAGGCCGGCGAAGAAATTCGCGCCCGCAACGCCCGCTTCCTCGCGCCACAGCGGCGAGCTGCCGTCGGCCGCTGTTTCGTCCTCCGGCAGGCGGCAGATGGCTTCCGCCGCCGCAATGTGCGCCTGCGCGAGCGCCGAGAGCGGCTGCTCGCCGCGGCTCCCATAGGCGTCGACGAGCGGCGCGTAGGCTTCCTTCAGGCGATCGACGAGTTCGTGCGCGGCTTTCCAGTCGTCGACCCATAACCGTTTCACCGCGCGCTGGCGGCGCCGGCCCTCGGCGACGTTCTCCTCCGCCCGCTCGACGGCGTCGGTGATCCCATCGAGCCCGCGGCCGAGGTAGACGTCGCGGAACGCGATAATCTCCAGTGCGCGCGCGGCGCGGCGCACCGCGAAGGCATCGAGGCCGAGGCGCGTCAGCGGATGCTTGAGCAGCGCCATCACCGCGGCCGGTGCGAAATCATCGCTCACGGCGGCCACGACGAGATCGAGGAAGGTTCCCGGCGGCGTCTTCGGGAACGGGCGGCCCGCGGAATCGTCGACGCGGATGCCCCAGGCTTCGAGGCGCACGGCAACGCGGCGCGCAAGCATCCGGTCCGGCGAGATGAGCGCCGCCGTGCGGCCCGGCGTCTCCGCGGCTTCCCGCAGAATGAGCGCGATAGCCTCCGCCTCATCCTGTGCCGATGGCGCTTCGATGAGGCTGACGCCCGAGAGCGCGCGGCGCACGGCGGCTGCGTCGGTGCGGGCGATGTAGTCGCGCCATTTCCCCGTCGTGCTCGATGGACGCATCGTCTCCGCGATGAGCGCGTCGCGTTCGGCAAGCTCCGGTAGCGGCTCCGCGCCGGGCAGCGCTGTCACGTCGGCGCGCGCGATGCCGAGCGCCGCCAGCAGCTTGCGGAAGCCGAACTGCGGATGCTCGGGATGCCCGGCGATCTTCTCCCAGCTTTCGGCGTCGAGGTGCAGGTCGAGGCCCGGCAGCACGATGGCGCCTTGAGGCAGCCGCGCGACCGCGCGCATCAGCTCTATCGTTGCCGGCACCGAGCCGGTGACGCCCGCAACGATGACGGGCCCTGACGGCGGCCGCGAGCCCAGGCGCTCCGCTTCCGCGAGGATCGCGCGATTGCGGCGGTCGGCGGGCGAGAGAAGCTGCTTCTCGGCGAGGTGTGCGGGCCAGAAAGCGGTGATGATCTTCAGGAACTCGAGCGTCTTCTGCCAGTGCTCGGAGTGCTCGTCCGGCACGAGACCGGCGATGCCGTCGAGCGGCACGTTCTCCGTCTCGATCATGTCCATCAGGCGCGCAAGCTCCGCGGCGAGCTGCGCCGCCTGCGCCGGCGTGTTGGCGCCCGCCGCCGCCATGTCCGCAAGGTGCGCGGCATCGTCCTCCGATGTGCGCATGCGCGCCGACCAGAGCTGCACCAGCATGGTGAGAACGAGGCGCCGCTCGATCTCGCTCACCGCGGGCGGCAGGTCGAGGCTGTCGGAGCCGAGCGTGCCGGGGCTGGAGAGGCCGGCCAGCAGCGTGGCGTCCTCCTCGCCGGCCGAGATCGGACGGATTTGCGGCAGCGTGAGCGCGCGGCCCCCCGCCGCCGCCAGAAACGCTTCCTGCATGCTGCGCGTTGCGCGGCGCGTCGGCAGCAGCAACGTAATGTCGGGCAGGTCCAGCGGGCCCGGCGCGGCCCCGCCCGGCGCAGGCAGGTTGCCGCTCAGAATGGCGCTCGCAACCGCGCTGAGAAAAGGCCGACCGCTGGGAACAGTGAAGACACGCACGCTGGAATCCGCGCCCCGCGGGGCTGTTTCCGCTGAGCTGTCAGGCCACATCCTCACGATCGATCCACCTCTCCGCTTCGCTCAGCGCCTCGGGCGTTCCCACGTGCATCCACAAACCATCGAGCCGGATGCCGTAGAGCCTGCCGCTGTCGATCGCCCTGTCCCACAGGCGGTTCATCGAGAACGGCCCTTCCGGCGCGCCTTCGAACATCCGCGGGTGCGCGATCGAGACGCCCGCGAACACGAACGGCGCCATCTCGCGCTCGCCGCGCCGGCTGAGGCGCCCGTCCTTGTCCATGACGAAATCGCCAGGGCCATCGTAACCGAGGCTCGTCGCCGCGGTTGCGAGCAGCATCAGGCTATCCATCGCGTCGGGATCCCAACCGGCAAAGAGCCGCTCGAGATTCGATCCGACGCCCTCGATCCAGACCGAGTCGGAGTTGTGAATCAAGAACGGCTCCGCCCCGAGCATCGGCAGCGCCCGCACGACACCGCCGCCCGTATCGAGAAGCTGTTGACGCTCATCGGAAATCACGATTTCCGGCCGCGCGCGGTGCTTCACATGCGCTTCGAGTTTATCGGCGCAGTAGTGCACGTTCACCACCGCGCGGGCGACGCCCGCCGCGGCGAGCCTGTCGAGCACATGGTCGATCAGCGGCCGCCCCTTCAGCTCCACCATGGGCTTCGGTTTGTCCTGCGTCAGCGGCAGCATGCGCTTGCCGAAGCCGCCGGCGAGCACCATGGCCGACCGTGGACGCCAATTGGAAGGCTGTGTCATGGCGCAACCTGTTCAGATGCGCAGGCCGGTGTGCGTCTCGGCGGGAAAGTTGGCATCATACCACTCGCGAAGTGAGTAAAGCTCAGGATGCGCGAGGTTGCGCTCCAGATAGCCCCAGAGGCGCGGAATGTGCCGTAGATAGCCCGGCTTGCCGTCGCGCTTTGCAAGGCGCGCGAAGATGCCGAGGATTTTCGTATTGCGCTGGGCGCCGAGCGCGGCATAGGCGAATGCGAACTGATCCCGGTCGAAGCCCCCGCGCGCGGCAGCGCCCGTGCAGTAGTGCTCGAACAATTCGGCTTCAAGCTCGGGTGCCACATCGACGCGCGCATCCTGCAGAAGTGAGACGAGGTCATAGGCGGCGGGGCCGCGCATGGCATCCTGAAAGTCGATCACCCCGACGCGCGCAATGCCTTCCCGTTCCGGAAGCCAGAGAAGATTGGGCGAGTGGTAGTCGCGCAACACCCACGCAGGGGGCATCGCGGCAAGGCGGGGAATGATCTCCCCCCACAGCGCAACGAAGTGGGTGCGCTGCTCCTCCGGTATCGCCTTGCCGTGAAGGGCCGGCCAGTACCAGTCGGTGAGAAGCTCCGTTTCGATTGCCATGGCTTCGGCGTCGTAGGCCGAGACGCGGTGCTCGCCATCGCCGGGAACCGGAAGCCCGTTCGGAGGCGGCGCATCGCGCAGCGCGAGAAGAACGTCGGTCGCCGCGCGCCACAGCGTTGCCTGATCGGCCGTCCCCGCCACGATCTCCGCGCCGAACACGCGGTCGCCGAGGTCATCGATGAGCAGGAAGCCGTTTTCGAGATCCTGCCCGCGGATACACGGGACGGTAAGCCCGGCGGAGCGCAGCGCGTGGGCCACGGCAACGAACGGGCGCACGTCCTCGGCAAGATGCGCGAGCTGGCTGTAGGGCAGACCGTTGCGGATCGCGGGCCCGTCGGGCTGGCGCGGTGCATCCATCAATATGGCATCCGGCCGGTGCGGCCCGCGCACACGCCCGTAGCGGCGCGCCGAGGCATCGCCCTGCAGATAGCGCAGCTCCCGGTCGCCTCCGCCGTCGCAGCCTTCGATCAGCGTGCGCATGGCGACGAGACGTTGGAGGCGCGGCGCCCATTCGCCGTATCCGGTGAGCGTGACGCGCCGGTCCGTACCGCCACCCTCGGTGTCGCCGCTGGGATCGTCGATGCGCACCTCCAGCCGGTCGGCCGGCAACAGGTCTCCCGCCCGCTCCGGCCATTCGACGATGGCGATGCCGTGGGAGAGCGCAAGGTCGAGCCCCAGTTCGTCGAGTTCCTCCGGCGCCCCCAGCCGATAGAGATCGAGGTGCGCCACCGGCATCCGCGGCGTCTCGTAGGTCTGCACCAGCGTGAAGGTCGGGCTCGGGATTTCCTCGCCGGGATTGTTCAGCAGAGCGCGGATGATAGCGCGGGCAAGAGTTGTTTTCCCCGCGCCCAGCTCGCCGCTGAGCGTCATGAGATCGCCACGGCGTGCCATGAAAGCGAGGTCCGCGCCGAGGCGAACGAGCTGCGCCTCATCGAGGCTTTCAAGAACGTGGGAGGCCGGCATCTAATGTCCTGATCCTCGAAACTCAGGCTTGGCTGCCCCCGGCCGATAGCGGTCCCTCGGGGCCTTCTTGGGGCAGCAGCGGCGCTGCTTTATCAGGACGCCCGCGCACGGGAAGGCGCACAGTGACGCGCGTGCCGTGTCCCGGTTCCGATTCCAGCGAAACCGTGCCGCCGTGCAGCTCCACGAGGCTCTTCACGATGGAGAGCCCGAGGCCCGCGCCGCGGTGACCCAAGCCGTGGCTGCGGCTCTCGAAGCGGTCGAACACCTTCCACTGGTCTTCCTTCGCAATGCCGATGCCCTCGTCCTCGACGGTGAACACCATCATCGGCCCGTCGCGCCGGCAGGTGATGCCGATGGTGTCGCCGGCCTTGGAGAAGCTGACGGCGTTCGAGAGCAGGTTGAACAGGATCTGGCGCACCCGCGCCTCGTCGCCGATGAAGCTCCGCGCGTCGTCCGCTACGGCGATATGCAGCGAGAGGCGCGCGCGCTGGGCCGCCTCGCGCACGCCGACGATGGCGGCATCGATCACCGCCGGCACGTCGATCGGTGCCTGCTTCAGCTCCATGGAGCCCGCATCGATGGTGGCGAGCGTCAGGATGTCGTCGATGGTCGAAAGCAGCTCGCGCGAGGAATCGGAGATGTCGCCGAGATATTCCTGCTGCTTCTCGTTGAGCGGCCCGATGTGCGGATTGCTCAGCATCTCGCTGAAACCGATGATCGATGTGAGCGGCGTGCGCAGCTTGTAGGATACGTGGCTGATGAAGGCGTTCTTGATGCGGTCTGCCGCAACGAGCGCATCGTTGCGCTCCTCCAGTGCCCGCTGGTAGCGCTTGGTGTCCGTCACGTCGTGGAAGGTGAGCAGCGTCGCGCCGTCCGGCATCGGCATGGCGGCGTAATCGACGAGCGTGCCATCGGAGCGGATCATCTGGCCGCCGAACTCCTCCCGCATGTCGGAGAAGGACGTCACGGCATGCCCGATGCGCGCCCAGGTCTGCGGATCGTCGTAGAGCGGCCGCGCCAGGGCGATGAACTCGTCGATATGCGGCTCCTCGGCCAGCGCGCGGTGCGAAATGTTCCAGAGAGCTTCACACGCCGTATTGAAGAGCTTCAGGCGCCCGTCCGTGCCGAACACCGCAACGCCTTCCTTGAGGCCGTCGAGGGTCTCGCGCTGGGCGCCGATGAGCGCGTTGTTCTCCCGCTCGAGCGCGAGCCGCTCGGTCTCGTCCGTGAAGAGATAGGTGATGCCCCCGTCGGCACGCTTTTCGGGAAGAACCTTCACGGTGCGCCCGTCGGGCAGGATCCAGGTGTCCTCCTCGGCCGGACCGTCCCCGTAGGCCGAGAGCATCTTCGATTTCAGCTCGCTGTAATTGACGTCCTGTGGCAGGCGGCCAAGCTCACGCAGCCGGTCGAGAATGGCGCCTTCCGTCGGACGCGTCTTCAGCCATTCCTCGTCGAGCTTCCAGAGCTTGCGATAGGCCTCGTTGACGAACACCAGCTGCTGGTGGGCGTTGAACACGGCGACGCCCGTCGTCACCCGGTCGAGCGTCGGGTCGTTGGGAAGGGGCAGCGGCTCCTGCGGTCGCTCGATGGCGGTGACGTCGATCGCCGCGGCAGCCGTTGCGTCCTCGAACGGCAGCATCACCACGTCGTGCAGGCTGCGCTCGCCGCCGACGATGAGCGGAAGCCGCGCGCGGTAGCTTTCGCCCCGGGCCATGACGCGCGCCGCGGTGCGCCGCTGGCGCTGTTCCAACAGCTCGATCTGCCGTTCCTGCACCTCGCTGCGGCTCTTGGCCTCGACGGCGCGCACGTACGCGGCGTTGACCCAGGTGAGGCGCCCGTCCTTGGCGCGCAGCCACACCGGAATGGGCAGCGCATCGAGCAGCGCGCGGCTGGCACGCACCTCGCGCGCGAGGCGCTGATGCTGGACGAGGATACGGGCCACCTCGTCGCGGTGGCCGGCGACGTCGCGGAAGCGTAGCACCGCCCGTCCGCCCGCCGTGCGGCCCTCCGCTTCCAGGTGCCCGCCGTCGGCGGTGCGCACGATGAGGTTGAATGGCTTTCCGGTGCTGAAGAGATCGTCGATGGCCGGTTTCAGCGCCGTCGCCGAAGCGGGCTCCAGCCAGTGGCCGAAGCGCAGGAATTTCTCCGGCGTGCCGGGAAGGCCGGGGATGCCGTGCAGCGTATAGGCGACGACGCGCAGCGGCTGGTTCTGCTCCCAGAAAAGGAGGACCTGCGGCTCCGACCGGATGATGGAATCGGCGGCGGCAAGGCTACGCTTCAGCCCGTGCGCTTCCGCCAGCGCCCGCCGCTCTTCGCGCTTGGACCGCACCACCGTCAGCCAGACCAGCGCCCCGATGGCGAGCAGCAGCCCGCCGCCGACCCCGATCAGCGCAAGCGGCTTGGCGCCGGCAAAAGGCAAACGCAGGTCGCCGCCGGAGGCGATGCCGCCGGCGAGAATGAGGACGCAGGCAAGACTCGCCACGATGAGTGCAATGAGTTCGTGGAGCTTGCCGGCGAGTTTGGGCGTCGCGAACTGCATCGGGGTCCATTGGAGGAAGGGGAACCCGAGGCCAAAGACGCAAAGTGCAACGGACAAAGGCCAGCGGTTTCACCTCCCGCAGGAGGCGAATCATAGGCGAATTATGCGGAGTGTGTGCGGGCGTGGCCAGTTAAGCGAAATGGATAAGCGAGGGGCGCGGATTTTTGCCGCTCAGGTGTCGTCGGCAAGCCATCCACGCCCCTTATGCTCAATAGCGGTAATGATCCGACTTATACGGGCCCTCGGGCTTCACGCCGATATAGTCCGCCTGCTCGGCGGAGAGCTGCGTGAGCTTCACGCCGATCTTTTCCAGGTGCAGGCGCGCGACCTTCTCGTCGAGGTGCTTCGGCAGCGTATAGACTTTCTTCTCGTACTTGCCGCCCGCGCTCCACAGCTCCATCTGCGCCAGCGTCTGGTTCGTGAACGAGGCCGACATCACGAACGAGGGATGCCCCATGGCGTTGCCGAGATTGACGAGGCGCCCTTCCGACAGAAGGATGATGCGGTGCCCGTCGGGGAACTCGATCTCGTCGACCTGCGGCTTGATGTTGTTCCACTTGAGGTTCTTGAGCCCGGCAACCTCGATCTCGTTGTCGAAGTGGCCGATGTTGCAGACGATGGCGCGATCCTTCATCGCGCGCATGTGCTCGGCCTTGATGACGTCCTTGTTGCCCGTCGCGGTGACGAAGATGTCGGCGCGCGGTGCTGCGTCCTCCATCGTCACGACCTCATAGCCTTCCATCGCCGCCTGCAGCGCGCAGATCGGATCGATCTCGGAGACGAGCACGCGGCAGCCCGCGTTGCGCAAGCTGGCGGCTGAGCCCTTGCCGACGTCGCCGAAGCCGGCAACCATCGCGACCTTGCCGGCCATCATCACGTCGGTGCCGCGGCGGATGCCGTCCACCAGCGATTCGCGGCAACCATAGAGGTTGTCGAACTTCGACTTGGTGACGCTGTCGTTGACGTTGATGGCGGGGAACAGCAACTCGCCGCGCTTCTGCATCTCATAGAGGCGGTGGACGCCCGTGGTCGTCTCCTCGGAGACGCCCTTGATGTTCTTGGCGAGCTCGGCGAACCAGCCGGGCTTCTCGCCCAGGGTCTTCCTGATGAGCGCGAACAGCACCGTTTCCTCTTCGGAGCCCGGCTTGTCGAGGAATGCCGTGTCGCCCTTTTCGGCGCGCAGGCCGAGATGGACGAACAGTGTCGCGTCGCCACCGTCGTCGAGGATGAGGTTGGGCGTGCCGCCGTCACCCCACTCGAGGGCGCGGCGCGTGAAGTCCCAGTATTCCTTCAGAGTTTCGCCCTTGTAGGCGAACACGGGGATCCCGGCCGCGGCGATGGCGGCGGCGGCGTGATCCTGGGTGGAGTAGATGTTGCACGAGATCCAGCGGACATCGGCGCCCAGGGCGACCAGCGTTTCGATCAGCACGGCCGTCTGGATGGTCATGTGCAGCGAGCCGGCGATGCGCGCGCCCTTGAGCGGCTGGCTGGCACCGAACTCCTCGCGGGTTGCCATCAGGCCGGGCATCTCCGTCTCGGCGATGGAGATTTCCTTGCGGCCCCAGTCGGCGAGGCTGATGTCTTTGACGACATAGTCGGTGGGCTTACCCATGCGTCTTTAGCTCCCTGCGGTGGCGGGCCCGTTGGCCCTGCTGTGCGGCCGAGCGAGGGGCAGGCCGCGTTCCCGGCCCTTCTAGCGGGCGAGGGCGTGCGTCGCAACAAGATATAAACAAGTCCTTATATGTTCACCCGCCACGGCAGACCGCAAGACGGCAGCCAAGTGGCCGCAAACAGAAATTCTGTCCGTTCGCAGTAATGCAAAGAATAAGGATTTGTTAGCTAACAATAATAAATTTTAGCGCTTTTAAGAACTTTCAAGATTCCGCCGAACGATATTGCAGCAAACAAGAACGCTATTTCACAGGTGAGGCGAAAATGCACAGTTACCTCGGCCGGTTCGCGGGCGTCTCCACGCGCGCGTTCGGTCCGCTGCGCAAGGACGAAAGCGGTAGCGTCGCCGTCGTCTTCGGCCTGATAGCTATCGTGCTGGTGCTGGCCGTCGGTGCAGCCGTCGATTTCAGCCGCTGGCTGAACGCCCGCGAGCAGACGGTCGCGGCCGTGGATGCCGCGGTGCTGGCCGGCGGACGCGCCCTGCAGCTCAACAGCAAGGACCACGGTGGCGCAATCGCCGCGGCGGAGAACTATTACCGCGAGAACGTGTCCACGCGGCTCGGCATCATCCCCGGCTCCGACAGCATCAAGTTCGACGTCGCCCCCGACGGTATGGGCATGGTCGCGTCCGGCAACGCCTACATCAAGACGCCGCTGCTGGCGTTCACCGCCGCGCTCGGCCTCGCGCCGGTCGACCGGCTTCCCTTGATGGGCAATGCGGAGACGAACTTCGCGCGCTCCGAGATCGCCGTCGGCGGCAATGGCGGTGAGAGCATCGAGGTTTCGATCATGCTCGATATCACCGGATCGATGTGCGATCGCGCCCCCGGTTCCAATCAGCAACCCTGCAAGTCCGGCAAGAAGCTCGACGCGATGAAGGAGGCCGCGAAGGATCTGATCAACATCGTCGTATGGGAAGATCAGTCGAAGTTCACCTCGAAGGTGGCCGTCGTGCCGTTCTCCGATTCCGTGCGCCTGCCCAGCACGGTGGTGCGCAAGGCTTGGGGCAATCCCGATCCAAAGCTCACCGTGCCCAAATCGGTCAGGTCCTGGTACGGCGGCGATTCGGAGTACTTCTACAACCGCACGGCGGCCTGCGTGGTCGAGCGCGGCGGCAACAACCGCTATACGGACGTTGCGCCGGGAACCAACAACTGGGTTCTCCCGGTCCGCTGGAATGTGAGCTCGTCGAAGAAAAATCAGGTCGCATCCTGCACCTTCGAGGCCGACGGCGAGGTGCTCCCGCTCACCAGCAACAAGCAAACCCTGCTCAACAAGATCGATAAGCTTGCCGGCAAGGGAGGCACGGCGGGTCAGGTGGGCACCGCCTGGGCGTGGTACATGCTGTCGCCGAACTGGGGCTCGCTCTGGTCCTCCGCTTCGCGGCCGGCGGCCTATGGCACGGAGAACCTGCGCAAGATCGCCATCCTGATGACGGACGGCGAATACAACACGCAGTACGACGCCGACGGTATCAACACCAATGACCCAGGGGCCGGCAGAGCCGTCAACGACACCTCGGCCAATCAGGCAAAAGCTCTGTGTGAAGGCATGAAGGCCAAGGGTATCACGGTCTACACCGTCGGATTTGCGATCGGCTACAACGCCAGCGCCAAGGACGTGTTGAACAAGTGCGCGACGGATCCGACGAAATATTACAACGCCGAGGACGAGGACCAGTTGCGGGATGCGTTCCGCGACATCGCCCTCAAGCTTTCCTCGCTCTACATCTCGAAATAGCGCCGGGTCGCCCGCGCTATGCAGCAACCGAAAAGGAGCGCGTCGCGGCGCTCCTTTTTTTGCCTGGAGTGCTTCCGGAAAAGTGGGCACCGGTTTTCCGATGAGAAGCACGGGCAGAGAAGTGCTCCCGGAAAAGTGGGCACCGGTTTTCCGATCAGAAGCACGGGCAGAGAAGTGCTTCCGGAAAAGTGGGCACCGGTTTTCCGATGAGAAGCACCGCAACGGCTCTCGACCATGATCGCTTCGGGCCCTACCCGTCCGAAGCGTGAATCACGATTCGAAGAAAAGCGATCGTTCTCTAGGCGTCCTCGACGCAGTCTTCGCCGAACCCGTCCTCAACGAGCGCGATCAGCGCCTGGAGGGCTTCGGGCCCCTGCGGGCCCTGGGCTGTCATATGCAGCGTGGCCCCGGGGCCGGCGGCGAGCATCATCAGCCCCATGATCGACGTCCCGCCGACGGCCTGCCCGTCGCGCGTTACCGTGATGACGGCATCGAAGCTCTCGGCGCACTTCACGAACTTGGCGGAGGCGCGCGCGTGCAGGCCTTTCCGGTTGCGGATGGTGACGACCGCCTCGGGGCGCGGGCTGTTCTCGATTTCGGGCATGTCAGGCCGAACCTTCGCCCGAGAGTTCTTGGCTGGCAATCTTGATGTACTTCCGGCCCGCCTCGCGGGCACAGTGCACGGCCTCGGCGAGCGGCATCTCGCTGCGGATGCTGGCCAGCTTGACGAGGATGGGCAGGTTGATGCCGGCGATCACCTCCACGTTGCCCTCGTCCATCACCGAGATGGCGAGATTGGAGGGGGTGCCGCCGAACATATCGGTCAAGAGAATGACGCCGTCCCCGGTGTCCGTGCGCCGGATCGCCTCGACGATCTGGCCGCGGCGCAGGGCGGCATCGTCGTCCGGCCCGATCGAGACGGTCTCGAGTTGCGTTTGCGGGCCCACCACATGCTCGAGCGCGGATCGAAATTCCAGCGCAAGCCCGCAGTGCGTGACGATGACAAGTCCGATCATGGATTAAAGCCGATCTCGTCTTTTACCGGCTCCACGGCGGAGCCTGGGCTTGACCGTTGGGATCGTTGACTGCGGC
>DASRYA010000063.1:0-20648 GCA_035687305.1 Hyphomicrobium sp. | reverse complement strand
ATGCCAAGATCGCTTCGGCGATCAGGGGTGCCGATCTTCTCATCGTCATCGGCGAAGGCCTCACCGAGATCAGCACCGGCGGCTACAGCCATGTGACGCCGCCGCGGCCGTCGCAGTATCTCGTCCACGCGCATCCGTCGGCCACGGAGATCGGCCGCATCTTCCAGACGGACCTCCCGATCATCGCCGCGGCGGAGCCCTTTACGCGCGCACTCGCGCGGATGAAACCGCCGATCAAGCGCCGCTGGAGCCGTTTCCGCCGCGACCTGCGCGCCGCCTACGAGCGCTCGCTGAAGCCGGCACCGACAGCCGGCACGGTGCGCCTGGAGGATGTCGTCGGCGTGCTCTCGCGCACCCTGCCGGATGACGCCATCCTCACCAATGGCGCGGGCAACTACGCCAGCTTCCTGCACCGCTACTTTCAATACAAAGCGTGGCCGACGCAGCTTGCACCGACCTCCGGCTCGATGGGCTACGGACTGCCGGCCGCCATCGCAGCCAAGCTGCAGCACCCCGAGCGCGCCGTCATAGCCCTCGCCGGTGACGGCTGCCTGATGATGACAGGCCAGGAGCTGGCGACGGCGGTGCAGTACGGTTTGCCGATCGTCGTCATCGTGGCGAACAACGGCATGTACGGTACCATCCGCATGCACCAGGAGCGGTGCTATCCGGGCCGGGTTGTCGGCACCACCCTCATCAATCCGGACTTCGTGGCGTTCGCCCACAGCTTCGGCGCGCGGGCGGAGCGGATCGAGATGACGGAAGCCTTCGAGCCGGCGCTCGCGCGGGCGTTGAGCGCTTCACGCCCCACGCTCCTGGAGTTGCGGCTTGATCCGGAGGCAATCAGCGTGCGCCAGACCCTGACGCAAATCCGCGGTAAGGCCTCCAAATAGTCCAGCTGCGATTGCTGCCAAAACTACATGGTAAATACTTCGTAAATTCGGTGCGGCGTCCGTTAGCCAATCGTTCGATTGATAGTTAGACTAACGAGGTCTTATCGGTTACAGAAGTCTCAACTCAATCGTGGACTCACCTGCTGGAAGGACACGGGACATGCGGAGCGCGAAATCAACGTACGGGGCCAAGGGCACATGGGCTCGCACCGGCGCGCTCATCCTGTTCCTCGTCAGCGCGATCCTTCTCCTGACCTCGCTCAACGAAAACCGCAGGCATGCGTCGGCGGACGCGATGCTGAAGGTGGGTACGGGCATCGGCATGATCCATCATTATACGAAGACGAAGTATCGCACCTGATCTCACTCACGGCACTCTCCCCCCAGAAACGACACATCTCCTAGGCCTCGGCTCCAGCGGACCCGAGGCCTTTTTCTGCGTGCCCGACAAGGGTGTGAGTGCTAAGCGCTCACCGGCTTCATGGAGACGAGCAATGGCGAAGGTGGCGTGGATCGGCTTGGGCGTGATGGGCTTTCCCATGGCGGGGCATCTGCTCACCAAGGGGGGCCACGACATGACCGTCTACAATCGCAACGGCGCGAAGGCGGAGGCTTGGGTCAGCCGATACGGCGGCCGCAGCGCACCGACGCCAGCGGCGGCGGCACTTGCCGCGGAGTATGTCTTCTGCTGCGTCGGCAATGACGATGATCTTCGCGCCGTGACGACAGGCGCCGATGGCGCGTTCCGCGGCATGGGTGCGGGCGCGGTGTTTGTCGACCACACCACCGCTTCCGCTCAAGTGGCGCGGGAGCTCAACGCCTTGGCGGCCGAGCGCGGCATCGCCTTCCTCGATGCGCCGGTATCCGGCGGGCAATCGGGCGCCGAGAACGGCGTGCTGACGGTGATGGTGGGCGGCGAGGAAGAGCCGTTCGCACGCGCCAAGCCGTTGATCGAGACCTACGCGCGCGCAGTGAACCGTATCGGCCCCGCGGGCGCGGGGCAGCTCGCCAAGATGGTCAACCAGATTTCGATCGCCGGCCTGCTCCAGGGACTTTCGGAGGCCATCGCCTTCGCGGAAGCGGCAGGCCTCGACCTCGACATCGTCATGCAGACGATCTCCAAGGGCGCGGCCCAGTCCTGGCAGATGGACAACCGCTGGCGCACGATGCACGAGGGCAAGTTCGACTTCGGCTTCGCCGTCGACTGGATGCGCAAGGATCTCAGCATGTGCCTCGATGAAGCCCAGCGCAACGGCGCGAACCTGCCGGTGACGGCGCTCGTCGACACCTACTACGGCGAGGTGCAGCGCATGGGGGGCGGCCGCTGGGATACGTCCAGCCTCATCGCGCTGTTGAAGGCGCACAAACCGACGGCGGGCTAGAACTCGGGAGGCGCAGGCCATGCGGTCCTATCGCAAAGAGCTGTGGTTCGACATCCCGCAGCGGCGCGCCTTCGTGAATATCACGCCGCAGGTCGAGGACTGCTTGCGAGAGAGCGGCATCGGCGAGGGGCTGGCTCTGGTCAATGCCATGCACATCAGTGCGTCGGTGTTCATCAACGATGACGAGCACGGCCTCCACCACGACTACGACGTGTGGCTGGAGAAGCTCGCGCCGCACGCGCCGGTGAGCCAGTACCACCACAACCGTACCGGCGAGGACAATGCGGATGCACACCTCAAGCGCCAGATCATGGGGCGCGAGGTCGTCGTCGCGGTAACGGAGGGGCGGCTCGACTTCGGTCCCTGGGAGCAGATCTTCTACGGCGAGTTCGACGGACGGCGCAAAAAACGCGTGCTGGTGAAAATCATCGGCGAATAGACGCCGATCGCCGGTATTGTCGCCGCAGGGCACATACGCGACGCACGGCCACACGGAGGAGCCAATGCTGCAGATCACCGCGTTCTACGCCGCGCTGCTTGCAATCCTGTTCCTGGTGCTGAGCGTACGCGTCATCACCTTGAGGCAGGAGAGCCGGGTGGAATTCGAGCACGGCGGCGATCCGGAGCTGCGCAGGCGCATCCGGGCGCACGCCAATTTCGCCGAATACGTGCCATTGACGCTGGTGCTCATGGGGCTGGCGGAAAGCATGTCACCGCCGGATATCGTCGTGCACCTGTGCGGCTTGCTGCTGCTCGGCGGGCGGCTGCTCCACGCCTACGGAATCTCACGTACGCCGCCCGTCATGCGCTACCGCGTCTACGGCATGGTGCTCACCATGGCGGCGTTGGGTATTGCGGCGTTCGTCTGCCTAGCGCTTTCGGCGTTTTTCCTCGCCGTTTGAAAACGCGTTGGCCGGCTCCGGCGCGCCCTGGCGGGCAAACTGCAGCGGCAGGGCGGTAGTGTATTTGATCTGCTCCATCGCAAATGCGGAGGACACCTTGGCGATTTCGATGCGGGCGATCAGCCGCTTGTAGAACGCGTCGTAGGCGGCGATGTCGGGCACGACGACGCGAAGCAGGTAATCGACATCGCCCGACATGCGGTAGAATTCGACCACCTCGGGAAAATCGGCCACGGCGACATGGAACCTGTCCAGCCAGTCGTGGCTATGCTGGTCGGTCTTGATCGACACGATAACTGTGACGCCCGCGTTCACCCGGTTCGGGTCGAGCACGGCCACGCGCCGCTGAATGACCCCCTGCTCCTCGAGCTTCTGGATCCGGCGCCAGCAGGGCGTCGTGGAAAGTCCCACCTCCTTGCCGATGTCCGCCACGGGGCGCGTACAGTCCTCCTGCAGAATGCGCAGGATCTTTACGTCCATATCGTCGAGCATTACGGGCCTATTGAAAAAATGTTCCCCATATCGCGGATATCTAACCGTCCGGCGCCAAACCCATCTCAGATGGCGCCCTCCTGTGTAATACTTTTCTAAGACCAGGGAAAGCGGCTCGACTCAGACCTCGAGCCGCAGGCCATCCTCGGCGAACAGCACCCGCGGGTCGCTCACCCGGCTGACATGGGACAGCATCCCGCCGCCCATATGGGTCAGTAGCACCCGGCGCGCGCCGAGGCGGTCGAGGTTTTGTGCGATGTCGCGCCAGGTCATGTGATGACCGCCCTCGACGTCGTAGCCGTAGCATTCCGAGATGTAGAGGTCGGCGCCGGCGGCGGCCTTCAGCAGCACATCGACCCACTTGGTATCGCCCGAGAAGGCCACAACCTTCCCGCCCGCCTCGACCCGCAAGGCATACGGCGGGGCGCCGCTGGGATGGCTCACCTCGAAGGGCGTGATGCGAAATCCATCGAAGTCTCGGGCAACGCCACCCGCATGCGTAGCGAACGTCACCTCGAACCGGCGGTCGATCTTGGTCGACTGCGGGAAGAGCGCCTCGGCCGCGGCGGCGAACCGTTCCTCGATGCCCTCCGGGCCGACGATCTTCAGCGGCGCGGTGCGGCCTGTCACGTAGTGCGCATGCAAGAGGAACCAGACGAGCCCGGCGAAGTGATCCCCGTGGAGGTGCGAGATCGCGATGGTCGAGACGCGATCGGGATCGAGCCCGAGCCGCTGCATGCCGATGATCGCCGTGGCACCGCAGTCGAGGAGCAGCTCACGGCCATCCGCCTCGAGGTGGTAGCAGCTCTGCAGGCGCCCGCCGGAGCCGAAGGCATCTCCCGAGCCGACCACGGTGAGCTTCATGGGCACCCTGCCCTGGCGGCCATCACGGGAGCCGTGCCGCGGGTCACGCCGTTAAGATGCATAGGCGACATGGGCTGTCCGCAGCGGCATTCAGGTTTGAGCCATGGCTTGCGGAAGCCTATCTGGCGCTCGCGGCGCCGACAATGCCCGCCAATGCTGGGCTAGTGGACACTCTCTGCCGCCGAGCCTCTTCGACAATAATTTCATTACTAAACACTTAGTTAGTAACTCTTGCCGACATTTAAGAATAAGATAGCCGGCGAACGCGACGGCCTGCGTCGCATTTTTGGGCTCGACCCCATGACGATAAGCGCCATTCCAGACGAGGTCGCGCGCCGGCATAGCCGTCGCGAAGCGCGCGTGCGCGCGTTCCACGACCTCAAGGAGACACGGGCGCGGCTGGCCGCCGGCACCACGCTCAAGCCCGAGTTCGAATACGAGCTCCTCACGATGTTCGTGCGCAACGAGCTGGGTGCAGCGGTGACGATGCCCGCGCTCTACGCGCTCTTTGCCATTGCCTGCATGTTCTGGGCGCCGACGCTGGACGCTATCGTGTGGCTCGTCACCGTCATCGCCGCAAAGGTCGCGCTGCTCGACCAGGGTCGGCGTTTTCTGTCGGCCCCTCCGACCCACGCAAATGTGCGCAAGTGGAAGCGCCGCCTTACGCTGCTGGAGCTTCTCAACGGCCTGGCGCTCGCATGCTTCGCCCTCGTCGGCGTGCGCGAGACGATGTCGGCGCCTACGGAGATGGTGTTCTCCTCACACGTCTTCATCTTCGCAACGCTCATCGTGGTGCTGGCCATCCGCACGATGTTCGCCGCCACCATTCCGGCAATCCTTTATGCCGGCACGGTGCCGATGACGATTGCGATCGTCGGACGCCTGCTGATGCTGGACAACGCATTCTATGTGGCCCTCGCCACGATGGCGGTCGGCATCCACCTCTATTTCCTCTTCCTCTCCCGCGGCCTGCGCGCCACCACGCTTTCGATGCTCGAATACCGCACCGAAAAGGACGCGCTCATCGCCGAGCTGGAGGAGCAGAAATCTTTCTCCGACGAAGCGCGCCGCCGTGCCGAGGCGGCGAACATCGCCAAGTCGCGCTTCCTCGCCACGATGAGCCACGAGCTGCGCACGCCGCTCAACGCCATCCTCGGCTTCTCGGAGGTGATGAAGGAGGAGATGTTCGGCCCGCTCGAAAATCCGAAGTATCGCGAGTATGCCGGCAACATCCACGAAAGCGGCAAGCACCTTCTGCATCTCATCAACGAGATCCTCGACCTGACACGCATCGAATCGGGGCGCTACGAGCTGCACGAGGAGCCGGTGCGCCTCGCTGACGTCATCGACGAATGTCACCGGCTGCTGAAGCTGCGCGCCGACGGCAAGGGCATCGAGGTGGTGGAGGAAGCCGATCCGGATCTGCCCGTGGTCTGGGCGGACCAGCGGGCGCTGCGGCAGATCTGCCTCAATCTGATGTCGAACGCGCTGAAGTTCACGCCGAAGGGCGGACGCATCACGCTCTCCGTCGGGCCGATGCCCGATGGCGGACAATACCTCTCCGTGCGCGACAATGGCCCCGGCATTCCGGCCGATGAGATCCCGAAGGTGTTGCAGGCCTTCGGCCAGGGCACGCTGGCGCTACAAACGGCGGAAGGCGGCGCGGGGCTCGGCCTTGCCATCGTACAGAACCTTATTGCGCTGCACGGGGGCAACCTCGATCTGCAATCGGAGCTGCGCAAGGGAACCGAAGCGAAAATCACGCTGCCCGGATACCGCGTGCTGCGCGCGATGGCGCCGCTGCAGCCGCTCGGCCAGGAGACTCACAGGCTGAGGGGCGTGGTATCGCGTCCGCCACGGCCTGCACGTCTGCGCCCGCGGCACCGGGAGAACGATACGGACACCGCAGCGGTCGGCTAAACCGCTCGGGTGCGTTGTGCTGGCCCCTTGCGAACGCTACATACGGACCGATACCGACATCGGAAACGGCCGTGATCGAATCTCCCTGCCTGAAGATCTGTGACATCGACCGCCCGAGCGGGCTGTGCCGCGGCTGCGGCCGCACGCTCGCCGAGATCGCGCGCTGGTCCTCCTTCAGCCCGCTCGAGCGCCGCCGCATCATGGGGGAGCTTGCCTCCCGTCTCGCCGCACATTGCGGCGGCAGCGCGCGGAGCGAAATCCAATGAAGGCATGGATCGTCCTCGCACTCTTGGTCATCGCGGGCGCCGCTCTGCTGCTACGGGACGACGGCACGCTATTCTCCGACTTCGGCACCGGCGAAATCATCTCGATCGTCGTGGGTCTGCTGCTGGTGATGTTCTACCTCTATGGGCTCTTCAGCGAGGATCGCACACGGCCGATGCAGGCCGTGCGCCACGTGCTCGTCTGGCTCGTGATCGGCTTTGTGCTCGTCGCGGGCTACTCCTACCGCGAGGAGCTTTCCGAGGTGGCGAGCCGCGTCGGCGGCGAATTGCTACCCGCAGGGCAGGTCGTATCGGTTGGCACCAATGAGGAAGGCGAGCGCGCGGTGCGTGTGCGCCGGCGCCTCGACGGGCACTTTGCCGTACGCGCCGCCGTCAACGGCCAGGCGATGACGCTGATGGTCGACACCGGCGCGTCATCCGTGGTGCTGAAGCCTGCCGATGCGGCGCGCGCGGGCGTCGACCTCGACAAGCTCTCCTATACGGTTGCCGTCTCGACCGCCAACGGCATGGCATACGCAGCGGCAACGCGCCTGCGCAGCCTCGCCATCGGACCGTTGGTGGTGCACGATGTCGACGCTCTCGTCGCCAAGCCCGGTAGCGTTAAGGAAAACTTGCTCGGTATGAGTTTCTTAAGGCGTTTGCGATCCTATGAGTTCGCCAAGGACTACTTGACGCTTAGGGGTTAGCGCGGCGACACGGAGCGGCACTCCGTGGGGCAAGTGCCGCTGGATCAGCAACATCCCGAGACACATGGCTTTGACTTCGGGCACCAGGCAATTCATGCGCGAGGCCGTTAGCTGGGGCGTTGTCGCCGTCATCGCGGTCGCCGCACTCACGCACTTCGAGACGCTCAAGATGGGCGCCGAGCGTATGCTCGGCCTGCCGACGCCGGCGGACGTTGCCGAGGTGCAGCAAGCTGGACGCCGAACGGCGCACACCGCCACGGCGCCGCTCAATCGCGGGACCGTCGTCGAGATCGCCGCGCAGGACAACGGTCATTTCAACACCGAAGCCGACATCAACGGCCGCTCCGTCGAGGTGATGATCGACACGGGCGCGACCATGGTCGCGCTGTCCTATGAGGACGCGGAACGCGCCGGGCTGTTCCTGCGGGAGAAGGATTTCACGCGCGCCGTCTCGACCGCCAACGGCGTGGCGCGCGTCGCCCCCGTCACCCTCGACCGCGTCACGGTCGGGCACATCACGGTGCGCGATGTTCCTGCGGCGGTCGCCGAACGCGGGCGCCTCAAGACATCGCTGCTCGGCATGAGCTTTCTGTCGCGGCTTTCGGGGTTCGACATGCGCGCGGGCCGTTTGATCCTGCAGGAATAATCCTTTTCGTTCAGCCCTTTCCCTGCCCCACTCGCATGTTTCTAAAGCGCCCTTAACTTGCGGGCATGCGGGATCGACTCGCGGCCCTGCCGCGTTTACACCTCCCGACCGATCCGTTGCCTGCCTCCTTTGCCTGCTAAGGGAAATCCATGCTGCCTCCGCCGCGCGCCGACCTGAAGCCCAACACCGCCGACTTCGAGCGCCTGCCGCTCGTCAAGCCCACCGGATTTCGCGAGTACGATGCGCGCTGGCTTTTCCCGCAGGAGATCAACCTGTTGGGGCTGACCGCGGTTGGCCTCGGCATGGCGACGCTGTTCGCCGAGCGTGGGGTGCCGAAGCGGCTCGTCACGGGGCACGACTACCGCTCCTACTCCGCATCGGTGAAGCAAGCGCTGGTCAATGGCCTGCTCGCGGGCGGCTGCGAGGTGCATGACATCGGTCTTGCACTCTCGCCGATGGCCTACTTCGCCCAGTTCGATCTCGATGTCGAAGGCGTCGCGATGGTGACGGCCTCGCACAACGACAACGGCTGGACCGGCATCAAGATGGGCATGGCGCGTCCACTCACGTTCGGGCCCGACGAGATGAGCCGCCTCAAGGAGATCGTGCTGTCGGGCGCATATAAGCCCGCAGAGGGCGGCCGTCTCATCTTCGTGTCCGACATGGCCGAGCGCTACATGCGCGCGCTTGCGGATCGCCCGAAGCTGAAGCGCAAGCTCAAGGTCGTCGCCGCGTGCGGCAACGGCACGGCCGGCGCCTTCGCTCCGCAGGTGCTGGAGGCGGTGGGCTGCGAGGTGGTGCCGCTCGATACCGAGCTCGACTACACCTTCCCGCGCTACAATCCGAATCCCGAGGACATGGGCATGCTGCACGCGATCGCCGAAGCGGTCGTGAAGCACAAAGCGGATGTCGGCTTCGGCTTCGACGGAGACGGCGACCGCTGCGGTGTCGTCGACAACGAGGGCAACGAGATCTTCGCCGACACGGTGGGCGTGATGCTGGCGCGGGATATCTCCGCGCGCCACAAGGACGCGGTGTTCGTTGCCGACGTGAAGTCCACCGGCCTCTTCATGACCGATCCGGTCCTCAACGCGAACGGCGCCAGGACGCTCTACTGGAAGACGGGGCATTCCTACATGAAGCGCTATACCTTCGAGCAGAAGGCGCTCGTCGGCTTCGAGAAGAGCGGGCACTTCTTCTTCCAGCCGCCGCTGGGGCGCGGCTACGACGACGGTCTCGTCGCGGCGCTTGCGGTGTGCGACATGCTCGATCGCGCGCCCGATAAGTCGATGGCCGACCTGAGGCGCGCGCTGCCGAAGACCTATCAATCGCCCACCATGTCGCCCCACTGCGACGACGAGAAGAAGTACGGCATCGTCGACAAGGTGGTGGCGCACTACCAGCAGCTTGCGGCCAACGGCGGCACGGTCGCCGGGCAGAAGATCCGCGATCTCGTCACCGTCAACGGCGTGCGCGTTACGCTGGAAGACGGCACGTGGGGCCTCGTGCGCGCCTCCTCCAACAAGCCGGAGCTGGTGGTTGTCGTGGAGAGCCCGACATCGGAAGCGAACATGAAGGCGATCTTTGCCGATATCGACGGGCTGCTGTCGCAGCACCCGGAGGTCGGCGAGTACAATCAGAAGATCGCGGTTTAAGTCCGCGAGTTTCCTACCAGAGCAGGTCGATCAGGAAGCGCATCGCGATCGTCGCCAGGAAGGCGGCGAACGCCAGCTCGAGCGTGCGGCGCGGAACCCGGTGCGCGATCCGCACACCGTAGGGCGCAGCCCACACGCTCACCGGAGCGACGATCGCCATGCCGAGCAGGTTGACGAAGCCGATCGAGCCCGCTGGCAGTCCCACGACACCCCAGCCCGCCCACGCGAAGCCGATGACGCCCGGCAGCGCGATCAGCGGCCCGACGCCCGCGGCCGTCGAAACGGCCTGCAGGATCGGCTTGCCGAACAGCGTCAGCAGCGGCACGACGAACGTCGCCCCGCCGATGCTCATCAGCGTCGAGATGAAGCCCACGCCCAGCGCACCGATCTGCGGCCACGGCGACGGCGGCAAGTGATCGGAAATCTTCCAATCCTCGCGCCCCAGCGCCATCTTCAGCGAGACGAAGCCGGCGGCGCACACCCACACCCACTTCAAGACATCGCCGCTCGATGCCTTCGCCGCGAGCGTGCCGAACACGACGCCGAGCACGACGAAGGGTGCAACACGTTTCAGCAGCGCGATATCGACGGAGCCGCGTGCGCGATGGGCGGCGAAGGATTTGAGCGACGTCGGCAGGATGATCGCGAGCGTCGTGCCGAGCACCACGTGCATACGGATGGCTGGATCGACATCGAGGATGCGGAATACCTCGTAGAGCACCGGCACCAGTACGCCGCCACCGCCGATGCCGAGCAGGCCGGCAAGAAACCCTGCGACGAGCCCGGCGGCGAGCAGTGCCGCGGCGAGCAGCGCCAGATCGCCGACGGACAGCCCGAATGCCATGCGCGGACGGTTCCTTATTCGGCAGCCGTCAAGGAGGGGCGCCGATCCTCTTCGACGAGCGCGAGCGCGTCCAGAAGCGTTGCCAGCGTTGCAGTTTCCCGCGGGGCATTCTCGCTGAGGTGGCGGCGGAACAGCCGCGCCCGCGGCTCGCCGTGATAGAGCCCGAGCATATGGCGCACGACGTTGTTGAGGCGGCCGCCCGCCGCGAGATGCCGCTCGATGTGCGGAAGCATTCCTTCCACCGCCTCGCGGCGCGTCACCTTGGGCGCGTCGTCGCCGAAGAAACGGCGATCGACATCCGCGAGAAGATAGGGCGTCTGGTAGGCTGCACGCCCGAGCATCACGCCGTCGACATGACGCAGGTGCTCTTCCGCGGCGTCGAGATCAGAAATGCCGCCGTTGATGCTGATGGTGAGCTCCGGGTGCGCGACCTTGAGCCGGTAGACGCGCGCATAGTCGAGCGGCGGGACCTCGCGGTTCTCCTTCGGCGAGAGGCCCTTCAGCCAGGCCTTGCGGGCGTGCACGATGAATGTCGTCACCCCTGCCCCGGCAACGACGTCGATGAAGCGCTGCAGATCGGCTTCGCTATCCTGGTCGTCGATGCCGATGCGGCACTTCACCGTCACCGGCACCTTGACTTGCTGTTGCATCGCCGCGACGCACCGGGCAACGAGCTCCGGCTCGGCCATGAGACAGGCGCCGAAGCGGCCTTCCTGCACGCGATCCGAAGGGCAGCCGACGTTGAGATTGATCTCGTCGTAGCCGAACGTTTCGCCGATGGCTGCCGCCTCGGCCAGCGCACCCGGATCGGAGCCGCCGAGCTGCAGCGCGACGGGATGCTCGTGCCGACCTGCCAACCCGAGCAGGCGGGCGCGGTCCCCGTGCAGCACCGCCGGCGCCGTGACCATCTCCGTATAGAGCAGCGCGTGCCGCGTGAGCTGACGGTGGAACGTCCGGCAGTGCCGGTCCGTCCAGTCCATCATGGGGGCAACGCTGAACCTATGGGATTGATTTTTCACGTGTTCCAGGCACTCTCGATGGTAAACAGGGAGCGTGTGCGCTCAATTCTCGCGGAACGTCAGCCGAATTCCGTCACGACGCGGAATTCGCACGCGCGCCGAGTGAGTGCACACGACAGCCGCCTTCGCAAGACTGCAGTCCGCGTGCCGGCGTGCTCAAGTTCGTCGCAAGCCCTGCGGCCGCTGATTTGCGTGGGCATACGCGGCCGCCATCTCGGTTCCCCGGCAGCTTAAGGCCCCGTTGCATTCGCCAGCGAACGTTCCCCTTCGCGACGCAGGCCAAAGACCCGCATCACGACGACGTAAAAGACAGGCACGAACAGCACGGCCAGAACGGTGGCGGACAGCATGCCGCCGAACACGCCCGTCCCGATCGCATGCTGCGTCTCCGCGCTGGCACCCCTGGCCAGCATCAGCGGGACGACACCCAGCGCAAATGCGAGCGAGGTCATCAGAATCGGCCGAAGCCGCAGCTGCGCCGCCTCCACGACCGCTTCGATGAGGTCATGCCCGTCTGCGATCCGGCTCCTTGCGAACTCGACAATGAGGATCGCATTCTTCGCCGACAACCCGATGATGGTGATGAGACCAACCTTGAAGAACACATCGTTCTCCAGCCCGCGCAGGTGCACCGCGATGACAGCCCCGATGAGGCCCAAAGGCACGACAAGCATCACCGCGAACGGTATGGCCCAGCTTTCGTAGAGGGCCGCGAGCACGAGGAACACCACCAGCATCGAGAGACCGAGCAGGATCGGCGCTTGCGATCCGGATTGCTTTTCTTGAAACGACTGCCCGGTCCACTCGATGGTGAATCCCGCCGGCAGTTGGCCGGCCAGCCGTTCCATCTCGGTCATGGCGTCGCCGCTCGAGACGCCCGGTGCGGCACTGCCGGCAATGCGTGCTGCGCGGAACCCGTTATAGCGCACCATTTGCAGCGGGCTCGATTCCCACACGGGCGTCACGACCTCCGACAGAGCAACCATGCCGCCGGCCGCGTTACGGACATAGAGTTTGAGGACGTCGTCGATCTGCATGCGGTTTGGCGCATCTGCCTGCACGATCACCTGCTGCAATCGCCCCGCATTGGGAAAATCGTTGATGTAGGTGGACCCCATGGCGGCCGTCAGCGTGTCGTTGATCATGGTGAAGGGTACACCGAGGGTTTCCGCCTTCTGCCGGTCGATCTGGAGCTTGACGCTGGGACCGCTCGGCAGGCCCTCTGGGTAAACGCCGGTGACGCGTGAGCTCTGCGCGGCCAGCCGCAGCAATTCGTCTTGCGCGGACATCAATGCTGCGTAGCCACGACCGGCGCGATCCTCGAGCCGCAATGAAAAGCCGGAGGTCGTTCCCAGCGTATCGATCGCCGGCGGCTTGAGACTCATGATCATGCCCTCCGGCGCCGTGGCCATGGCCGCCGTCGCCGCTGCGATCGCATCGTCGACGGTGGTGCTCCGCTCGCTCCAGTCCTTCAGATTGGTGAAGGACATTGCTGCGTTGGGACCCGAACCCGAAAATCCAAAACCAATGAGGGAGGTGTTGCTCGCGACGTCCGGCTGCGACATGACGTGGTCGTCGTACTGCTTGACGATATTCCGCGTGCGTTCGGCCGTCGCATCCGCCGGCAGCGCGAAGCTCGTCATGAAATATCCCTGGTCCTCGGCAGGCACAAAAGAGGAAGGCAGGTGAAAATAACCATAGGCCAGCGCACCCACGATGCCCAGGTAAAGCACCATGATGCGGCCAGTCCGCTTCACGAGCGCCGAGACCGATCTTCCATAGCTCTCCGCCAACCGATCGAAGGCGCGGTTGAACCAGCCGAAAAATCCCTTCTTCTCGTGATGTCCGGGATCGATCGGCTTGAGAAGCGTGGCGCAGAGCGCAGGCGTCAAGGTCAGGGCGAGGAAGGCGGAAAAGAGGATGGACACGGCCATCGACAGGGTGAACTGGCGGTAGATGGCGCCCACGGAGCCGGTCGCAAGACCCATGGGAATGAAAACGGCGGACAACACCAGGGTAATGCCGATGACAGCGCCGGTGATCTCTCCAATCGCCTTTTGCGTCGCAGCCTTGGGCGGCAGCCCCTCGCTCGCCATGATGCGTTCCACGTTCTCGACCACGACGATGGCGTCGTCGACGATGATGCCGATGGCCAGCACCATGCCGAACATCGTCAGGACGTTGATCGAGAAGCCCGCCGCCCACATCACGGCGAATGTGCCGAGCAGTGCAATCGGGGCGACGATGGCCGGAATGAGCGTGTAGCGGAGCTTCTGGAGAAACAACAGCATCACAACGAACACGAGCGCCATCGCCTCGAGCAGGGTGTGCACGACCTTCTCGATCGATATCCTGACGAACGGTGCCGTGTCGAAGGAGATTCCATACTCCATCCCCTTCGGCATCGTCGTCGCGAGTTCCGCCAGCCGTGCGCGCACGGCAGCGGCGGTACGAACCGCATTGGCACCCGGTGCCAGCTGAACTGCGGCTGCCGTTGCCGGTCTACCGTTCTCGCGGATGACGAAGCCGTGGCTTTGTGCACCGACCTCAACGCGCGCCACGTCGCCCAGGACAAGTTTCGAGCCGTCCGGCTCGGATCGCAAGACGATAGCCGCGAACTCCTCGGCGGTCTGCAATTGGCCCTGGACGGTGAGCGGAATGCTGACCTTCTGGCCTGGAACAGCCGGCTCCGCACCGACCCGCCCCGGTGCGATCTGCGCATTTTGCGATGCGATCGCGCCGGTGATGTGCGCGAGCGACAGCGAATATGAAACGAGCTTGGCCGGATCGACCCAGATGCGCATGGCCGTTTCCGAGCCAAACGCCTGCACCCTTCCCACGCCATCGACGCGTTGCAGCTCCTCGGTGAGATTGCGCTTCATGTAGTCGCCAAGCGCCAGCTCGTCGAATTCGCCACTGCGCGAGGTCAGTGAGACGATCATCAGAAACGACGACGACGCGGACTCCACGCTCACACCCATCCGGCGCACCGCTTCCGGCAGCCGTGCTTCCACCGCCTTCAGGCGGTTTTGCACATCGACCTGCGCCATCTCGGGGTTGGTGCCGGGCTTGAAGGTCGCGGTAATGCTGGCGCTACCCGACGTATCGGCCGTCGATTCGAAGTACAGGAGGTTCTTGACCCCCGACAGCTCTCTTTCGATTGGCCCGACCACGCTGTCGTTGATCGTCTGCGGGGTGGCTCCCGTATACGACGCACCGATGCTGACGCTCGGCGGGGCGATGTCCGGATACTGCGACACCGGCAGCTGCGGGATGGCGATTGCGCCGGCAAGCGCAATGAAAATTGCAATAACCCAGGCAAAAACGGGACGCTCGATGAAAAACTGCGGCATGCCAGCTCCTCCCGGTCAGCTCTTAGCTTGCATGCTTGATTGTTCCGGCCTGGCCGTTTCAACGGCGACACCATCCTGAACGCGCTCCTGCCCCTGCACGACGACCCTTTCGCCCGCCTTGAGGCCGGAGCGAACGATGTAGCGCCTCTCGACGATCTCGCCGAGATCGACGAAGCGCCGCTCGGGCATGTTCTTTTCGCCGACGACGATTATTTGAGGCCGGCCTGCGAGGTCGCGGATGACCGCCTCCTGCGGAACAAGCAGAGCGTTGCTGCGCACGCCGCGCGGCAGGCGAGCGCGAACATACATGCCGGGAAGCAACATCCTGTCGGAATTGCCGACCTGCACACGTACGGTGACGTTTCCAGTGCCGGGATCGACGCTGATGTCGGAAAAGAGCGCGCGTCCCGAGACGGGATAGGGTTTGCCGCTTGCATCGAGAATTACGACCGGCACCTTCGCCGCCGCTTGCAATTGTCCAGACTGCGCGGCCGCCCGGATGACGTCGATCTGCGCCGCCGGCTGACGGACGTCGACATACACTTGGTCGATCTGCTGAATGATAGCGAGGGCATTGGCACCGGCGGCGGAAACCAATGCGCCCTCGCTGACGAGCTCCGGTCCGATCCGTCCGCCGATCGGGGCGCGCACGGTTGCAAACTCGAGATCCAGGCGGCGACGATCGAGTGTCGCCTGCGCCTCGGCGACTCCGGCCTTGGCGTCCGCAAGATCCGCCAGCGCATCATCGTAACCCGCGTGACTGATGGCGTTGGTCGGCAGCAGCTTTCGCGCGCGATCGAATTTGGCCTGGCTACGGACGAGCCGCGCCTCGGCACGTTGCAGCGCCGCCGCGGCGCTCGCGACTTCGGCCTTGAAAGGCTCCGGGTTGATCTCGAACAGCGCCTGACCGGCCTTAACCTCGGATCCCTGTTCGAACCGACGCCGCTCGACGATGCCGCCGACCTGCGGTCTGATCTCCGCCGTGCGGAAGGCGGCCACACGGCCCGGCAGCTCGTCGACCAGCGTCACGGTTTCCGGGTTTACCGTCATTGTTGCGACGACGGCGCGCGGGGCGGCGTCAGCCGACGGCGCCGCTGATGATGTGCCCTTGCAGCCCGCGACGGCCAAGGCGGCGACCGGCAGAAGCCAAAGGCGACCAAAACGGTTGACCATTCATATGCTCCGATGGCGGCCCGATCGAGCGCGCAGCTTTCATTGTCGCCGATCGTTATCCAGACGTGCCGGTCGACAAGGGAGAATGTGTGGAGATTTGGTGGAGAGCGTCGGGGCCCATGACCTCGCCGCGGAGACAGACCATGCGTTGAGATCGCGCCGCTCGAAACCCGAAGCCGACAGCTGCCTACCCAGCCTCAGGAGCGCGGCGCAGAACCTCGATGTGGTTTTTGCCGGGTCCGCGACGATCGGCGCGCTCAGCGGCTCGCCGAATTCGGCGGTACTTTTTTTGATGGCAGCGCGCCGCGTCCTACCTCGTGCGCTCGCCCGGGATTATGTGCCCAAAGCCACGCACCCGGCCCCCTTGTTGGGCCCGCCAATGCACCTTGCACGAAACCTCGACAAATCATCGACCGTGGCTTGCCCCTGTAACTCTTGAGCTGTGCTCCATACAGAAGCAGGGGAGACATCGTTGACGACTTCCACATCGCGGCGCAGCCAGCGCTGGCGCCCACTGCTGCTTGCAGGCATGACGATGGTTCCATTCATGTCCGGTGCGAGCGTTGCGGAAACGCTCCGGGACGCGCTGTCGGCGGCCTATGGTTACAACCCGCGGCTCGATGCACAACGGGCGTTCCAACGCGCGTCAGATGAGGACGTTGCGCGCGCCATGTCGGGCTACCGGCCGACGGTGACGGCCAGAGCCGACATCGGTATCGAACGAACGGATCAGCGCCCTTCCTCGGCGTTCGACGGCGTTACCACGCCACACGGCTATAGCGTGCAGGCCGTGCAGCCGCTGTTTCGCGGCTTTCGCACCTACAATGCGGTGAACGAAGCCGAGGCCAACGTTCGCGCCCAGCGCGAGGTGCTGCGTGACGTGGAGCGCAACGTACTGCTGCAGGCGGTGACCGCCTACATGGACGTGGTCCGCGACCAGGAGCTCGTGCGCCTCAATGAGAACAACGTCAACGTTCTGTCGCGCGAGTTGAAAGCGGCGCAGGACCGTTTCGCCATTGGCGACGTGACGCGCACCGACGTCGCCCAGGCGGAGGCGCGGCGGGCCGATGCCGTATCGCGCCTCGATGCTGCGCGCGCCAATCTGCGCACCAGCCGCGGAAGCTATCAGCTGGTCATCGGCCATGCACCCAGCGGCCTGACGTGGCCGGGAGTACCCGAAGAGTTTTTGCCGCGCCAGATGCATGAGGCAACCGCGGTGAGCAACAATGAAAACCCCCTCGTCGTCGCCGCCCTGTTCCGTGAGCAGGCCGCGCGGTACGCTATCGAGCGTATTCGCGGCGAGCTTCTACCGACGTTCCAATTGGAGGCTTCCTACAACGATCGGTTCGATCCCTCGAAACGGATCGCGGAGTCCGAGACCGGGACACTCGTCGGCCGCGCGACCATACCGATCTACGAGGCCGGCGATGTCTATGCCCGCGTTCGCCAGGCGAAGCAGAAACACGTCGGAATTTTGCAGCAGATCGCGCAGGTGCGTACCGAGCAGACGCAGAACGTCGTCGCCGCGTGGGCGCAGCTCGAAGCCGCCCGCGGACGGCTCGAATCCGACCAGGTAGCGGTTAAGTCGAACAAGGTGGCGCTGCAGGGCGTGCGGGAGGAGGAGAAGGTCGGGCAGCGTACGCTACTCGACGTGCTCAACGCCGAGCAGGAGTATCTCAATTCGCAGGTGAACCTGGAAACGACGCGGCGCAATCTCGTCGTTGCCGCATATTCGGTGATCGCGTCCATGGGCCGTCTCGACGCCGCCCGGATCGGCGCCGCGGCCTATGTCTACGACCCCAACGTTCACTATGAAGAGGTGCGCCGGAAGTGGATCGGCCTCAGCATTACGTATGGGGACGGACGCACCGAGACCTTCGAGGCTGAGCCTGAGCAGGATTGGAAATCCCGCGTGTTCAAGTGATGGCCGGCGTGTTCAAATGAGGGTCAGGCTGCCACCTTAGAACGTGATCAACTGGAGTGCCGTCGCGCCCCGTCGCGTCGGTGCGCAAATGGCGCCGCCAATGGTACCTATCGAATGAAGGCCGCCAGAACCGCACCCGCGCCCATGAGAAGCGCGCCGCAAAGCAGAATCAAAAACACAGAGCGCGCGATGTCGAGGATCCGATTGCCCCGAGTTGGCAGATTGTCTTGCATGGCTTTTCCTCAGCCCCGCTAACACGACTCTCCACGGCTCACCGTTCGCGCCTCGGCAATTTTGCAGCCACAGCTTCTCCACCGCGGTGCGCGACGCCGCGCATCTGCACATCCATGCCTGTTACGCCGTCTCCATGGACGAAGCGACGGGCCCCGGCCAAGGGCCCATGGTGAAGCTGTTAATTGCCGGCGCCCGTTCTGGCCATGGCGGCATTCCGGTCGATTGGCATCCTAGTCCGTCACGAAACCGGCGGTGGCGACCGGTTCGTCGGGGTAGGCGAGTTGCTCGCGGGCACGCCACTCGTCGGTCACGAAGTTGACGACCAGCGACTTCCGGATACCGGGAATTTTGCGTGCCTCGAAGCCGTGATAGGTGATGTTCGACGGCACGAAGATCATGCCGGCTCCGGAAGCGAACGGCGACCGCCCCACCCACTGCTTGTCCGCGTCATAGATGTCGGTCCCGAGATCAGCGTGGGCTGCATCCTGCGAAAGGTAGATGAGAAACGTGAATGCCTTAACGCCGATGTCCGTATGCGGCTCGAGCCAGAAGCCGTCGACATCCTGGGCGAGCTCGACGCGTAAGAAGGTCCCGGCCAGATCGGCGCCAAACGTGCGCTCGATTGCAGAGGTCACTTGGCGATTCTGCAATGCGGCTGCCACTTCGGAGACGCAGGCAAACGCTCTTCTGTTCTCCTCGTTGAAATAATGACGGCGGGAGTTGTGCAGCTCACGCTTACCCGAGACGCCAGCGAGCGCGATGGCTTCGAACGGCAATTCGAGTATCTCTCGAATTGTCGACTGCGGTAGACAATCTGTGACAAGCCAATGCGGATATGGGCTCGATCGCCCGCTCGCGCGCGCGAAGCTGCGCAGGATAAAATCAATAATTTCCGCCTGGGATACGGCCATCGATCCATGCTCCACATTGAGGGCGGGTTACGAGTAGCCAGCGCTCGGATGCGGTGCACTATAAGAATTTGTAAACATGGGAAGTCGGCGACAAAGCCTCCGTTCTCGCGTTGAAGAGGCTGGTTGCGTTTGCGCCGATGGCTCTGACACATCGACGCCGTGGTCTGGACCACGTCACTCAATGCAGCACTTCGAAACAAACCGGTTCGAGGCACGCCTTCGCGCAATCTGCACGAATCCTCCAACGAGATTGGTGAAAGGACGCGTAACCGTGGTTTCGAGGATGCTCGCGGCCTGCACGCCTGCGTCGGCCCGGTAGCCTCGGCTGCGCCCAGCGGTCCCGCCTCACGCTTCCCATGGAGGCCGGGCCACGGTGCTCCGATCGAGAGCGCACCGTCAGCCCCCCTGGCTGGGTGCAGCACCTTTATCAATTCAGCGGCGACAGGACGCGCCTGTTCCGCACGCGCACATCGCCACGATTGTTTGGAATGACCGGATTGGCCGTGGCTCTCGGCGCTGGCGGGCATGTCATGCTGGCGCGTAGCGGCGAACGGCTGGCGCTGATGACAGACGACGCACCGGCGCGCGATGAGAACGCGCGCTTCACCGACGGCCGGCAATCGGTGCCCGTCTACCACAGCAGGGCGAGATGGCCGACGCCTCGATGAAACCTGCACACAAAGCGAAAACTTCCTGAACGTACGCGGACCAAGGATCGGGCAATTGGGTTCTGCTGAAGAACCGTTCGATCGATTGGCGAAGGAGCTCGACATGAGCCTCTACCGAACGCTCGCCGTACTGCTGATCGTAGTGTCCGCGACGGGGGGTGCGAGTTTCGCGCACGCGGGTGAATGGTCAGACGACGACGAGAGCTACGACTACGACGATTACGACGGGGGGTATGACGGATACTCCGGCTATTACGACCACTACCCGGGCTACGGCGCGCATTTCTACTTCCCAGGCTACAGCTACTCGTATCGGCCTTCCCGAAACTGCTACCGCGCGACCAGAAAGGTCTGGAGCAGGAGGCACGGAACATACGAGCGCAGACGCGTTGTGATCTGCGATTGAGCTCCGGGTAGCCTGTGCGGAGCGGATGGGCGCAACGCCTTCCGCGCCACCTCACTGAGCGAGCCGCCCACGGGGTTCCTCGCGAACGCAGCTTCTCGATTTCAGGCGAGCACGTCTGGTGGCGAACCACGCCACCGGGGGGAACACAGCAAGGGTCAGTCGCGAATGCTTGTGGTACGCGCCATCACGGTGGGACTCTGTCACGTTGCTTTGTTAGTGGCGGTAGTTTCATCAGGGGGACTTTGCGTCGTCGGCGCATTTTATCCCGCGCCCGCCTATGCCCAGGGCGCCACCATCCAAGCCATCACCGTCCACGGCAACAAGCGCGTGGAGCCCGAGACGGTGCGCTCGTATCTCCAGTTCTCGACCGGCAGCGCCTACGATCCGGCGAA
>DASRYA010000062.1:0-13291 GCA_035687305.1 Hyphomicrobium sp. | reverse complement strand
CAACGGCCTGATCGGCCGTGATGACCTTGTTCTTCATGAATGAACGTGTACCCCTTCGCAGCCCCTTCAGGGCGCGCCGGGAAAACCCGAGACGGCATCCCTTGTCAGGATCTCGTTATTTGGTCGAAAGAAATTAGTCGGCGTGGCGCAGGGCTGCAACGGCGATAGATGTCTCATGCGCATTCTGCGTAGGTGCACCGCACAATGAGGGCCGGAAGGGACTGCCTGATCGGGCGGTTCGAATTTACCCTCCGGGCCTACCCACATCCGCGAAGACGCCAACGCTTCACTCCGCACTTTTCTATCCTGCTCCAACGCCGGCCAACGGCGTGCGGCAACGGCGGGGGCTTCACTTCTGGGGCGCAAACCCTTAGGCATGCGGCTACCGGGCCGGCAGATCCGCCTTTCCCGTCTCATCCGACAAACCGCTAGGCTAGGGCATCATGGGCTTCAAATGCGGCATCGTGGGTTTGCCGAACGTCGGCAAATCTACCCTTTTCAACGCCCTGACGCAGACTGCGGCAGCCGAGGCGGCCAACTACCCGTTCTGCACCATCGAGCCCAACGTCGGCGAGGTCGGCGTGCCGGACGAACGGCTCGACAAGCTGGCGGCCATCGCGGGCTCAGCGCAAATCCTGCCGACGCGGCTCACCTTCGTGGACATCGCCGGCCTGGTGCGCGGCGCCTCCAAGGGCGAGGGCCTCGGTAACCAATTCCTCGGGCATATCCGCGAGGTCGACGCCGTGGCCTACGTGCTGCGCTGCTTCGAGGACGACGACATCACCCACGTGGAAAACCGCATCGATCCGCTGGCGGACGCGGAGGTGGTCGAGACCGAGCTGATGCTCGCCGACCTCGACAGTCTCGAGAAGCGGCGGGTGAACATCGAGAAGAAGGCCAAGACGGGCGCCGACAAGGAAGCGAAGGCTCAGCTCGCGGTGATCGACAAGGTCCTGGCGGTGCTGCGCGAAGGCAAGCCTGCCCGGGTTGCAGAGATCACCATCGAGGAGCGCCCGATCCTCAACGCGCTGCAACTGCTCACGTCAAAGCCGGTGCTCTACGTTTGCAACGTCGACGAAGCCTCGGCCGCGACCGGCAACCGGTTCTCGCAGGCCGTCGAGACGCGGGCCGCGGAGGAAGGCGCCGGCTGCGTCGTCATCTCGGCCAAAATCGAGGCCGAGTTCGCCGGCCTCGCGCCGGAGGAGCGGGCCGAATTCCTGAACGACCTCGGCTTGCCGGAAGCCGGCCTCAACCGTCTGATCCGCGCGGGCTACAGCCTTCTCGATCTCGTCACCTATTTCACCGTGGGCCCGAAAGAAGCGCGCGCGTGGACGATCCAGCGGGGAACGAAGGCGCCGCAGGCGGCCGGCGTGATCCATACGGATTTCGAGAAGGGTTTCATCCGCGCGGAGACGATCGCCTATGACGACTATGTCGGACTGGGCGGTGAGGTTGGGGCGAAAGACGCCGGGAAAATGCGCCTGGAAGGCAAGGAGTACGTCGTCAAGGACGGCGACGTGATGCACTTCCGCTTCGCAAACTAGCCTCGCGCCTCGCTTTTTTCGCACACCCCAGGATAGCGCGGCCCCGAGCCTATCGGGTGCCGTGAGCGGCGGCGTGCCCGTGCTCCACAAACGTCCGTGCCGGTGCCATATTGGCGGCGTGCGGCGGCGTTCCTATATCCTCCCGCATCGCCCAAAACATGGAGGATTTCGACATGCAGGCGATGGAAATTCACGAGCATGCCCGCAAGCTTCGCGAAGTCCGCGGAGACCTGGCCCTGGCCGACGCGGCGCAAAAGGCGCGCGAACTCGAGCATCAGGGGAACACAATCGAGGCGCAAACGTGGCGCCGGATCGAGGCGGCGTTGCGTCGGATGCAGGGTCCGCGCTTCACTTAGCCTGGAAGCGCACCCCGTCTCGTCCGAGCCGGATTGCGTGAAGAAACGTCCAAAAAAACGTATGTCTATCCCCTGACACTAAATGGAGGACCACGGCACGGCCGCTGGTCCCTTCCTTTCGATGGATGACGTTCGATGATCCAGGTTGCCAGAAGCTTCGCTGTGAGGTCCTGCGTTGCCAGCGCCGTGGCGATCGCCGTCGCGCTCGGCACGGCTTCTTCGTTCGCTCCAGCAATGGCGCGCTCCACAGCGACGAAGGGAGCGGTTGCCAGCAAGAGTACGAAGGCAGCCGACGCGCCCCCAATCACGACGGGCAGCGTGCGCGCCGAGCCGACCTTTGCCCAGCGCATGGCGGAATGCATGGCGATCTGGGAACCGCGCACGCACATGACCAAGTCTCAGTGGCAGCGGTCGTGCAAGACGACGCTGCAGAGCCTGGCCGACTAGAGCCGTTCTGCGTTTCGTTGAAGCGCAGCACGCCTCGATCTCTTCGATTGCCCGTGCTTCTGATCGGAAAACCGGTGCCCACTTTTCCGGAAGCACTTCTCTGCCCCGTGCTTCTCATCGGAAAACCGGTGCCCACTTTTCCGGAAGCACTTCTCTGCCCCGTGCTTCTGATCGGAAAACCGGTGCCCACTTTTCCGGAAGCACTCTCCCGCTACCGTGCTTCTCATCGGAAAACCGGTGCCCACTTTTCCGGAAGCACTTCTGATCAAGGTTTCTGCGCGCGCTGGCCGTAGCTTTTGAAGCGCTCCAGCACGCGCGCCATCTCATCATCGGAAAGAATGTGCGGCGCTCCAAGCGCAAGCGTCTTTGCGTATTGCTCGCTTAGGGTTTCGACCTCGTGGGCGAGCTCCAGCGCCGATGCGAGGTCGGGGCCGGCGGCAATCTGGCCGTGGTTCGCCATCAGGCAAGCGTTGCGGTCGGCGAGCCCCCGGGCGACATGCTGCGCCAGTTCTTCCGTGCCGAACGTATCGTAGGGCACGAGGGGAATATCCTTTCCGCCTGCGACGGCGACCATGTAGTGAAAGGCCGGAATCGGCCGGTGCGCGCAGGCAAGCACGGTGGCATGCAGCGAATGGGTATGCACCACGGCGCCGATGTCGGGGCGTGCGCGATAGGCCGCCAGGTGGAAACGCCATTCGCTCGACGGCTTGCGCGAGCGCTTTGCCGGCACCTGCTCTACCCCATCGACGAAGACGATGTCGCGCAGGTCCGTCTCCTCGTAGGCCATGCCGCTCGGCGTGATGAGCATGCCGTCTTTCCAGCGGCAGGAGACGTTGCCGGAACGGCCGGGCGAAAGGCCCGTACGGCTCATGGCGAGCGCGGTTTCGATCACGGCCCGCCGCGCGTCTTTTTCAGCGTCCTTGCGCCTGCCGCCCACGACCGATCCCCGTGATCCTCCGCCACCGCGCACCCTGCCACGGCTTCCTTTGCGAGATCGTGAAGGTTGCATGGGCGCCGCGCAAGCCGCCCGTGCTGGGCATTATTTCGGCGCCCGCTCGGGGTAGAGCGAGAGCAGCCCCTCTCGGGTTGCCGGGCAAACACCCCGCTCGGTGATGAAGCCGGTGACGAGGCGTGCCGGCGTCACGTCGAAGGCGGGGTTGCCCGCCGGAGAACCCGGCGCGGCGATCTCCACCGTGACGACGGTGCCGTCCGGCAGACGGCCGGGCATCTTCAAGACCTCGTCGGCGGCGCGCTCCTCGATCGGGATCGCCAGCCCTTCATCCAGCGTCCAGTCGATGGTCGAGTGCGGCAGCGCCACATAGAACGGCACGCCATTATCGTGGGCTGCCAGCGCCTTCAGGTAGGTGCCGATCTTGTTCGCCACATCGCCGTTGGCCGCCACGCGGTCGGTGCCGACGATGACGCAATCGACCTTGCCATGCTGCATCAGGTGACCGCCGGCATTGTCGACGACGATGGTGTGCGGCACCCCATGGCTGCCGAGCTCGTAGGCGGTGAGCGCGGCACCCTGGTTGCGCGGGCGCGTCTCGTCCACCCACACATGCAGCGGCACGCCGGCATCGTGGGCCTGATAGATGGGCGAAGTGGCCGTGCCCCAGTCGACGCAGGCCAGCCAGCCGGCGTTGCAATGGGTGAGCACCTCGACGCGCGCGCCGCTCTTACGGGCGGCGATATCCTCGATGAGCTTGCGGCCGTGGACGCCGATCAGGCGGCAGGTCTCGACATCCTCGTCGCAGATTTCGGCGGCGCGGCGGTAGGCGGCGGCGAGGCGTTCCTCTCGCGGCAGGTTCTGCACCGCGCGGCGCATCTCCTCCAGCGCCCAGCGCAGGTTGATGGCCGTCGGGCGCTGCGCGGCGAGAAACGCGACGGCCCGGTCTATCGCCTCGTCGGACGCATCTTCGCGGATCGCCATCGCAAGACCATAGGCCGCCGTGGCGCCGATAAGAGGCGCACCGCGCACCTGCATGGTGAGGATGGCGCGCGCGGCATCGTCCGCCGATTTGAGCGCTACGATGGCGAGCTCGTGCGGCAGCCGGGTCTGATCGATGATCTCGACCGACCAGCCGTCCGGCGCGAGCCAGATGGTGCGATACGCCTTGCCGTTTATCTTCATGCTCTCACAAACCGCCCTCTCACCAACCGCCTGGCAGCTTTCCGGCTCAGTGTCCCTCGAACGCGATGAGCGCGTGCGTACGGATGCCGTGGCTGCGCAGAATGTCGATGCCGCCGAGGTCGGGCAAGTCGACCAGGAAGGTAGCGCCGGCAACGAGCCCGCCCGTGCGGCTGATCAGCTTCGCCGCCGCTTCCGCGGTGCCGCCGGTCGCGATGAGGTCATCGACGATGAGGATGCGCTCGCCAGGGCGAATGGCATCCTCGTGCACCTCGATGATGTCGACGCCATATTCGAGCGAATACTGCTGGCCGATGGTCTTCCAGGGAAGCTTGCCCTTCTTGCGGATGGGGATGAAGCCGCACGAGAGGCGGTCGGCAACGGCGCCACCGAGGATGAAACCGCGCGCTTCGATGCCGGCGACCGCGTCGATCTTCTCGTTCACATAGGGCGCAGCCATCCGCTCGACGGCGGCTTTGAAACCCTTGGCGTCGGCCATGAGTGTCGTGACATCACGGAACAAAATACCCGGCTTCGGGTAGTCGGGAATTGTACGTACGAGGCTTCGCAAATCGCTCAAGTGTTCCCCTCCCGCCAAATTGCCGGCGCAAAATACCAATATCGAACCATGGACGGTAGGCGTTTTACCGCCTCGATTGCTGCCAAATAAGACTGCGTATGTGTGGCCCTCGCCGGCGGAGGGCACAGTTATTTTCAGGAGGCGTTCCCGTGGCGAGTGTCGATTTCCCCCTCATGGCGGATGAAGGCGCGGAAGATCTTCCACGGACGGTTCGACGGGAAAAGGAGCGCCAACGGGCCGAGCGCGAGCGGGAGGCCCAGGCGCGGGCGACGACGCTGACGCACGATTTCGGCGGCGCGAGCGACGAGCGCGAGCGGGCGAGCTACCGCGAGCCGTCGGTATACCGGGCACAAAGGAGCGTCGGCACCGCGGTGACGCACTTCGACGTGCCGTTCGCACACCTGATGGGTTTCTCCATCAAGGCGGTGATCGCCGCCATTCCGGCGCTCATCCTGCTGGGCGCGCTGCTGTGGACCGCGGGGGCGCTGCTCAAGGCCTACTATCCCGAGCTCGTCCACATGGAGATTCTCATCACCTTCCCGAAGGCGACCTAGGCGATCGGGGTGAGCACTCCCTCAAGCGTGCTCCTCGTCGGAAAACCGGTGCCCACTTTTCCGGGAGCACTCCCTCAAGCGTGCTCCTCGTCAAAAAACCCGGTGCCCACTTTGGCGAAGCGTCGGCGCCTAACGCTCAGCCATATGTGACAGGTACGCGATGACGGCGTCGAGGTCGGCGTCCGAGAGCTTCGTCTCGTCGAACGCGGGCATCAATTGCCCCGGCCACGTGCGCACGGATTTCGGATCGCGGATGAGCGCGCGCAATCCTTCGGGGCTCATGTATCGCGTCGGGTTCATCGGCACACCGAGATCTGGCCCCACGTCTGCCGCACCGGCCCCCTTCATGCGATGGCACGGCATGCACTGCATCGTGAACACCGCCTGTCCTTGGCGCGCAGGCGCATCGGCCGGCAACGCTTGATCCACCGCCATCTGCGGCCAACGCTGTGCGGGAGCGCGGACGCCGGTGATCGAAACGGTCCGATACGGCCAAAGCTCCGAGCCGATACCGGAGCGCTCGGGATGCTCCCACACGAGATAGAACGGACCGGCCGAAGCATCCTTTCCCGGCAGCGGCGGCCACGGGGCCGAAGGATCCTCCACCGCGAGCCAGGCGACGCTGCCACCCTGCGCGCCCTTCTCAACCAGCGGGAGAGGAATTTGGGATGCAAAGCCGTCGGCGGCGCGCACCTCGAGCGTATCGAACGCGTGGGCCTGTTCTTCGCCGATGAGCGAAAGCAACGGCACCGCGCGGTAGACCATCTTGCTGCGATAGGACACGTCGTCGGGGATGGTGATGCGGGCCGCATCGGGGCGCGCGAGGAGCTGCGCGGCGGTGAAGCGCTCGCTGTGATCGCCGAAGGACAGCGTCAATTCCGGAGCCGAGGCCGACGGCTCCGCGCGCGCGGAGACGGCGGCGAGGAGCACAATGACCAGCGTGAGAAGTGCCTTGCCCATGATGGGGTCCGATGGGTCCTGCAAATTTCGGCGCGCGCCAGTCTAGCGCGATGGTCTGCGCGAGGGCAGCTGCCGCTCAGCGCATGGTTGCGCAGCCCGTAACGGAGGTCGGGCGGCCGTCAGCGGCGCGTTCCGAGATCGGAAACGGCGTTCGTCAGCGCGTCCATGACGCCCGGCTCGGTTATGGCGTGGCCCGCCCTGTCGACGATATCGAGCCGGCAATTGCCCCAGGCTTGGCTCAGCGCATGGGCGGCCTGCGGCGGGCAAAGCAGATCATAGCGCCCCTGGATGATGATGCCCGGAATGCCCTTCAACCGCGGCGCTTCGCGCACGAGCTGGCCGGGCGCGAGGAAGAAGTCGTTGCGGATATAGTGCGCCTCGACGAAGGGCGTCGGCGGCAGGCGCTCGCTGCGGCCCGGGGCGGGCGCCAGCCGCGGGCGCGCCGGTACCAGCTCCGATAGCGCACGCTCATAGGCGGCGAACGCTTCCGCGGCCGGCGCGTGGACGTCCGGGTCGGGGTTGGCCAGCCGGTCGGTGTATGCGCCGATCGGATCGGCGCGCTCCGCCTCCGACAGCGGCGCGATGAAGTCTGCGTAGAGCTCGGGGCGGAAGAGCTTCGGCCCTTCGACGAACGCCCATTCGACCTCGCGGCGCGTGCCGAGAAACACCGCGCGCAGCGCCAGCCCCGTGACGCGCTCGGGGTGCGCCTCGGCATAGGCGACGCCGAGGGTCGATCCCCACGAGCCGCCGACGACGAGCCACCGGTCGATGCCGAAGTGCTCGCGGATGGCTTCGATGTCGGCAATGAGGCTCTGCGTCGTGTTTCCAATAAGCGAACCGTAGGGGTGACTGCGTCCGGCGCCGCGCTGATCGAACAGGAAAGCGTGGAAGTGCTGGGGATCGAACAGGCGGCGGTGCATGTGCTGAGCGCCGCTGCCAGGGCCGCCATGCAAAAAGATCGCCGGCACGCCGCCGCGCTTGCCCACTTCCTCCACGTAGAGCCAATGGCCGTCGCCGACCGAAAGCATGCGTGCATCGAACGGGCGCAACGGATCGGCGGAGGGTGGGGAGGACATAAAAACCTTCTGCGCGCGGCTATAGCAGGGGAACCAAATAGGTAACGATGCCCCGCACCTGGGGCTGCTGCGTCTCGCCGGGCGGGTTACCCGGCAACTCTACGGCCGAATAGAATATCTGTACGTGAATATTCTTCAGCGGTCCCGCCGTGGGCAGGTATTCCAGCTCGACATTGAACTCGTTCTGGCGCGTGAGCGGGGCACCCGTCGGCCCATCGACGGCGCCCCACGCCCAGCCGTATCGCGTCTGCAGCTTGAGCCCGTCGGTTATCGTCTTGGAGAAATCGTACGCCGCTCCGACGACGAGTGTCTGCTGTCCGGCCTCGTTGAAGTCGAGCTGATCGAGGACAGTATAAGCGGGGAAGCTGCCGAAGGGTCCGGCAAGCGCGGCGGCGCTGGCGTTGTGGGAAGCGGCGAACAGGAGCGTGGCATTCCCGTAGCTCGCCGCGAAGCGCTCGGAGAGTTGCCCCGTCGTATAGGGACCGCCGCCCAGAAGATCGGCGCCGACCGTACGCTGATCGGTATAATTGATGCTCAATCGCAGCTGGAACGGCGCAGCGTCGACGATCCAGTCGACCTCGGCGAACGTCGTGCTGAGGACGTCGGCCATATAGTAGTTGATCGCACCTACAGTGAGCCCCTCGACGGGCATCGCCTTTGCGCCCGCGAGAAGTATGCCGCGGTCCTCCGGCACGCCGAGCGCTTCGGAGAACGGCACGAAATGGCTGCTGTCGCGGGCTTTGAAAGCCCAGAGATAGCCCACCCCGTAGTCGAACGCGCTCGCCGCGGCGCGCTGGCGCACCAGCGCTGCTCCCTCGAAGGTGTTCGGAAGCATGCGATTGTCCTGCGGGTTGATGTAAGGCGTCTTGATCAGCTGGCGGCCGAGGACAAGCTCCTGACCGAAGCCGCGCATCTTGGCATTGGCGACGGCGAACGAGCTCACCTCGGCCTGATTGTCCGTGAGCAGCAGCGTGCCGCCCTCGTCTGCTGGTGCGTACAGCGGCTGGGAGGTGGCGGCGGCCGCCTCGAGCTGGAGCCAATTGTCGAGGTATCCGGTGTGCACCGCGAACGCGGAACCCCCGGCCCAGGCGGCCGAACGGGGCGCGCCCGCGTTATCGCGCCCGAGCGCCTGGCTCCGCAGGTACACGTCCATCTTCATGTCGCGGAAGAACGGATCCGCCGACTGCAGCCGCTGTTTCATATTCCACAACAGCACGGGCTCGTCGTCCGGTGCAGGTGCCGATCGAAATCGCGGACGGCGCGGGCCACCGGGAAGCGCAGGTTGATGGTCGAACGTCCGCTGAATGGGACTGTAGATCTCACCCGCCGACGACGGCACGCGTTCGGCGTCGTCGTCCTGGTCCGCCAGGGCCGAGGGGATGGCACCGGTCGCCACCAGCAGCAGAAAACTGAGCAGCGTCGCAGCCAGCGGAGCAGCGCGCAGTTGGCGGTTGGCGTGCATGATTTTCCATAAAGGAATCAAACGTGCCGGCGCATTCTCCGCGTAGCAGTTGCGCAATGCAGCCGCAACGGCATCGGACAATCGCTTCTCGCCTGTGGCCGGCCGTACGCGAGGCCGCGCATGCGTAGAGCCGACGGGGCGCGGGCGCTGCGTTGTCGCGCTTGCGTCTTTTGCCCGGGCGGGTGCGTTCGCGCGTGATACGCTCGGTGAGGATTTCCATTTCGCCGTGTCCGGCGCACGTGCGTTTTTTCTAAAGCGAGAGAGCCATGCACATCGTCGTATTGGGGGCCGGCGGCGTCGGCGGGTACATCGGCGCGCGGCTTATCGAGGGCGGCGCGGATGTTTCATTTCTCGTGCACGCGAAGCGCGCGGCGCAGCTCGCGGCGGACGGGCTGGTGGTGAAAAGCCCGCTCGGTGATTTTGCCCGACCTGTTCGCGCGCTGGCGAGCGCGTCCGACATCGAGCCGGCGCCTGACGCCGTTATCCTCGCCTGCAAGGAGCCAGCCCTCGCGGGAGCCATGGACGCGGTTGCACCGCTGCTCGGCAAAGACACGCGGCTGCTTCCGGTGCTCAACGGCGTCCGCCATATGGAGACGCTCGCGGCGCGCTTTGCCGCTATGCCCCTGCTCGGCGGCATCGCGCATGGCGCCGTCGATCTGCGGCCCGATGGCGCGATCGTGCATCTCTCTCCGTTCATGCGGGTCATCTGCGGGCCCGTGGCGGGCGCGGGCGATCCGGTATCCGCCGGGATCGTTGGCCGGCTGCAAGCTGCCGGTGTCGAGGCCGAAGCCTCGCCCGACATTCTTCAGGACATGTGGAACAAGTTCGTCTTTCTCTCGGCCTTTGCCGGCATCACGTGCCTGATGCGGACCAATATCGGCAACATCCTCAAGACCGACGGCGGGCGCGCGCGCATCCTGCAGCTTCTGGAGGAGACGCGCGCGGTTGCGGAAGCCGAAGGCTTTCCGCCGCCCGCTGCGCTCATGGAAGAGTATCGCGCGTTGCTGACGCAAGAGGGATCGAGCTTTGCTTCCTCGATGCTGCGGGACATCGAGGCCGGACGGCGTACGGAAGGCGCGCACATCCTCGGCGATATGCTGCAACGCGCGCGGCGGCATGGGCTATCCGCGCCGCTGCTCGCCATCGCGGCCGCCCACGTGGAAGCCTACGAGTGCCAGCTCGATGAGCGGGCTGCGGCGAGTGCTTCAGCTCCCGATTAGACCTTGCCCAGTACGCGGCCGGCAACCGCATCGAGCTTTGCCATCAGTTGCGGATCGCGCGCCTCGGATGCGGTGATGATCGCGACATCGAGCGCGGTATCGGAGCCGAGCGGGCATGGCTGATGCTCACGCGGGAACGTTGCCGCCAAGCGGTGCACGAGGCGCTGCGCCTTTTGCGTGTTGCCCTTCATCACGGCGATCACGGCGGCGACGTCTACGTGCGCCACTTCCTCGTGCCAGCAATCGTAGTCGGTGACCATGGCGACGGTCGCGTAGCAGATCTCGGCCTCGCGGGCGAGCTTGGCCTCGGGCATGTTGGTCATGCCGATGACGTCGCAGCCCCAGTTCCGGTAGAGGAAAGATTCGGCGCGCGTCGAAAACTGCGGGCCTTCCATGACGAGGTACGTGCCGCCCCGCGAATAGTCGAGATCCTCCGCCTTGCAGGCGTGCTCCACCGCATCGACGAGCAGCGGGCTCACGGGATGGGCCATGGAGACGTGCGCAACGCAGCCCTCGCCGAAGAAGCTCTTCTCGCGCGCGAAGGTGCGGTCGATGAACTGATCGACGAGCACGAAATGCCCCGGCGCGAACTGATCCTTCAGCGAGCCGCAGGCGGAAATGGACACGAGGTCGGTCACGCCGGCGCGCTTCAGCGCGTCGATGTTGGCGCGGTAGTTGATGTGGGTGGGCGAAACGCGGTGCCCGCGGCCATGGCGGGGCAGGAAGCGGAACGGCAGCCCGTCGACCTCGGCGAAAAGGATCTCGTCCGAGGGCTCGCCCCAGGGGCTCGACACTTTCTCCCAGCGTGGGTTTTCGATGCCGGGCAGGTTGTAGAAGCCGCTGCCGCCGATGATGCCGAGCACGGATTTGGCCACAGTCCCTCCGATGCGATGTGTTGCGAATACGCGAGCGCCGCCGTGATCGGATCACGGCGGCGCTCAACTTAGCGCATTGCGATCGAAGCGCGAGCGATCAGTGCTTGATGCGCGACCATATCTTCTTCTTCACCAGGTACAGCAGCACCGTGGTGATGAGGAGGTACAGCATCACCTGCCAGCCGAGCCGCTTGCGGGCGTCGAGGGTCGGATCGGAAGCCCAGGCGAGGAACGCCGTCACGTCGTGGGCATTCTGCTCCAGCGTCGCCTTCACACCGGATTCCGGCTGGTATTCGGTCACCGCGTCCTTCGACATCGGCGGCGGCATCGCCAGCTGATGGCCCGGGAAGGCGACGTTGTAATACATGCCCGAGTTGACCTCGACGCCGGCGGGCGGCGGGTCGCGATAGCCGGTCATCAGCGCATAGAGATAGTCGGCGCCGCCTTCCTGATAGCCCGACACCATGTCGACGAGCATGTAGAACCACTGGCTATACCAGGGGGCATGGCTCTCGACGGTGCGTGCCTTGACGATCAGCGACAGATCCGGCGGCAGCGCGCCGTTCTGCGCCGCGCGGGCCTGCACGTCGTTCTTGTAGGGGCCGATGATCGGATCGGCGAGACCGGGCAGGCGATCGACCGGGTTGCCCTGGTCATCGAGCTCACCGGAGATCTGATACGGCCACTGCGCCGCGAGCGCCTTTATGGCCTCCTCGGGGAACTGCGGGCCGCCCGGCTCGGCGAGGTTGCGGAAACGCACGCGCTTCAGGCCGTGGCAGGCGGTGCAGACCTGCTGGAACACCTGGAAGCCGCGCTGAAGCTGCGCCCGGTCGTACTGGCCGGTGAAGCCTGCGAACGTCCAGTCCTGCCGCTCGATCGCGGCGCCATGGTCGGCCGCACCGGCGGCTGGAACCAGGGCAGCGCCGGTTGCGAGCGATGCGAGGGCGGTGATCGCCACGCACCGCCATTTCAGGTTCGACGGTTTCATTGGGCGCCCCCTCACGTCTTCGCTGGCGCCGGTTCGGCGCCCTGTTCTTTGCCGAGTACCGCTTCAGTGATCGAGCCTGGCACTTTCAGCGGCGTCTCCAGCCACCCGACGAGCGGCATGACGATCAGGAAGTGCGCAAAGTAGTAGAACGTGAACACCCGCGCCCAGAATACGTATTCACCCTCCGGCGGCTTGGAGCCGAGCCAGCCCAGCGCCACGGCGCTGAACACGAACAGCCAGAAGAACCAGCGGTAGATGGGGCGGTACTTGGTGGAGCGGACGCGGCTGGTATCGAGCCAGGGCACGAACAGCAGCACGCCGATCGCCGCGAACATCGCGATGACACCCATCAGCTTGGACGGGATCGCGCGCAGGATCGCGTAGAACGGCAGGAAGTACCATTCGGGCACGATGTGCGGCGGCGTCACCAGCGGGTTCGCCTCGATGTAGTTGTCGGCGTGGCCGAGATAGTCCGGCAGGAAGAATGCGAACCAGGAGAAGAGCAGCAGGAAGGCGAACATGCCGACCGCGTCCTTCGACGTCGCGTAGGGGGTGAACGGCACGCCGTCCGACGGCGTCTTCACATCGAGGCCCGTGGGGCTGTTCTGGCCGACGACGTGCAGCGCCCACAGGTGCAGGGCAACGAGGGCGGCGAGCACGAACGGCAACAGATAGTGCAGCGAGAAGAAACGGTTGAGCGTCGCGCCCGTGACCGCGTAACCGCCCCAGAGCCACTCGACGATGGTGGTGCCAAGCCCCTTCCAGATGCTGTCGAGCGAGGAGAAGAGGTTGGTGATGACGGTGACGCCCCAGAAGCTCATCTGGCCCCAGGGGAGCGAGTAGCCCATGAAGGCCGTCGCCATCATGACGAGGAAGATCAACACGCCGATGATCCAAAGGACCTCGCGCGGGGCCTTGTAGGAGCCGTAGTAGAGGCCGCGGAAGATATGGATGTAGGCGGCGATGAAGAACATCGATGCGCCGACCGCGTGCAGGTTGCGGATCAGCCAGCCGAAGTTCACGTCGCGGCGGATGCGCTCGATGGAATCGAAGGCCATCTCGGCGCTCGGCTGGTAGTGCATCGCCAGCACGACGCCG
>DASRYA010000061.1:0-6429 GCA_035687305.1 Hyphomicrobium sp. | reverse complement strand
GCGCTCGTGTCGCCGAAGCCGGACTGGCGCGTGCTCGACGTCGCCACGGGGGCGGGGCATACGGCTCTCGCCTTCGCTCCGCTCGTCGCGCAGGTGTTCGCGTCGGACATCACCCCCGCCATGCTGGCGGAGGCCCGGCGGCTCGCCAGCGCCCGCGGGCTCGTCAATGTCGCGACAGCGGAAGCCGAAGCGGGCGCGCTGCCCTTTCCTGACAGCGAGTTCGACCTCGTGACCTGCCGCCTCGCCGCGCACCACTTTCCCGATTCGGCGGCGTTCGTCGCGGAAGCGTGGCGTGTGCTGAAGCCCGGCGGCATGATCGCCGTCGTCGATAACGTCGGCCCTGACGCACTGCTGCTGCCCGAAGTGCCGGAGGCCGACATCGCGCCCCTGGGGGAAGCCTATGAAGCCTACGAACGGCTCCGCGATCCCAGCCACGTCCGCTGCGCCGGCCTCAGCGAGTGGCTGGCGATCCTCTCGCGCACCGGCTTCGAGGATGTGCGCCACGAGCTTCTCGACCAGGATATCCAGTTCGTGCCGTGGCTGAAGCGAATGCGCTGCGACGTCGATACGGCGGAGCAGCTCGAAGGCATGCTGGAGGATGAACCGTTGCGCAGCTTTCTGCGTCCGCGCGAAGAGGCGGGCGAGCGGCTCTTCACGCTGCGGGAAGCCATCATCGTCGCGCGCAAGCCGGACCGATCATGACCACCACGATGGACTGGCGAGATGTCGCCGCGCCCGGGCTCGCCGAATTCGAGGACATGGCTGCAACCGCCTGGGAGCGGCTGCCGGAAGCTTTCCGCTCCCGCGCCGGCGATCTCCTCATCCGCATCGAGGACTACCCGACGGAAGAGGTGCTCGATGCTTTGGACATCGATGACCCGCTCGGGCTGCTCGGGCTTTACCATGGCGTCAGCCTCGACAAGAAGAGCTCTCTGGACGTTCCCCAGGAGCCGGACATGGTGTTCCTCTATCGCCGCCCGCTGCTCGACGAATGGGCGGAATCGGGGGAAACGCTCGGCGATCTCATCACCCATGTCCTCGTGCACGAGGTGGGCCATCACTTCGGTTTTTCGGACGATGACATGGCACGTATCGAGGCGGCGGCGGGCGGCTCCTAGTAATGCTCCCCGCAGCAATACGCGCCATTTGCAACCCGCCCAGCGGCGCACTTGTCTCACAACCTAAACAACGCCATGTTGGGGAAGTTGAAGCTGGGAAAATCCAAGAGCTGCCGATGTCGATCCGCCGCGGCGCGCGCCGTCTGGCCTGGGGCCTGATCGCACTTCTCGCGGTGCCGTCGCTGGCGGCTGCGCAGGATCCCAAGACGCCGACGCCGGAGGAATACGTCGCCCATACCGGCGGGCAGGCGACGATCGTACCGGCCGGTGAATTCAAGCTCGACGGGGTCAAGCTCTATTGCGGCACCCGGCCGACGGTGATCGACAACAACCTCGACGATTACGGCGCGGCCTATCCGGGCTTCCTGATCATGAACATGCGGCTCCTCGACCGCGTGTCGACACCGGTGAAGCTCTGGATCTACTCGCACGAGTGCGGACACCAGTTCCGCGGCCCGGACGAGGAGACCGCCGACTGCTTCGCCGTGCAGCGGGGGCGCCGTCAGGGCTGGCTATCTCCCGGCGGCGTAGAGGAAATCTGCACCTTCATCTCGCCTGCGAAGGGCGATGCCATGCACTTTTCCGGCTCGCACCGTTGCGAATACATGCGCCAGTGCTTCTCGGAGTTCGGCATCCGCTGAATGGAGCCGTGTCATCTCCGCTGGCGGGTATCGTTTGATTGCGCAGGGGTCTCGGCCTCGACGTCGCGCCGGTCCAATCGGTCCCGCATTTCCCAGCACTTCACCTCGCGCCCTTTCCGCTGCGCGATGCGTTACCCGCTCTCAGCAGGGAATCCGATGGCATGGTGACCATTATCGGCCTTCTGGCGGCGACCCTCACCACCGTCGCCTACGTGCCCCAGGTGGTGAAGACGTGGCGCACGCGCTCGACGCACGACCTCTCCTTCGGGATGTTCGCGCTGTTGGTGCCGGGTTATTCGCGTGGCTCGTCTACGGGCTGCTGATCGGCGACCTGCCGCTGGTGCTGGCCAACGGCATCACATTCCTGCTCGCCTGCACGGTCCTCTATTTCAAGATCCGCAACGGGTAGGCACGTATCTTGGCCGCTTCATGTTCCCGTGCGCGCACATTGGCCGCTCTTTTGCCCGCGCTGACCTATGAAGTTCCCGAGCGGTAACTTTTCATTGTGGCGGGTGCTCCAAACGCGAAAATGTTCCTGATCGGGAACTTTTTGGCTTGAAGCGGGGTGGAATGGTGCCTATGTTCCCGTTCGGGAACAACGGCTCGTGCGGAGCCGCGAATCCCTCCATAATTTCCCGAGCGGGAACATTCGCGGGAGCCGGTCCATGGCCAGAACCACACAGCAAAGGCATGCGCCTCGGCGGCCAGAACCCGGGCTCGAGGAAGCCCCGCAGACCTTCGACCGCGCGCGATCCGAGATCGAGAGCGCCGCCGGCGAGCAGGCCCGGCGTTTCGGTGCCATGGTGCGCGAACGGCGCGAAGCCTTGCGGATGCGCCAGGACGATCTCGCCCTCGCCACCGGCGTCGGGCGGCGCTTCATTCTCGAACTCGAAGCCGGAAAGGCCTCGTGCCAGCTCGGCCGGGCGCTCGTCGTGGCCGCCGCCGTCGGGCTGCGCCCGTTCGATCTCATGGGCGCCAACCGCGAGGACGACGACGCGCTGCCGCCGCTGCTTGCCGAGGATGCGCCCGACCTCCCAGAGCTTGAGGATTGACGCCGGTGGAGGAGCTCAACGTCTTTTACGAGAGCCGAACGGTGGGCACGGTTTCCGTGCACGCGGACGGGCCGAGCTTCACCTACGCGCCGGAATGGCTGTCGACGCGCGGCGCCTTTCCCGTCTCGCTGCTGATGCCGTTATCGCCGCGGCGCGTGCCACCGCGCCTCTTCCTGCCGTGGGCGGCGAACCTGTTGCCGGAATCTTCGCAGCTCCGCGCCATCGGCCTGCAGCTCGGCGCGGCTCCGGAAGATGTCATCGGCATTCTTTCCGAGCTGGGCCGCGATACCGCCGGTGCGCTTTCCATCGGCAAGCCCGGCACGACGTCGACCGCCGACTGGAAACCCATCCGAAGCGAAACCGATCTCGAAAAGATACTCGCGGAGCTGCCATCCAAGCCGTTCCTCGTCGGAGAGGACGGCGTTTCAATGTCGCTCGCCGGCGTGCAATCGAAGCTCGGCGTCGCCATCGATGCCAAGGGCCGCATCTGCATACCCATCAACGGCGCACCTTCGACGTGGATTTTGAAGCCCGATTCCGAGCGCCTCTACGGCGGCGTGCAGAACGAGGCGCTGTGTCTCGTGCTCGCAAAGCGTCTCGGTCTCAACGCACCCGAAGTGACGACGGGCACTGCCGGCAAGCGCACGTACCTCATGGTGAAGCGCTACGACCGCGTCGAGCAGCAGGGCCGCTGGCGGCGTCTGCATCAGGAGGATTTCTGCCAGGCGCTCGGCAAGCCCCCTTCGGCAAAATATGAATCGAATCAGACCGGCATCCGGGGGCCGACGCTCGCGGAGATGTTCGCAGTGACGCGCAACGCGATGCAGGCGCCGGACATCGTCAATCTGCTCGACTACGTGATCTTCAACGTCATCGCGTGCAACACGGATGCGCATGCGAAGAACTATTCGATGATGATCTCGGGCCGCGGGTTCAGGCTCGCGCCGATCTACGACGTGATGTGCGCGCTCGCGTGGGATCACGTCACGCGCAACATGGCACAGAAGATTGCCGGCAAGAGCCGCGGCGAGCACCTGAAGCGGCGCCACTGGCAGCGCTTCGCCGCCGATGTGGGCCTCAACGCGCCGCGTCTGCTCGCGCGCGTCGAAGCCCTGGCTAAAGGCGCGCTGGCGGAAACGAGAAACGCTGCGGCCGATGTTGCGGCTATGCCGGCCGGTCCGCATCCGCTCATGGCGCAAGTGACGGAAGCGATCGAAGGCCGGGCGCGCGCGCTTCTCTCCGGTCTCGCCGACGAAACCGGCACCGAGGCCGCGTTGCGGGAAACATCCCCGTCGCCCGCCGCCCGCAAGAAGCGGACGTCAGCGCCCAAGCGGACGCGCAAGGCCGGTACGGCTTAGCGCAAAGTCCTTAACTCAGCGGATGCGGCGGGGGTTCTTATAGAGATCGAGCTCCTGGGCATCGAGCGTGACAGCGGTGCGGCCCTTGCGTACGTCGCGCCACATGCGGCGTAGGTAGCGGCGGCACTCGCTGTTGAAGATCTGCATCGCGCTGAAGAGCTGCAGCACCGTCAGCAGACGGCGGTCCGCATGCTCGATGCGCACGCGGCCTTTCCACTTGCCGCCGATCGAGAACACCTTGCCGTCGATATGACCGACGTTGCGGCCGTGCTCGTCATAAAGCGTATAGTCGCCACCGAGGTTGATGAAATCGCGCTGCAGCCGATAGAACACGGGCTGATTGTTGGGCCCCGGAATGAAGAAGCCGAAGTTTTCCGGCATCAGCGGCCACTTGTTGGCGGAGCGCTCGAGGTAGACGACGAAATCATCCTGATCGGTGTTGATGGAGTAGACCATCACCGGCATGCCACGGGATGCGATCGTCTGCTGCATCGAGCGCCCGAGCATCAGGTCCATCGTTGCGCGCCAATTCAGCGAATCGTTGAACAGCTTGAAGACGAGGCGCTTGTCCTTCGTTTGCGCCTTCTTCCAGGTATCCTCGCGGTAGCCGATGAGGCCGGTGCGCTGGCCGCCCTCGATCACCTCGGCGAAGATGTCCATGTCGGAGGTGAACTGGCGTGACTTCGCGCGGTTGCGCGTGCGCTTATAGATGCCGAACTCGATCGCGTTGAAGTTCGTAATCCAGATGTCGACGACGAAGTGATAGTAGCCGTTGCGCGTGGCCTTCGCGGCGGTGGCCTTCGTCACCCCGGGGATTTTCGTCACGACTTCGGTGCTGGCTTCGGCACGCGCATCGGCGGCCGCGTCGGCTGCGGCGGCGTTGGCCCGGGCGTCTGCCCGTGCTGCGGCTGCGGTCATCGTCTGCCTCCGGCTTCGAGCGAATCAATGTTGCTGGAGCCTAGCATTGGATATGCACGCCCAAGCCGCGCGTGCTGAGATCACACTGGAAAACTCAGGCGGCGTTACGTGCGGCGGCCAAAGATGGCGCTGCCGACGCGCACGTGCGTTGCCCCGAAGGCGACGGCGGTGGCGAAATCGTCGCTCATGCCCATGCTGAGGCCGGAAAGGCCGTTTTCCGCGGCGAGCTTGGCCAGGAAGGCGAAGTGGATCGCGGGTTCCTCCTCGACCGGCGGAATGCACATGAGACCTTCGATCTTCAGCCCGAGCTCGTCGCGGCAGAGGGCCAGCAGCCCCGGTAGCTCACGCGGGAGCGCACCCGCCTTCTGAGGCTCCTCGCCGGTGTTCACCTGCACGAAGAGCTGCAGCTCCCGGCCCTGCCTCCTCATTTCATCGGCGATGGCGCGGGCGATCTTCGGCCGGTCGATGGAATGGATGGCATCGAACAGCTCGACGGCCTCCTTCGTCTTGTTCGATTGCAGCGGGCCGATGAGGTGCAGCGCAATCTCCGAATAGCGCTGCTTCAGCGCCGGCCACTTGCCCTTCGCCTCCTGCACGCGGTTTTCGCCGAAGTGGCGGTGACCGGCCGCCAAGACCGGCTCGATATCCGCGGCGTCGAACGTTTTAGAGACGGCGATGAGGTGCACATCGGACGGATTGCGACCGGCCTCGGCTGCCGCTGCGGCGATCTCCGCCTCGATTTCCGCCAGCCGCGCGGCCGGTCCTTGCCTGTTTTCAGCCTCAGGTGTCATCCGACCGCCTTGACCCCAATGGTGCTTTAAGGCTCATTACGCCGCTCAAAGCCGCTAAATCCCGAAAGTTCGACGCCGTATGGCCAATCAAAGCTACGACGCGCCCGCACGCGAGAAACACTGGCAGGAAGCCTGGGACAAGGGAGGCATCTTCCGCGCCTCCACCAAGCCTGGCCAGCCCAAGTGCTACGTCCTCGAGATGTTTCCCTATCCGTCAGGGCGCATCCACGTCGGCCACTCGCGCAACTACACCATGGGCGACGTCTTCGCGCGCTACAAGCGGGCGAAGGGCTTCAATGTGCTGCACCCCATGGGCTGGGACGCATTCGGCATGCCGGCCGAGAACGCCGCCATGGAGCGCAAGGTCCATCCGGCGGAGTGGACGTACGAAAACATCGCCACCATGCGGCGGCAGCTCAAGTCGATGGGCTTTTCTCTCGACTGGTCGCGTGAAATCGCCACCTGCTCGCCGGACTACTATCGACATCAGCAGAAGCTGTTTCTCGATTTCCTGAAGAAGGGCCTCGCCTACCGCAAGTCGTCGAAGGTCA
>DASRYA010000060.1:0-1605 GCA_035687305.1 Hyphomicrobium sp. | reverse complement strand
AGAACGATGCTGACGCTGGCCAACGTAGCAACCTCGACGCCGGGGGTTCTGATCACGATTGCGCAGTTCCTGGTGGTGCTGACGATCGTGGTCTTCGTCCACGAGTTCGGTCACTTCATCGTCGCGCGCTGGTGCGGCGTGGCGGTCAAGACGTTCTCCATCGGCTTCGGCCGCGAAATTTTCGGTTTCACCGACCGCAAGGGTACGCGCTGGCGCTTCGCCTGGATCCCGCTCGGCGGCTACGTGAAGTTCGTCGATGACGAAAATGCCGCCAGCCAGCCGTCCCCGGATGCGTTGGAGCGCATGTCTGCGAGCGAGCGCGCCGGCGCCTTCCAGAACAAGGCGCTGTGGCAGCGGGCGGCCGTCGTGGCGGCAGGGCCGCTGGCAAATTTCGTTTTGGCTATAGCGGTTTATGCCGCCGTCAACATGGCCTTCGGCGTGCGCACGATCACGCCGGTGGTAGGCGAGGTGAAAGCGGGCATGCCCGCCGCGGTTGCGGGCATTCAGCCCGGCGACGTCATCCGCGGCATCGACGGGTGGACGGTCGAAGGCTTCGAGGATGTGCAGCGGCTTGTCGGCGTGAACGGCGGTCGGCCGCTCAAGTTCGATATCGAGCGCAACGGCGAGAAGCTCTCCCTGGAAGTGACGCCGGAGGTCCACGAGCAGCCCGACAGCTTCGGCGGCACGTTCCGGCGTGGGCTCATCGGCATCACGCCGTCGAGTATCGCGGGGCTGAAGGACGCCAAGGCTGTCAGCCCATTCGAGGCTCTGCGCCTCGGCGTGCGTGAAACCTACGCCAATATCGCACATACAATTCAAGGCATTGGCGACATCGTCACCCAGCGGCAGGCGGCCGACCAGATGGGTGGACCGATCCTGATGGCCCAGGTGACGGCCCGCGTGGCGGAAGGCGGCATGGAGCCGCTACTGCGCTGGATCGCCTTCATCTCGGCGAACATCGGCTTCCTGAACCTGCTGCCGATCCCCGTGCTGGACGGTGGACATCTTGTTTATTACGCGATCGAGGGCGTCATGCGCCGTCCCTTGAGCCGGCGCATGCAGGAAATCGGTTTTCAGATCGGCGTCGCCCTGGTGCTCATGCTCATGGTCTACGTGAATTTGAATGATTTATTGCGGGTATGGCGCGGATGGACGGGTGCAGGCTGAAATCGCGTTCAGTGGCGTAAACTTGCCACTTCCACAGGCGCTTCTGAATCGTTAAGAACACATTTACACAGGGGAGCGCGCCCAAAAGAGAATCAGGCCAAAATCTTGGCCCAGTTTCCAGGTGCATGTGTAGGTCATGCGGTAACGATCTCCGAAGCCGACGGGATCGCTACCGAGGGGGAATTCGGCAATAATGAGGGCATAGCCTCGAATGCCTTTGGTCAGCGCCATTGCGTTTAACGTCCGTCGCCTAGTTCTGTTCGTGGCGATGGCCGTATCGGGGTTCATATGCGTCAACGGCGCATTTTATCCCGCGCCCGCCTATGCCCAGGGCGCCACCATCCAAGCCATCACCGTCCACGGCAACAAGCGCGTGGAGCCCGAGACGGTGCGCTCGTATCTCCAGTTCTCGACCGGCAGCGCCTACGATCCGGCGAA
>DASRYA010000059.1:0-6395 GCA_035687305.1 Hyphomicrobium sp. | reverse complement strand
ATCATCGACCAGCAGAATCCTGCCGCCTTCCTCCGAGAGCGCCTTCAACAGCGCAGCATCCTCGTTGATGCCCATCTGGCGCCCCGTGAGCGCGCGCATGAGCATCTCGTCGGTGAGCGTCTTGAGGCGGGCGAGGTTCTTCACGCGCGTGATGAGCGCGATTTCATCGACCGGCTTGGTGAGGAAGTCGTCGGCGCCGCCCTCGAGCCCGCGCACCTTGTCGGAGAACTGATCGAGCGCGGTGACCAGCACCACGGGTATGTGATGGGTCCTGGGATCGGACTTCAAACGGCGGCACGCCGCAAAGCCGTCCATGCCCGGCATCATCACATCCAGCAGCACGACATCGATGCGCTCGCGTGCGCAGATGTCGAGAGCTTCCTGGCCCGAGCTGGCCGTGAGCACGTCGAAATACTCGGCGGACAACCGAGCTTCCAGAAGCTTCACATTCGCAAGGATATCGTCGACTACGAGTACTCGAGCGGTCATCTTCGCCACTACTCTGCGCAGGTTACGAGTTTAAGCGCGCGGCTCACCGACGAAGCGCTGCACGGTCTCGAGAAAATTGCTCACTGAAATTGGCTTGGAGATGTAGGCCTCGCACCCGCCGGAACGGATGCGCTCCTCGTCTCCCTTCATCGCGAAGGCGGTGATGGCGACGACGGGAATGTCCCGCAGCTCATCGTCCTCCTTCAGCCATTTGGTGACTTCCAGCCCTGAAATCTCCGGCAGCTGAATATCCATGAGGATCAGTGCGGGACGGTGCTCACGGGCAAGGTCGAGCGCCTCCAGCCCGTTCCGGGTCTGGATGGTTGCATAGCCGTGCGCGGCAAGAATATCGTGGAAGAGCTTCATATTGAGCTCGTTGTCCTCCACGATGAGCACAGTCTTGCCGGGCACCTGCCTCATCGGCATCTGCGGTCCCGCGACACTGGTCTCCTGCATATTCATGGCGTTGCAGCTCGGACTCCCCGGCCCTTTTTGCACCGATTCTTTGGGCTGGACCGGGCTGGAGTTTGCTAGTGAAGACGTAACCAACAGTTAATGAATGGGCGCGCCGCGCAGCCTGATGGCGCTTGTTCTACATCTTTCGATCTTTAGGTGAATTCGAGGTTGAAGCGCATGCACACCGACCGCGCCGAATCGATCGGGGTCTCCGCACTCCTGTTTCTGGCGGGCGATCCCCAGCGCCTTACGCACTTCTTAACGCTGACGGGCGTCGGTCCCGCGGAGCTGCGCGAGAATGCCCGCACGCCGCAAATGCTGGCGGCCGTGCTCGATCACATGCTGCAGGACGAGAACATGCTGCTCGTTTTCTGCGCCTCGGACGGCATCCCGCCGGACGAGGTCGCCCCAGCGCAGCGCGCGCTTGCCAAGATGGCCGGCGAGATCGGAGATCCGGAGATCAGTATTTAGCGCCCGATCGCTTTTCTTCGAATCGCGATGCGGCGGTAGTTTTCTGATCAGGCCGATGATTCACGCTTCGGACTGGTAGGTGCCCGAAGCGATCATGGTCTAGAATCAGCGCTTGGCGGGGCCCGAGCCGGTGGACTTGGCCGCGCACTTTCCTTCCTCCAGGAAGGTCAGCTCCTTCAGCTCGCCGCGGATGGCGAAGTCGCCGTAGTCGATGTAGAGCCGCGAGGAGACGCCGTTCTCATAGAAGCGGAACGAGAGCTCATACGTCGGCATCACGTCGTGGCGGCTGTGGCCGGGCTCGAAATAGCCGATGGCGACCGGCCATGAGGCGGCGGTGTCGAGCTTGTCGCCGTTGGCGACGCTGGCGGGCACCTTGACGCTACCGGGCTCGGCCCGCGGTCCGATGACGGCGCTGGTCTCGTAGAATTTTTCGCCCTTATCGGAGCCATCGAAGAGATTGGCGGTGAACTGGCTGTGTCCGGCGCGGGCCGCCTCCACCAGCGCCATGGAGTGCTGGATCGGAAAATAGATATTGGACGGCAGCTTGACGGTCTTCTTCGAGGGCTTGGTGAGCTTCACCTCGGTGAAGGAAGCGCCGTTCCCCGGCCCCGCACTGCCCTGGGCCGCCTCGGAAAGCTTCTGGTTCTCATACTGGCTGGAGGAAAAGCGCAGCCGGTGGGTTGCGACGTCCTCGAAGCTCGAGGTGCGCAGGTCATTTACCTGGGAGACGCCGTCCTGGTTGGTCATCCGGGTGACGAAGCGCATGTTTTGCGCGTATTCGCTGCAACTGCTGCCGGTCATCTCGTAGACCATGCGGCCGGTCATGTCCGCCACGCCCGAGCCCGGGGTCGAGTGGTCGAAGGTGATGTCGTAGACGGCGCGATGGGGACGGAACTGCACAGCCCCGCCCGCAACCTGCGCCTGCAGGTCGGCCAGCGGCACGGCGAGCACCGCCGCGCCCAGGGCGCTGGCGACAAGAACCTTGACTAGGTGAAACATTCTTCCTCGCCGTCGATTTTTGGCCCGCAGCCTAACCCGGACAGGTTAAGCCACGGAATACCCCCAAGGGCGCTCGGGCGCCATTGCCAAGATACGATCCGCCAGCCAAAAAGACCCTCGAGCGAAGGATGGCACGGTGCCGCCGAGCGTAAGGATAATGGAATGGACGACAAGATCGAGACGCGCCTCGCAGCGCTTGGCATCGTGCTGCCGGACGCACCAAACCCCGTCGCCAATTACGTGCCTTCCTTCCTGGCTGGCAATCTTCTCTTCATCTCCGGCCAGGTTTCCAAGGCGGCGGATGGCAGCATCCTCAAGGGGCGCCTCGGCGACAACATGGCGGTCGCCCAGGGGCAGGAAGCCGCACGCCTCTGCGCCCTCGCCATCCTTTCCCAAACCCGCGCCGCCATCGGACGCCTCGACCGTATCGTCCAGGTTGTGCGCCTCACCGGCTTCGTCAACTCCGCCCCCGAGTTCACCGACCACCCCCAGGTCATCAACGGAGCCTCGGACCTCATGGTCGAGGTGCTGGGCGACAAGGGCCGGCACACCCGGGCGGCCGTCGGCGTCTCGAGCCTGCCGCTCGGCTGCGCCGTGGAGGTGGACGCGGTGATCATGATCGAGGCCTGAGCCAGCCATGCGCGAGCGCGCGGCCTTCCTGAAGCCCATCGCGCACCGCGGCCTGCACAACGTTGCACGCGGCATCGTCGAAAACACGGTTCCGGCGTTCGAAGCGGCTATCGCCAAGGGCTACGGTATCGAGTGCGACGTACGCCCGGCCGGCTGCGCCACGCCCATGGTGTTTCACGATCTGACGCTGGAGCGGCTGATCGAGGCCGACGGGCCGATCGCCGCGCGCGATGCGCCTGCGCTCAAAGCCTTGCGCTACCGCAACGCGGGCGGGGCGATGATCGAGCTTGCCGACTTGCTGGCACTCGTCCGGGGCCGGGTGCCGCTGCTCGTCGAAATCAAGAGTGAATGGGATGCCCCCAACGGGCAATTCCTGCGCAACATCGCGGAGAGCGCATCGGCCTATGACGGGCCGGTCGCGCTGATGTCGTTCGATCCCGCCGTCATGGCGACTATGCGTGGGCTCGCGCCCGGCGTTCCGCGCGGTATCGTGGGGGAGCAGTTCGCCGCCGATTGCGCGTGGCGCGGCGTGCTCGGCCCCGAGCGGGCCTATGCTCTGACACACCTGCTTGAATCGGGGCCGGCCGCGCCCGATTTCTACGCCTATGACGTCGACGCGCTGCCGACTGCCGTGACGCGGTATGTGCGCGAGGTCGAAGGGAAGCCGTTATTCACTTGGACTGTGCGCACCGCTGAGCAGCGGGAGACCGCGGCACGCTGGGCCGACGCGCCGATCTTCGAGGGCTATGAGCCCTGAGATAGACGACCGGCGGTGTGCGAAAAGGCAAGCATCGCGATGAGTGGCGAAGGAGCCGAACCGAAGGAGACGGACGCCGAGCGCGAGGCGGGGCATACCGCCGTCGCCACGGTTGTCGCGCGCATCGCGGACATCGATGCGGCCGAGTGGGATGCGTGCGCCAATCCGGATGCTGCGACCCTCAATCCTTTCATTACGCACGCCTTCCTGAAGGCCCTCGAGGATTCCGGTTGCGTGGGCGAGCCGAAGACAGGCTGGCTGCCGCAGCATATCTGCGTTGCGGATGAAGCCGGCAATATCGCCGCGTGCGCACCCTGCTACGTGAAGCTCAACAGCTCCGGCGAATACGTGTTCGATCATTCGTGGGCCGCGGCCTACGAGCAGGCGGGCGGCGAATATTACCCGAAGCTGCAAATCGCCGTCCCGTTCACGCCGGTGCCGGGACGGCGCCTGCTGGCAAGGCCGGGGCCGGACGCGATGAAGCACGCGCTTACGCTCGCGGCGGCCGCGGTCGAGCTTTCACGGCGCATCGGCGCCTCGTCGGTGCACGCGACCTTCCTGCCGCGGGCGGAGTGGGAGGCACTCGGCGCGCAGGGCTTCCTGCAGCGTACGGACCAACAGTTCCATTGGACGAATGGCGGCTACCGCACGTTCGACGATTTCCTCTCCTCGCTCGCGTCGCGCAAGCGCAAAGCGGTGCGGAAGGAACGCAGCGAAGCCCTCGCGGGCGGCCTCGCCGTGGAGCGCATCTCCGGCGCGGACATCACCGAAGCGCACTGGGATGCATTCTTCGCGTTCTACATGGATACCGGCAGCCGCAAGTGGGGGCGGCCTTACCTCAACCGGCGCTTCTTCTCGCTGCTCGGCGAGACGATGGCGGACCGCTGCCTATTGATCATGGCGCGGCGCGGCGAGCGCTATATCGCCGGTGCGCTCAACCTGATCGGCGGGGATTGCCTCTATGGGCGCTACTGGGGCGCGGTGGAGGACCACCCGTGCCTGCATTTCGAGCTCTGCTACTACCAGGCCATCGAATACGCCATCGCCCACGGGCTGGCGCGCGTCGAAGCGGGCGCACAGGGCGAGCACAAGCTTGCGCGCGGCTACATGCCGGTGCCGACCTATTCGGCCCATTTCATTGCCGATCCCGGCTTCCGCCGCGCGGTGGCGCGCTACCTCGAGGGCGAGCGGCGCGCGGTGGCCGAGAACGTCGCCGCGCTCGCCGAATATGCGCCCTATCGCAAGGGCAATGGGCCCTGATCCAGGCAGCGGCTTGACGGGGATGGCTGCGATCCGTTTAACAGGTTCGCTAGACGGAGGCCGCCGACATGCCCTACGACGACAGCAATGTGTTCGCTAAGATCCTGCGCGACGAGATCCCTTCGCACCGGGTCTACGAGGACGAGAACGTGCTCGTCTTCATGGATGTCATGCCGCAAGCGCCCGGGCATACGCTGGTGGTGCCGAAGGCGCCCTCACGCAATCTGCTCGACGCCGATCCGGCGGTCATCGCCAAGATGGTGCCGGTGCTGCAGCGCACGGCGAAGGCGGTGAAGGAGGCCTTCAAGGCCGATGGCGTCACCGTCGTCCAATATAACGAGCCGGCGAGCGGCCAGACGGTTTTCCATCTCCACTTCCACGTCATCCCGCGGCACGAGGGCGTGCCGCTGATGCCCCATGGGCGCGAGATGGAAAAGCCGGAGGTTCTGGCTGCGCACGCGGAGAAGATCCGCAAGGCGCTCGGCAGCTAGCTGCCCTGCTCCGGCAGAGCAGGGCCCGGCGCGGTTCTGATCTGATGTTTCCGGCGGCTCAGCCCGAACAGGCCTGGTAGCGGTCCCACCATACGCGGCTGCCCGTGCGGACCGCGATGGAGCGCAGGCACTGGCAGTCGCCATAGGGGCAGGCGGAGTTGTAATAGCGGATGGGTCCGCTGTTGTAGGTGCGCGGCGTGCTCCGATAGTGCTGGAGCCGATACGGGCGCATCGTGCCTGCACGGTCGCGGTGCCAATAGCCGTCGGCCATTGCCGGAGCGAAATATCCGGCGAGCGAAGCAACGGCCGCGGCGGCGGCAATCGCACCAATCACTGCTTTCATGACACGCTCCTCGCTGGTCCGATCGGGGCGGCGGAATGCTGCTCCGTACGCCTTGGTCGACGTGCTCCGCACGGCCTCAAGAAACGTGCTCCGCACGTGCTCAGTCGACGAACCATTCTATGCCGGCAGGGTTAAGAGCTGCTGACCATCGGCGCTGGCGCGGCACGATCATACCTCCGAAATATCCCGGTCTTTCGTTTCCGGCAGGAAGAAGAGGCCAATCACGAACGTGCCGAGCGCGACGATGATCGGATACCAGAGCCCGGCGTAGATGTTGCCCGCCCACGCGACGATGGCGGTTGCAAGCAGCGGAAGCATGCCGCCGAACCAGCCGTTGCCGATGTGATAGGGGAGCGACATCGAGGTGTAGCGGATCCGGGTCGGGAACAGCTCGACGAGGAACGCTGCGATCGGGCCGTAGACCATCGCCACGTAGATGACGAACAGCGACAGGATCGCCAGCAGCGTGTGCCACGCGATCTTGTCCGGATCGGCGGCG
>DASRYA010000058.1:0-14058 GCA_035687305.1 Hyphomicrobium sp. | reverse complement strand
GTCCGCACTTCATGGCGCTACGCATCTCGCCAGCGGCGCCGGGCGCGGGTGCAGTCGTCTATTCCGCGCGCTTTTCCGAGCTGTAAGCATTCGCGGCGATGAGCGCGAGCGCGGTTGCCGGTGCGCAGTGCGTCGCCCAGGCGGCGCAATCGGGCGACGCGGCAGCCAAGGCGCCGAACGGTGTGCAGGGCAGATCGAGTTGCCCTGCGAGACGCGCAACTTCACCGGCGCCGATGCCGGCCGCAACGAGCGTCACATCCGCGCGCAGCCCCGCATTCTCCATGACCGTTCGGGCTGCATCCGCGATGTCGTCCATCTGCTGACGTGCGATATCGGACGCAGCCGCCATCCACGCGGCATCCGTTGCATCGGAAGCATCGCGCCCAAAGCAGTGAGCGAAGCGCTCGAGGCTTTCGCCGCGGGACTTTCCCCGCCCATCGAGCGTCGGGTGCTGGTCGACGTCCGGCGGCAGTGTGCCGAGCACGCGCCGCACGTCTGCCATGTTGGCGAACGATCCCGCCGCGAGCCGCTGCACGATGCCATCGAGACGCGCGCGCCGCGCCACTGTCGCGACGTCACTGCGCGTCGTGCCGGTATAGACGAGCTCGCCGGTCCGCAGCCGGTCGCCATCGTTCAAGCCGCGTGGGGCCGCCCTGCCGTCAATGATGGGAATGATGTCGGTCGTGGTCGAGCCCATGTCGATCAGCAGCGCGCTCGGCAGACACGATGAGATCCACACCGCACTGGCGAGGAAGTTGGTGGAGGCAACATCGAGCGGGTGCGCGCGGGCTTCGCCGAGCGAGCCGAGGCCACGGGCACCCATCCACACGCGCACGTTCCGTCCACGCAGGGCTTCGAGACGGTCGAGAATGGCGGCGACGCCCGCGAGGCGGTCGGTGAAGGCTTCGCACAGCTCGCCGGTCATCGTCGCCGCGTGCACATCGGCGCGCACCGTGAGCGCATCGGCTTCCGCGAGCGCGGCATCCAGCGCATCGATTCCGCGCCACAGCGGGCAGGGGATCTGGCGCACCGCGACCGTGCGGCCCCCGTCCGCCAGCGCTACCTTGAGATGGGCGCCCCCGATATCGTATCCGGCCGTGATCGGCATGAAACCTCCGGGCTCCGTGGGCTTACCCACGGCTTTCGCCGTGTTACACGGGGAGCCCACGGAGGCAAGCCAGCATGGATGTGATCCCGGTCATCGACGTGCGTCATGGCGTGGCCGTTGCCGCAGCTCGCGGCGACCGCGCCAATTACCGCCCGTTGGAAACGCCGCTCGCGCGCAGCAGCGATCCGCTCGCGGTCGCTCGCGGGTTCACCGGGCTGTTCGCGTTTCCGGTGCTCTACGTCGCCGATCTCGACGGCATCGAGGGCCGCGGCAGCAACGTCACCCTTGCTGCGGACCTCGCGTCCGTTGTCCCGGACGCGCGTATCTGGCTCGATGAAGGCGCCCGTCCGGCCGAAGCTGCAAAGAGGATTGCCGAAGCCGTCGCAATGCCAGTCATCGGCACCGAGAGCCTCGCCGTCGAAACCGACGTCGCGGAATTGCGCGCACTTCCCCCACACGCCTATGTCCTGTCGCTCGACTTCAAGGACGATCGCTTCGCCGGTCCCGCGGGGGTGCTGGCCGAGGCCGAGCATTGGCCGCACAGCGTGATCGTCATGACGCTTGCCCGCGTCGGCTCGGGCGAAGGTCCGGACCTCGCCCGCATGTCGGAGATCGTGTCCCGCGCCGGGAAACGACGCGTCTATGCGGCGGGCGGCGTGCGCGACCGTGCCGATATCGAGGCCCTGCATGGAGCCGGTGCCGCGGGCGTGCTCGTTGCGACGGCACTGCACCGTGGAATGCTAAAGGCCGGCGACCTCATGGAGATCGCCGGCCTTTAATATGTTGCACGAAGGGGAAGAGCAGAACGCGCGCCTTCGGGTGTTCTACCCGTTCCAACGGCCGGAAAGCAGTCTACCCAATCGCTGCAGCAGGCCCCTCTTCATAGGTGGGGCATCATCCTGCTGTGGACGGTGTCCGCTTCAAGACTTCGCACCGAAGGGGTGCTGAACCGAGTTACGCTGCGCGGTGACTTCGGCGGCGGTCGGCTTGCCAGCAACGGCGCGGGCAATCGACTCCTTCACGGCGCGGTAGTTGTAGTCCTGGATCTTGGCGTCGTCGGCAGCTTCCCAATGGATGAACACGCCGACGCAGATGAAGATGTCGTCAGCCTCAGCAGCCGGGATCACGCCCTCGGCGACGGAGTCCTGAACGGCCTTGGCAACGCCGTACTGAGCAGGTCCGAACATCTGAACGGCCTGGCGGGCGTCCTTGATGGTGACCTTGTTGTACAGGATCGTGTTCGGCTTGCACGGCAGGTTCGGCGCGATGACGGCGAGGAGGGTGGTGAAGCCGTCCTTGTTGTTCGTCAGAGCGTTGCAGAACGCAGTCTCAGCGGCAGAGCCGCGGGGACCCATGAGCAGGTCGATGTGGGCTACCTCGTTACCATCACCGACGAGCGACTCGCCGAGAAGCACCTTGTTAATCTTGGTCATTGCGGGGTTTCTCCCAAGCTATAAACACCACGAGCACCAACGCCACCCCGCCGAGGCCGGGCGCACCGGTTTCTGCCCAATTCGAAAAGCCATCCTTTGTTGCTGCGTCCGACGACGATGTCCTCGAACCGGTTGGCCGGATAGCGGCGCGCCTTTAAGCACCGCCCCTAGATAGCGCGAGGCAGCCACCCGAGACAAGGGGCTAAGCGGCGCCCACGGGCCGCAGGGCAGTGCACAAAGACGCAGCGAAAAGGGTTGCTACAACGAGGTCTGCGGTCGTACCCGGGTTAATCCCTCGCCCCTTCAGGTCGGCGTCGAAATCGAGCAATTTCTGAGCCGTGTCAGGCCGCGCGGCCGGCTGCCACAAGGGAGCGAGCGCGTGCGCCTGCGTGCGAACTGCCTCCGCTGTCTCCATTCCGTACTTGCGCGCAATATGGCTGTCGGGAAAGAAAGCGAGAAATGCCATATGCAACGTTGTTATGGCATGGCGCTCGTCGCTTGTCGCCTCCATTGCATTGGCGAGCACCGGAAGCCCGAAATCGAAGACCTCCGTGTAATCGGTGACGTATGCCGCCGCGATCCGGTCGCGCTCGGCTGCCATCGCCATCGCCTGCAGTAGGCCGACGCTGGGGGGAGCGGCGACGTCCTGCTCCTCGACGGAGCCGAGCCCGCCGGGATTTGCGAGACGGATCGCAGCATAAACCGCTGCCGTATCATCGGCGTCGAACGCGGTGAGCACACCGTGCAAGCGCTCGCGGAGCGGCGCACTGCCCTCGCGCTGGGCCGCGACGGCGAGCGGCGCGCACAGTAAAACGATGCCGAGATTCGTATTGCACCCCGCGACGGCGAATGAAGCCTCCACTGCGCGAAAGATGCGCGTGCCGACCTTCTCGCCCTGCGCTGCGATGCGGGGTGCGGCCGCGGCGGCGCTGGCTTCGAACTGCGCCACCTCCATGCCGTGGCCGCCTGCATGGATATGAACGTTGCCGGGCTTCAGCGCGCCGAGCTCGGCGCGGCAGGCGGCGAGAAACATCGCCGCCGTATCGGCCTCGCTTACGCGGGACATGGCTCGGTCTTCAATTCGGTCTGTGAAGATTGATTGCGTGCATCGAGCGGCAGCTCCGGGCGCGGGCCGTTCGCGGGCAGGCCGTCTGCCTGACGCTGGCGGTGCTCGGCAACGGTTGCGAGGAAATCCTCGACGATGATGTCCGCGATGTCGACGTCGGCCACCGTTTGGAGGCCACGCCAGGAAGGATTGCTGTTCACCTCGAGTACGAGAAGCTGGCCGTCGGGCGCGCGAATGAGATCGACACCGGCATAATCGCCGCCGACCGCCGCGAGGGCGCCGCGCGCAAGCAGTGCCATCTCCTCGCTCGGCACATGCGCGATGGGCGCACCGCCCTGATGCACGTTGGTGATCCAGCTGCCGGCCCGACGCGCCATGGCGGCGACGACGCGATGGCGGGTGACGATGACGCGCCAGTCCTCGAAGGTTGCGCCAGAAGGTGCAACGAAATCCTGCAGATAGTAGATGTTGTCGGCGGCGACGGGATCCGGCAGTCCGGCCACATCATCAACGCGCAGCAGACCTTTGCCCTGGGATCCGAACAGCGGTTTGTAGATCAGCGGCCGGCCGGCATCGGCCACGTAGGTATCGGCGGGCGGCTTCGTCTCCATGGTGCGCGTGCGCGGCGTCGGCACGCCCGCGCGCTGCAGAAGGAAGGTGGTGGTCGACTTGTCGACGCAGCGCTCGATGGCGCGGGCATCGTTCCATACGCGCACGCCGCTTTCCCGCAGCGCATGGAGGATGCCGAGCCGGAAGGTGATCTGTTCCAGTGTGCCGGCGGAGATGGAGCGCACGAATACCGCGTCGGGCAGCGCCCCCTCGAACCCCGGAATGTCGATCCCGCTCTCGAGCCGCGTATCGAAGGCGCACCGCGGCAGCGAGGTGACGACGACATCGGCGCCGCGCGCGCGCAGGGCGGCTTCGAGCCGGCGCACGTGCCAGTTGCCGCTTTCCTCTTCGAGGAAAAGCGCGATGCGCAAGCCGCGTGCGCTTCCGCCGTTGTCAGCGGAAGCTTTTGTCGACGACATCTGGAGCAAGCTGGCCCGCATGGAAGGTGGTGCCGGTGTCGAGGTTGGAGACGATGACCTCGGCCGGACTGAACAACGTCGGATCGATTTTGTAGAAGTCGCCGCCCGCCGCCGCGAAGATGTCCGCGAAGGGCTCGCCATAGGCCGAGCAGGTGCTCGACGGAAGTTGCTGGGCGAGCTTCTCGGCCGCATCGTTGCTGCCACGCACGAAGAGCTGCACGCGTCCGCCGTAGATGATGGCGTCGTTGGTGCGGCCCATGGCGCGGATGAAGTCGGGAACCGGCGGAGCAAGCGGCGCCGTGCCGATGCCGTCCTCGATCTGGTCGAGGGGGAAGTGCAGCTCGTGCGCCTTGTGCAATGCTACCTCCAGAACGCGCGAAGCGATCTGCACGGTGCCGGCCAGGCTGCCGGTCGGCGCGTAGAGAACCGTGAGGTCCTCCGGCTGCACGCCGCAGGCGGTTGCGACGGAGCGGGCCGCTGCGGGCGGCGGGGCGTTATCGCCCTCGAGCACCAGGATCGCGCGGTGGAAATGGTCGGTGTAGTTGAGCTCCTTGTAGAGGGGCTCGACGCGGGAGAGCGCACGCGCAGGACCGGAGCCGAGCGCGAAGAAGCCGGTCTCCTGATCGGTGATCTGCCAGCCGGCATACTGGCTGCCGAGGCATGCGATGACGGCATCGGCCGCGTGAACGGTGACGCCGAGCGGCCAGCGCTTCAGGCCCGATTCCATATTGAGCGTGACGGTCGCGAGACCGCCGAGGCAGATTTCGGCCAGGCGGCGGCCGGCTTCCAGCCCGCCCGGCACCTTGGCGCCGAGGTCGATGCAGCGCTCGCCGGCCGCGCCGGTAGTCACTGCGCAACGCAACGCGCTCGCATCGGCAACGAGCGTGTCAACGAGCTTGGCGGCGCGCGCCGAAACACTGGGGGCTGGGCCGTTGTATTTCTGCATTTTTTATACGCTCCCTATTTTGCGCCTGTGCATACAGCATCGACCCCAGTTCTTCCAAGCGCTGCCGGCAGCGTTGCAATGCCTCATCCGGGCCCGGTCCATCTCCATAGACTGTAGCTATCGGGCGATAGCGTGGAATGCGCATGCCGGGATCGGGTCGGTCGGCGGCCCAATCGGGCCAGGACGTGTGGCCGATGTGCAGCCGTCCCTGATCAGCATACAGAATAGCTGCGGCGCGTGCGCCCGTGGGCGTGGAGAACGGGATCAGCCGGCCCCCGCAGGCGGCGAGATGGGCTTCGAACAGGCTGCCGCGATCATCGTCGAAGACGTCGAGCGTCGCGCCGGGCCGCGGATTGATCTCAAGAAGGAACGGGATGTTTCCGGCGAGCAGGAAGTCGAGCGACACGAGGCCGGAAAGTCCGAGTGCGGAGCATATTCTTGCCGCGGCGAACCGCATGGCCGCTTCGATGTCGGGGCCGAGGGAGACGGGGCCTACCGCTCCACCGTAGCGGAAAGGGCGAGGGCCCGTGCCCGCTGTCCACTGGCGGCTGAAGCCCACGTCACGAATGCCTTCCGGCGTGGCGAGGACGAGCAGCGAGACGGCCTCTCCGTGGAGGCGGCGTTGATAGTAGCGGCGCGGAGCCGGAGGCCCAGCAGGCGCAGGATCGATGTGCGTGCCGCCGCTTCCGCCGATGCGTTTGGCGAGCCAGCCGTCCATTGAAGCCGGCGGCAGCTTGCGCGTCTCGGGGTGGGAAATGCCGAGGGCCTTGAGCAGCGTCGCGAGGGCGACGGGATCTTTGCTCGCGGCGATCGTCGCGGCGCCGTTGCCGATCAGTCGGTAGCGCTCTGCGAGCGCTGAGACGAGCTTCGGCCGGTCCTCGAAGCCGGAGCCGAGGATCAGTCCGATGGGCTCGCGTGGCGCGGCGGCGGTGAGCTCGGAGAGAGCAGCGAAAACGGCCTTGGCGCGCAGTCCGATGCGTATGGCATCCGCGATGCGACAGGAGTGTGCCGCCATTGCGCGCATATCGCTGTCGCCGAACGCGTCGGCGACGAGCGGCAGGTATCCGGCCCTACGGGCGGAGGCGCAGAGCCCCCGCCCGGAAAGGGCCGCTATGAGGACGGGCTCGCCCGTCAAGCGGTCAGCGTCCGCGCCAGCGCGAAGGCGGCACGGAAGTCGAAGTGCACCGGCTCGGTGGAGGTGATCATCTGCTTGAATAGGCCGGATTCGGTCTTGTACTTGATGTCGCCGATGGCGAGCGGGCCGACGCCAAGCGCATTGCAGCCCGGCAGTGCAGCGCCGTCCATGAACAGCTCCATGCCTTCGACGCCCGGCGGGGGAACGGCGTTGACGTCACCGACGACGAGCAGGTTCTTCGCGCGGGCCATGTTGGCGGTGCTCAGCACGCGCACGCCCGCAGCAGCGGCTGCAAAGACGACCTCGGCCTCGTCCACGATGGCCTGCTTCTGCTCCTCAGTCTCGCCCGACTTGGCGATGAGGTCGACGCCGAAGCGCTGCTTCGACACCTCGGCCGACTTGACCACGCGGTCGACGCCGCGGTGGGCAACGAGGGTGACCTCCGCGCCTTCGAGGGCGGCGATGATCGAGGAGGCGAAGCCGACGACGCCGGTCGCGCCGAACACGGCGACCTTCGTGCCTTTCCAGCCGCGGTTGTACTTGTTGCGCAGCACGCGCTCCACGCACGCGACCATGGCGGCGGCCGTGGTGAACGAGCCGGCCGGATCAGCGAAGGTCGAAAGGCCGAACGGCGGAACGAGCGCCTTCTGCGCGGCGTCCAGCATGTCGAGAGCCAGGATGGCGTCCTTGCCGCCGATGAAAAGGCCGGTGCGTACGCCGTAGTTCGGCGGGCGCGAGAAGATCGCGTCCTGGGTGAGCGCGGTCACCTCCTCCAGCGTGACGTTGATATAGGGGACGATGACCTTCCAGCCGGCGTCCGCTGCCATGTTTACGTCGAACGGAGACATGTGCTTCTGCGGCGAGAGCATGTGCAGAATCGGGGTGGCGTCGCTCATTTTTCGTATTTCCTTGGCTCTTGACGACTAAGTGCTCGCAATCTTCTCGACGACGGCGCCCCTGTTGCGCCCTTCGACGATCATGATCTCAAGACCTTCGCCTCTAGCGAGTTCGATCGAAGAATCATAGAGGCGCTGGGCAATTTCCTGCGTCGGGGCGAATGCAAAGCCGGTGGGGCCCCAGGAACTCTGGCCGATCCCGAAGCCGCCGGCGGCGCGCAGCGCCTCGACGACGCGTCCCACCGCGGGGCTCGCCCAAGGGCTTCCGCCCTGTGCCGCCGCGAAGTGGTGACCGACGATTTTCTGGATTTCCGTCAGTGCGTTCCCGAAGGCGTCGATGTCCGCTTCCATCAGCCCGGGCACGAGCTGCATCAGAACGAGGCGGCAGATGTTCGCCGCGGCGCTCTCGGGCAGCGGCTGCAGCGTCGCAAACGCTTTCGCTTCCGTATCGCCGTGCACACCCGTGCTGCGGCTATCCATCACGAGCAGCGCCCGCCATGCTTCGGGAAAATCGGCGCGTACGACAATCGGGGGCGCACGGTCGCGCTCCCCGCGGCCGCCGTCGACGATGAAGCCGCCCCGCTCGAACGCGCCGATGCCGATCGCCGAACGCGCGCCGCGGTCGAGGATTTCGCCGAGGCGGGTTGCGGTGGCGTCGACGCCTTCCAGCGCCGCCAGCGCCGCGCCCGCGGCGACGGCGAGCTGTGTGCCCGACCCCAGTCCCGCATGGGCCGGAATGGCCGAGACGACGTCGACCTCGAAGGCGCCGTCGATGTCGAACACCTCGGCGAAGCGCTGCAGCGCAGCAATCGCACGGGCATGGTCCGGGCCCGAACCGTTGAAGGAGCGCGCGCGGCGCAGCACCAGCTCGGTCCGCGGCCGGTTAATGGCCAGGCCAATGCTGCCGAACATCCGGCCGAGGCTTCCATTGAGGTCGAGGAAGCCCAGGTGCAGACGCGCGGGCGCAACGACCCGCACGGCACCCGGATGGGCGCGGAGGCGTTTCGTGTGCACGTCAGATTGCGTAGCGTCGGCCAGTGGCATTACGATTCAAACCTGCTGGTGCGATGCGTGCCCGATAAGGAGAGCACAATATGGCGGCTGAGCGCGAAAAGCCCATGCCCGACGCCGAAGTCAACGCGTGGCTGCAAAAAAACCTGCCGAAATGGCATCTCGAGAACGGCTGGATAAGGCGAACATACAAGACGAGCGGCTGGAAGGGGACGCTGATGGTCATAAATACCGTCGGGCATCTTGCGGAAGCGGCCTGGCACCATCCGGATATCACAGCCTCCTATGCGTGGGTCGAGGTGCGCCTAATGACGCATACGGCCAAGGGTATTACCTCGAAGGATCTGGAATTGGCCCAGAAGATCGAGGACGTCGTTCATTGGCAACCGGGTAAGGAAGGCGGCGCCCTCGAAGGCACCCCCCACGGCGACCAGCGGTTCGCCTATATCAAATACGACTGATCGGATCGACGACGCCGGGACTGCAGAGAGGCTGCCCTTGCCTCCGGGGGAGTGCCGCGATAACGAGCACTCCTCCAATATGCCTAGCGAGCAGCCAATGTCGAAGCCGACCCGCGCCACACCAGAGCAAGTGCCCGACCCGGGCGGTGAAATTGCCGGCACCTCTCTCTCCGGCCGTCCGGCCTTCGATGCGATCATCGCCCTCGGCTCCAACATGGGCGACAAGACGGGGAACATCGACCGTGCCGTCGCCCTGATGACCGAGCGCGGCGATGTCCGTCTCGTTGCGCGCTCCGCCAACTATGCAACCCCGCCTTGGGGCAAGACCGATCAGGACTGGTTCGTCAACGCGGCGATGTCGGTCGATACCGAGCTTTCCCACCACGCGCTTCTTGCCCGCTGCAAGGACATCGAGGTCGAGATGGGCCGTGTGGTGATCGAGCGCTGGGGGCCGCGCGTCATAGACCTCGACGTCCTCGTCTATCGTGACACGATCCTCAACGATCCCGACCTAGTGCTGCCGCATCCGCATATCGGGGCGCGCGCGTTCGTGCTCGCGCCGCTAATGGATATTGCACCCGATCTCGTCATCGGCGGGCGCAGCGTGCGCGCGATGTACGACGCGGTGGACCGCGCAGGGGTGCGCAGGCTCGACTGAGGAGCGGCTGCATTCCCCGATGATGTGGCTTCCGGGCGGCAGCGCGCGCACGGCACATTTGTGGGCCGCGCTGCGCACTTTTTTGCTCGACGTTCCGATGCGTATCGAGGTCGCGTTCGCGGCCCCGGCACCGCGCGCCAAATGCAGCGCGGGGGTATCTTGCCCCGTATACGACCGCTGCAACCGTTCACGCCGCGTCCGAGGATCGGTGAAAAACACGACGCCGCGGATCCGTCGATCCGCGGCGTCGTCAAAACCGAAGTCGGGGTGGCTTACTTCTGCGTGCCGTCGGCGTTGAACGACTCCAGATACGCCACGAGATCCGCGCGCTCCATTTCGTCCTTCACGCCCGGGAACAGCATCTTGTTACCGGGGACCTTCTTCTTCGGATCGGCGAGGTACTCGTCCAGCGTGGCGGTATTCCACGTCAAGTTGGAAGCCTTCATGGCCGGCGAGTAGTTGAAGCCTTCAACCGAGCCGGACTTGCGCTCGCCAAGACCGTTCAGCTCCGGGCCGACCTTATTCTTCGCGCCCGGTCCGATCGAATGGCACGGCGCGCACTTGCTAAAAAGCTTCTTTCCGTTTTCGACATCCTGTGCCGAAGCGACCGACGGCAGCGCAAGCATGACGCCCGCGGCAACAACCCATCTCAGCATCCCGTTTTCTCCCTGGTTATGACGATGGCACGTCGTTGGATGGCGCGCGTATCATCGGATGGCAGTCGTGAATTTGCCAAGTCTTTTGTGAACTTGGACTGAACACGATGACGCACCCCACACCTGGGGTGTGGGATGCGGGGATGTTCAGCAGGGCTGTGGATGGGCGCCTAAGCGTCGCTGGTGGCGGGAGTTTTTTTGATCTCCGGCTTCGGCGTTGCACCGCCTGGACGACGATAAACAAAAGCCGGCGAGGATTGGTGGGACTCAACTTCTGCCACCTTTGCCCATGCCTCGTGCATTGGCGAAAGCGAGCAAGCCGGATCCGTATTGGCTGCATCACCCGTGAGCGCGAACGCCTGGCAGCGGCATCCGCCGTAGTCGATCTCGCGACGCGGGCAGGTGCGGCAGGGCTCTTTCATCCAGCTCGTGCCACGATATTTCTGGAAAGCAGAGCCGTTCAGCCAGATGTCCGCCAGCGGACGATCCTTTACGTTGTCGAATTCGAGGTGCGTGATCGATTCGGCCGCGTGGCAGGGAAGCACACGCCCCGACGGCGTGATGTTGATAATGCCCTTGCCCCAGCCGCCCATGCAGGGTTTCGGATACTTGGCGTAGTAGTCGGGAACGACAGCGTCGATGACGATGATGCCCTTGAGGCGCTCACGCTCGCGCTCGACGATCCGTGCCGCTTCCATGAAAGCTTCGCGGGTCGGCATCAGGGAGGCGCGGTTCTTGAGCGCCCAGGCGTAATACTGAACGTGGGCGATCTCGACGCGGCCGGCGCCGAGCTCGACCGCATAATTGATGATCGCTTCGACGCTGTGGATGTTGTGGCGGTGGATCGGCGCGTTGATCGTCAGCGGCATGCCGAGCTCACGCACCCAGCCGGCCACTTCCTTCTTCTTGGCGCTGCCGCCCTTGTAGCCGGCGATGCGATCGGCGTTCTCGGCCTCGGTGTCGACGTCCTGGATGGAGATCTGCACGTGGTCGAGGCCGCACTCCTTCAGCTTCTCGAGCCGATCACGCTTCAGCAGCACGGCCGCCGTGATGAGGTTCGTGTAAAGGCCCGCTTCCGACGCCGTCTTGACGATCTCTTCCAGGTCGCGCCGCGCCGTCGGCTCGCCGCCCGACAGGTGCACCTGCAGGATGCCGAGCTGCGCCGCCTGGCGCATCACCTTCTGCCATTCCTCCGTCGTCAGCTCGACATTCACCTTTTCGAGCTCGAGCGGGTTGGAGCAGTAGGGACACTGCAGCGGACAGCGGTGCGTCAGCTCCGCCAGAAGACCGATCGGTGCGCGGACGGCGCACGAGGGGTCCAGCGACGTCTCGGATCCCGATGTTGCGTCGCAGCGCATCTCACCGGTGTCCATGGTCACGGTGCCTTCCTTGACGTGGGATGGGGCAGATTCGTTCATGCCTTCACAACTCCCTTGTCAGCGAGGTCTTGCAGCATCGTTATGATGTCGACCTCGATGTCCTCCACAGGCGCATTGTACTCCTTAGATAGTATGCCTGCGATGTCGCCGACAGAGCGCGCGCCATCACAAAGCTTCAACACCTCGACAGCGATGGCGTCGGGGTCGAAAAGGCGTTCGGGCGCAAGGATCAGCCAGCGGTTGCGCCCCGCGTCGTGCCGCATCTTGATGTAAGGGGGCATCACCGGCTTGCTGTCGGTCGTGATGACCGTTCGCTGGCGTGGTGTGGTTTCACCCATTTTTCAGGCCTCCGGGCGGAATGCGCCGGGCGGAATGTGCCCTTCGACGTAGGCATGCTGCAGCGCGTCGAGCTGCGACCACAGCACGTTGCATTTGAACCGTACGGCATCCACGCACGCTTCCTGCTCATCGCGCGTCTTGGCGTTCTTCAAGACGTAGCCGAGGGCGAAATCCGCATCGCGCGGCGCCTGGGTCAGGCGGCGCTTGAAGTAGGCCATCACCTTGTCGTCGATGAAGTCCGGATAGTTTTCCAGCATGCCCGAGATGCGCTCCTTGTGGATCTTGGGAGCGAACAGCTCGGTGAGCGAGGAGGCGATGGCGACGGTGATCGGCTGCTCGCGCACGAAGGTGACGTAGGATTCCACCGCAAACTTCGTCGCCGGCAGCGCGCCCTTCATGGAGATCACGTAATTGCGGTCGAGGCCGAGGCCGTCGGTGAGCACGAGCCAGCGCTCGATGCCGCCTTCCTCCTCTCCGAACCCGTCGTGATCGAGCAGGCGATGCACCCACTCCCGGCGCAGCTCACGGTCGTAAAGGCGGCTGATGAGGGCTGCGTCCTTGCGCGGCACCGCCGATTGATAGCAGTAGCGGTTGAGCGCCCAAGCCTGCACCTGCGGCTTCTTCAGCTGGCCGCCGTGCAGCATGTGATGGAAGGGATGCTTGTCGTGATAGCGCTCGGCGCCTACGGCGCGGATCGCTGCTTCGAATTCGGCTACGGGCATGAGTTCGGACGCTTCGCGCGTGCCGCTCTCGCGCTCCAGGCTGGCCGTCTGGCTCATAGGCGTACCTCCATCCCATCGTGCCCGACTTCCCATCCCGCGCCATTTATGGCTTTGCGGGCGGGCGAGTTTTCATCCAGCGCCGGGTTCGAATTATTTATATGGACATATATCAGCCTTCCGACGCCAAGGCTCGAGAAGGCTGCCATCGATCCGTTCTCCCCCGACATGCTGATGTGGCCCATGCGGGCGCCGGTCTTGCCGAGGAGGCCCTGCTCGATCATCTCGCCGTCGGTGAACAGGGTTCCGTCAAAGAAGACGAGGGCGGCCCCCTCGAGGCGGGCGGCCAGCGTCTCATCTACGGCGGCGCAGCCGGGAATGTAAAAGAAGGACTTCTTCTCGGCCGGATCAGTAATTTTGAGACCGATGGTGTCGCCTTCCTGGCTGCCGAAATCGGCGGAGGATTTGTCCTCCAGGTAGAGCGCGACCTTGCCGGGAACCGCGAACGCCTCGACCGTGAGGCCGAGATCGGCGCCACCGCCGGTCAGCTCGAAGGGCACGCCGAGCTTCATCTCGATGCGGGGCACGGTCGGCTCCGCCAGCACCTGGAACACCGAGTTGGCCTCGATCGTCGCCAGCACGCGGTCGGAGGCGTAGACGGAGAAGGGCTGCGCCTCGCGCAGGTTGATGAGCCCGATGATGTGGTCGACGTCGCCATTCGTGAGCACGGCCGCCTTGATGGGGCTGTGGCGGAGGCCGACCTTCGGGTCGGCGTGGAGCTGCGGGGTGTCATTGATCTGCTGACGCAGGTCAGGCGAAGCGTTGAGCAGCGCCCAGTCGACCCCATCCCGGCTCACGGCGAGGGAGGACTGCGTCCGTGCTCTGAAGCCTGGCGTTCCAGCGCGCACGGATGCGCAATTGTGGCAATTGCAGTTCCACTGCGGAAAGCCGCCGCCAGCGGCCGATCCCAGAATTTTTATGATCATCGAGGCAGTCTAGCTATGGGCGCGCCTTTCTCTCGAGCGACGCCCAATAAAACAACGGCGGCCGAGGTTTCGACCGCCGTTGTCGGAAACTCACCGGTTCTAGTGAGTGGGATCGACAGTCGTTAGATGATGTCGATCTCAGCCGGCATGTACGAGGTGACCTCGAGGCCAACTTCCTGCTCACGAACTGCGGGCTTCGTCCAAACCTTCATAACTTCCTCCTATTCGGCAAGATGC
>DASRYA010000057.1:0-10841 GCA_035687305.1 Hyphomicrobium sp. | reverse complement strand
TGGGGGACGTGCTCGCGACCGAGCTGCCCGACGCGATGCCGGCGGCGCTGTCGGGGCCGAGCTTCGCCGCCGACGTGGCGCGCGGGCTTCCCGCGGCGCTCACCATCGCCTGCGCCGACGAAGTGGCAGGCCAAATGCTGGCCGAGCGTCTCGGCAGCCCGAAGTTCCGCCTCTACTGGTCGAGCGATCTCGTCGGCGTCGAGCTTGGCGGCGCGCTGAAGAACGTGCTCGCGATCGCGGCCGGTATCGTCGACGGCCAAGGCCTCGGCGCCAGCGCGCACGCTGCGCTCGTCACGCGCGGATTTGCCGAGATGCGCCGTTTGGGGCACGCGCTCGGCGCACGGCCCGAAACGCTGAACGGGTTGTCGGGGCTCGGAGATCTCATTCTCACTTGCGGCAGCCCGCAGTCGCGCAACATGTCGCTCGGCCGCGCGCTCGGCAAAGGGGAGAGCCTCGATCAGGCGCTGGCCGGGAAGCTCGCCGTGACGGAGGGCGTCTACACCGCCGTTGCCGTGCGGCGGCTTGCGGACGAGATGGGCATCGACATGCCGATCTCATCAGCCGTGTGCGATATCGTCGACGGCCGCGCGAGCGTTGCCGACACCATCGGCCAGCTCATGCAGCGTCCGCTGAAAGCCGAGGATTGACCCCATCACGCGGTTGGCGCTGAAGCTCAGCGGGCGATGCGCCAAACGCGCAGCGGCGTCGACCCGTCCAGAGCGACCGGCGTGAGGAACGGCGGCGGTGTGCCGGCCTGCAGCAGAGCCTGCAGGGAACCGGCCGGGCGACCGCCGGCGGGACGTGTCGAATCGAGTTCCGGGCACGTGATGACGTAGTGCGCGCCCACCGCGCGCAGAAGTGCCTGTGCTTCCTGCGCCGGTGCGCTGAAGATTTCGTGGGCGGCAAGAATTTGCCTGCCGAGCCGGTGGTAGGGGGCCGAGAGAACATCGAGCCTGGTGCGGGCGACGAGGTACGGGCCGAGGTTGACGTCGGCGACGGCGAGGCCGGGCGCGAGTTGTTGCAGCGGCGCCATGGCTGTGTTGCTGGAGCAGTCGACGACCGGTTGCTCAGCCTCGGCTGCGGTGCTCTTCGTCAGCTCGCCGCTGAAGGCGAACCATGCCGCAGCGCCCACCATGGCGACGACACCCGCCGCAATGGCCGCGGTCACGTGCCGGCCGGTGGGTTTCTCCGTTTCGTCCGGCGCCGGCCCACGGCGCACCAGCCAAACGGCGATCATGGGAATGGCGAGGCAGCTTGCGTAGGGAAGCAGCTTCACCTGCCAGCAGCTCAACAGCGTTGCAACGGCGAGCATCGCGAGGTCGAGCTGCCGCGTATCGCGTTGGGCCGCGGAGGCGTCCGCTCCGACGTCACCGCTGTCGCCGCTTGCTGCTGCGCATACGAGCTTGCTGCCGCTGTAGAGACCCAAGCCGAGATAGATGGCGGCGGCGAAGATCAGGACATCAGACGCGCGCGCCGCGGCGAAGATGTTTCGCGTTTCCAACACGCGGTCGAGCCAGACGGGAAACAGTTCGGGCTCGACCTGGCCGAACGGGCCGGCGAGGCACGCCGGCTCCATCCATCCGTACGCCGCAATGCCGGTGGCACCCGCGGCGGCCAAAATGGCGAGCTTGCCTGCAAGGGAAAGCCGCGCGCTGTAAATCCACACGAGGCAAACGCCGACGGCTGAAATCGCCGCGAGCAGCACGATGTTGAGCGACAGCGCATCGCAGTGCTGGATCGGGAAGTCCGCGGGAGCTTTTGCGAGCAGCAAAGCAATTGCGAGCGTCGCTGCAAAGGCAATCGCCGCGCGAGACGGACCGAGCATGCTTCGCTGCGTCCGCAGCGCAAACAGCACTGTGATGCCGATCCCGGCAACGGTTACCGCCAGGGGCTCAAAGCCAATTGCAAGGCCGAGCCCCAGCAAGGCGCCTGCGCTCCAACCCGCCTGCGGATCATGGAGGCTACGGGACAGACGCAGAAGGCCGATGGTGGCGCACAGAATCATCGCGTTGTGATGGTCGATGCGTCCCGGCACGAACTGGACGATGACCGTGATGCAGGTAACGGCGAGGGCCACGGTGAGCAGGCCAGCATTTCTGCCGCCGCGGATCATGGCCTCGCGTCCGAGCAGATAAAGGAGCACGAGCAACAGCGAGAGCGGCCAGATCGTGCGCACGGTGCGTTCGGCCTGCTCCGGTGTCGTTACCTGCTCGAACGCGGACAGCATTGCTGCGAGTGGAAGATCGATGAGCCGCGACCAGTGCGATTGCAACGGTTCGGTGCCACCGAAGCGCGGCAGCGTCATGTCGTACCAGGAAGCGCCATCGCGAAATGCTTGCACCTCGACGAGACGCGTCGCGTCGTCGGTATCGCCAAGTGTCGAGGATAAGCGGCCGGGCTGCAGGTGAAAGAAGGCCGCCGCGAAAAGCGCAACGGCTATGGCGCACCAAAGGAGCAGCGCAGCGCTTGCGCGCGCCGGAACATTCGCGCGGCTAATCGTATCGTCCGCCGTGGCGGTCATCCGGTTAATCCTTTGTGCACCCTGATGAAGGTTAGCGCAAAGCGCTTGCGGCCCCGTAAATTGCGGCTATCTGCACGAAACCCGCGGATACTCTGTCGGATGTCCTCAATCGTCGGCATTTAGTGAAATTGTTTGTTCAATGTTGATCCCTAGCGTCCCGCTCCGTGCGGAGAGCTTTGCTCCGCAATGCGCATCTGGCGTTTCGTACGCCGCAGTTCGGAGTAGGCGCGTTGGAACACTCGGACGTCTTCGTGATCGGCGCTGGGCCTGCGGGCCTGACAGCTGCCTATCTGCTCACCAAGGCCGGCGTGCCGACGCGCGTCATCGAAGCGGACCCGAAGTATGTCGGCGGCATCAGCCGCACGGTGGATTACAAGGGCTTCCTATTCGACATCGGCGGACATCGCTTCTTCTCGAAATCGAAGGAGGTGGTGGACCTGTGGCGCGAGCTGCTGCCCGACGATTTCATCCAGCGCCCGCGCCTGTCGCGCATCTACTATAGCGGCAAACATTACGCCTATCCGCTGAAAGCGTTCGAGGCGCTGCGCAATCTCGGGATCGTCGAGAGCGCGATGTGCGTGCTGTCCTATGCCTATCGCCGGGCGGTTCCGAACGCTGATCCGAAGAGCTTCCGTCAGTGGGTCTCGAACCAGTTCGGAGACCGGCTATTCTCGATTTTCTTCAAAACCTACACAGAGAAGGTGTGGGGCATGAGCTGCGATGACATTTCAGCCGACTGGGCCGCGCAGCGTATCAAGGGGCTCAGCCTGCGCAGTGCCATCATCGACGGCGTGCGCCGGTCGCTCGGGCGCGGGAAGACGGCGAAAGCCGGCGAGCCCGTCATCAAGACGCTGATCGAGAACTTCGACTATCCGCGCCGCGGTCCCGGCATGATGTGGGACGCGGCGGCGGAGAAGGTGAAAGCGCAGGGCGGCGAGATCCTCATGGGGCATCGCCTCGGGAAGATGTCGTGGGATGCGAAGAAGGGATTGTGGACCATTGCAGTCGAGGGGCCGGATGGTGCGCGCATGTTCACCGCGCGGCATGTCATTTCCTCAGCCCCCATCCGCGAGCTGATGGATAGCATCACCCCGCGTCCGGCCTCGGCGGCCGACGCCGATGCGCTGCGCTATCGCGATTTCATCACGGTTGCGCTGGTCGTCGACAAGCCGGATCTCTTCCCGGACAACTGGATCTACATCCACGACCCGAACGTGCGTGTCGGCCGGGTGCAGAACTTCCGCTCGTGGTCTCCGGAGATGGTGCCGGACGAGAAGCTTTCCTGTCTCGGTCTCGAATACTTCTGCTTCGAGGGCGACGGGTTATGGACGATGCCGGACGATGAGCTGATCGCGCTTGCCAAGCGAGAGCTGGGGCAGATCGGCCTGGCGCAAGAGCACGAGGTGCGGGACGGCTGCGTGGTGCGCCAGAAGAAGGCGTATCCCGTCTATGACGACGCCTATCGCGCGCACGTGGAAGCCGTGCGCGAGGACATCGCGGCGAACTATCCGACGCTGCATCTCGTCGGCCGCAACGGCATGCATAAATACAATAACCAGGACCACGCGATGATGACGGCCATGCTGACCGTCCGCAATATCATGGCCGGGGAGGCGCTCTACGACGTGTGGGGCGTGAACGAGGATGCCGAATATCACGAGGCCGGACACGGCGGCGAGCAATCGGCGCTGGAGAGCGTGCGCGCCGTGCCGCAGCGGCTGAGGCCGGCGGCATGAGCCGAGCCTCGTCGTCTTCGGCTTCGGCTGAACAGGCCGCGCCACTTCATGGCCTGACCGATGGTGGAATTTCCACAACCGTGGAACGGCTACTGCGCCGACACGAGCTGTGGCCGCAGCTCTTGCGCTATGGTTTCGTCAGCGGCGCGGCGCTTGCCGTCGATTTCTCCGTCTTCCTGGCATTCAACGGTCTCATCGGCCACCCGACGCTGTCCGGGGTGATCGGTTACGGCGCGGGCATCGTGCTGCACTATGTGCTGTCCTGCCGCTTCGTCTTCGATGCAGCGCGCTCGGAAAAGGCGGTGCAACGGCGCTTCGTGGAGTTCCTCGCCAGCGGCCTCGTCGGCCTCGCGGTTACGGCGGCCGTCATTGCGTTCATGACCGGCGTTCTCGGTTTGGCGCCCATCGCGGGCAAGCTCGTTGCCGTCGCCGTCAGCTTCGTCGGTGTATTTCTCATCCGCCGCACCATCGTCTTCGCTTGACAGTACGCCCGCGGTGGGCGAACCCCGGTCGCGTAAGCGATATGCAACGGGGTGGAGATCATGCCCGCCTATTGGCTGATGAAGTCGGAGCCCGACGTATTCTCCTGGGAGATGCTCAAGGCGCGCGGCAAGCGCGGGGAATCCTGGGACGGCGTGCGCAACTTCCAGGCGCGCAACAACATGAAGGCCATGAAGCTCGGCGACTTGGCTTTCTTCTACCACTCGAACATCGGCAAGGAGGTGGTCGGGATCATGGAAGTGGCGAAGCTCGCCCATCCCGATCCAACCGACGACACCGGCCGCTGGCAGTGTGTGGACATGCGCGCGGTGGAGGATATGCCGAACCCGGTCTCGCTGGTCGCGATCAAGGACAATCCGAAGCTCGCGGCGATGTCGCTCGTCAACAGCGCGCGGCTTTCGGTGCAGCCGGTGACGGCGGAGGAGTGGGCCGAGGTGTGCCGCATGGGCGGGCTGCGCAACCAGCGGGGCGCTGCCGCCAAGAAACCGGCGCGAAAGTCCTGAGGCAGCGATGGCCGGGCGCCATGCGCACGACAATTGGAAAGCGCTGGAAGAAGCCCACGAGGACCCCTGGATATGGGAACGCCTGCCGGCCGCACCGGGGGGCCGCAAGCCCGGCTACAGCTTCTATCCGGGTCTCCTTCGCGAGCTTGAGAAAAAGCTCCGCGCCAAATCCAAGATCGACGTCGACAGCCACGGCCAGGGGTTCGCATCGTACGTCGACGCGTGGTTCTATCGCGATCACGACGACTTCCGGGATCGACAGCTCGGCGGCAAGAATTCCTATGCGGGTCTTGCCGTCACGCTTTGGCGTTTTGGCCCCTACTACATTCTCGGAGAATATACGAAGGCGTGGGAAGCCCGGACCGGGTCCAGCGGGCTGCCGAGCTTCGAGGGAATAGACCACTTTCCCACGCCGGCGGTGCGGGCGCTCTCGTCCGTCGCGGAGAATACGCTTGCGGAAGGCGGCCTCGTGCGTCTGCACAAGAGCCAGCTCGCAATACCTTTGCCGGAATCCTATCGCGGGATTCCCTGCGTTCTCCGCGACGGGGAGCCCAAGCTTTTCGATGCGGTCTTCTACTGGCTCGACTGAACGCATAGAGCTATCCCCGCAATCGGCCTGGATGCCGATGGGCGCACGTGTGTACAAGGGCTTCCATGACGGCATCTGCTTCACCTTCCCGCCTCGATACGCTGCCCGCGGCCGAAGCATTCATCAAAGCGAACACGCACGCCCTCGCGCCGCCGCTGGTGCCGGAAATTCTGCTGCACCTCGCGGAGGAATCGCTGCCGATCTGGCAGAAGACCGAGGAAGAGCTGGGCGAGATGAACGTGCCGCCGCCGTACTGGGCCTTCGCCTGGGCGGGCGGGCAGGCGCTGGCGCGCTATATGCTCGACAATCCTCACCTTCTGCAGGGACGCCGCGCGCTGGACCTCGGCGCCGGGTCGGGCCTCACGGCCATCGCCGCGATGAAGGCAGGGGCGTACGGCGCGCTCGCCGCCGACATCGACCGCTTGGCGCTGGCCGCGGTCGGTCTCAACGGGAGGCTCAACGGCGTCGCCGTCGATGTGATGGCCGACGACCTCCTCGCCGCACCACCGGGGGCGTTCGATGTCGTGCTGGTCGGCGACCTTTTCTACGAGCGCGCACTGGCTGACAGGGTCCTGCAATTCATCGATGCCGCAGTCGCTCGCGGATCCCTGGTGCTGATCGGTGATCCGAAGCGCAATTATTTTCCCCAGGGGCGCTTTGAGTGCGTTGCGGAATATCGCGTGCCGGTGACGCGCGAACTCGAGGATGCCGAGATCAAACGCACAGCCGTCTGGCGTCTCGGCTAAGCTTCATCCGCGACGGACCCGGGCCCTTCTGCTACCGTGCGCCCCTCAAAGCAGAGGGGAAAGCGCCATGGAGTTTGCGGGAATGAATCTCCTCGCCGTGGTGACGGCGGCCGTCGTGAGCTTCATGTTCGGATGGGTCTGGTATGCCATCCTCTTCGGCGATACCTGGCTGGACGCCGTGGGCCGGACGCGCGAGGAGGTGCACGCCGACGGTCCGAGCCCGCTGCCCTTCATCGTGAGCTTTGTCGGGCTTTTGATCATGGCCAGCGTATTGGCGGGCGTGTTGCGCCATACGAGCCTCGAGACCTCCCCGGCCAACGGTATGATAACCGGCGCCTTCATGTGGCTCGGCTTCGTGATCACGACGATTGCGGTCAACAATGCTTTTCGCGGCGCCAAGACGGGGTTGACGCTTGTCGACGGGGGCCATTGGCTGGGCGTCCTGCTCCTGCAGGGTGCCGTGATCGGCTGGTTTGGCGCCTGATGCGGCGGCCTGACTTCGCCAAAGAGCCAAATTGCAGACGCGCGTCTGCCCCATCATAATGGCTGCAACGACGAAAATTCCTGGGAGAACGCCGATGTCGGGGAAAATTTACCCAGTGCCGGAAGGCGAATGGCGGAGCCGCGCCTTTATCGACGAAAAAGCATATCACGAACTTTATGCGCGGTCCGTGGCCGATCCGGAGGGTTTCTGGGGCGAAGTGGGCCAGCGGCTCGACTGGATCACGCCCTACACGAAGGTCAAGAACACCTCGTTCGACCCGCATAACGTGTCGATCAAGTGGTACGAGGACGGCACGCTCAATCTCGCGGCCAACTGCATCGACCGCCACCTCGCCACCCGCGGCGACCAGGTTGCAATCATCTGGGAGGGCGATGACCCTTCGGACGACGAGAAGATCACCTATCGCGATCTCTACGAGCGCGTGTGCAAGTTCGCCAACGTGCTCAAATCGCACGGCGTCAAAAAGGGTGACCGCGTCACCATCTATCTGCCGATGATTCCCGAGGCGGCCTATGCAATGCTCGCCTGTGCGCGTATCGGCGCGGTGCATTCGATCGTGTTCGGCGGCTTTTCGCCCGAGAGTCTGGCGGGACGCATCGAAGACGCGGAATCGAAATTCATCATCACGGCCGACGAGGGTGTGCGCGGCGGCAAATACGTTCCGCTCAAGAAGAATACGGACGACGCGCTCGCGAAGGTCGGCAGGGGCGGAGAGAAGGTGCTCGTCGTGCGCCGCACGGGGCGTCCGGTCTCATGGAACGCCGATCGCGATCTGTGGGCCCACGAGGAGCTGGCGAAGGTCTCCGCCGATTGCCCCGCCGAACCGATGAATGCGGAAGACCCGCTGTTCATTCTCTACACGTCGGGCTCCACGGGCAAACCGAAGGGCGTCGTGCACACGACGGGCGGCTATCTCGTGTTCGTCGCCGCGACGCATCAGTACGTCTTCGACTACCACGACGGCGACATCTACTGGTGCACCGCCGACATCGGCTGGGTGACGGGGCACAGCTATATCCTCTACGGCCCGCTCGCCAATGGCGCCACGACGCTGATGTTCGAAGGCGTGCCCAACTACCCGACGATGTCACGCTTCTGGAACGTCATCGACAAGTGGAAGGTCAACATCTTCTATACGGCGCCCACGGCCATCCGGGCGCTGATGGGCGCGGGCGACGACTTCGTGAAGGCGAGCGACCGGTCCTCGCTGCGCCTGCTCGGCAGCGTCGGCGAGCCGATCAACCCGGAAGCGTGGGAGTGGTATTACAACGTGGTGGGCGAGCAGCGCTGCCCCATCGTCGATACGTGGTGGCAGACCGAAACCGGCGGCATCCTCATTTCGCCGCTGCCGGGCGCCATCGCGCAGAAGCCGGGGTCGGCGACGCTGCCATTCTTCGGCGTGCAGCCGGCACTCGTCGATGAGAAGGGTAACGTGCTCGAAGGCGAAGCGGCGGGTAATCTCGTCATTCTCGATAGCTGGCCGGCGCAGGCGCGCACCATCTTCGGCGATCACGAACGCTTCGTGCAGACTTACTTCACCACCTATCCCGGCACCTACTTCACTGGCGACGGCTGCCGGCGCGACGAGGACGGCTACTACTGGATCACGGGACGCGTGGATGACGTCATCAACGTCTCGGGCCATCGCCTCGGCACGGCGGAGGTGGAAAGCGCGCTCGTTGCCCATCCGAAGGTGGCGGAGGCGGCGGTCGTCGGCTACCCGCACAACCTCAAGGGCCAGGGCATCTATTGCTACATCACCCTCATCACGGGCGAGACGTGGGACGATGCGCTCGCGAAGGAGCTGATCGCGCACGTGCGCAAGGAGATCGGTCCCATCGCTTCGCCGGACCTGGTGCAGTTCGCGCCCGGGCTGCCGAAAACCCGCTCGGGCAAGATCATGCGCCGTATCCTGCGCAAGATCGCCGAAGACGAATTCTCGAACCTCGGCGACATCTCCACTCTCGCGGATCCGGCGGTGGTGCAGGATCTCATCGACAACCGGCAGAACCGCCGCGACGCAGCGAGCTAGAGCCAACTACAGGTATCTGCTGAAGAAATCAGGGCGTCGCCAGAGATGGTGGCGCCCTTTTTCGAGGGGCGGTTTTCTCGCGGTGGCTGCTCCGATGACCGGAGCCGTTCCTGGTCCGGCAATACGTGTCGCGCGCGGAACAGCGGGGCCGATGCGCTCCCCATAGCCTGTCTCCATCGAACCGGGAGACAGGACCATGACCGCCAACCTCGCCAAGATGCACACGAAGGGCCAGGGCCTCCGTATTGCCGGCGGCCGGGTAGGCGTTCTGCTGCTGCACGGGCTATGCGGTACGCCCGCCGAGATGCGCTACGTCGCGACGGGCCTCGCCCGCGCCGGTTACACGGTCCACGTTCCGCAGCTCGCGGGGCACGGCGAGGAGAACACCGGCCGGTGGCAGGACTGGTATCTCTCGGCACGGGAGGCGCTGAGCGAGATCCGCCAGGAATGCGATACCGTCATCGTCGGCGGGCTGTGCATGGGCGCGATCCTCGGCCTGCATCTCGCCGCACGTCATCCGGGGGACGTCCAAGGCGTGTCACTCTTCTCGCCGACGCTCTGGATCAACGGCTGGGCGATGCCCTGGTATGCGAAGGCGTTCAAGCTCGTCCGCTCGCGGTGGTTCGCCGGTTTCATGACATTTCCGGACGCGGAGACCCTCGGCATCAAGTGCCCGCGGGTACGCGCCTTCGTGAAGACGGCGCTCGAGGCCGGCGAGGGCTCAGACTATGGCCGCGCCGGCGTGCCGGCAACGATGGTGCTGGAGCACCGGCGCATGGTGGATGCCGCGATCGGTCTTCTGCACCAGGTGAAGCAGCCGACGCTGATCGTCCATTCGCGGGAGGATGACTATGCGGCGATCGATAATGCCGTCTACCTGAAGGGTGAGCTGGCGGGGACCGTCGACATGGTGGTGCTGGAGGACAGCTACCACATGGTCACGCTCGATAGGCAACGGCAGGTGGTCGTCGACCGTACCCGGGATTTCGTGGCCCGCATCGTCGATGGCCTTCGTAACATCGTCACGCCCGAGATGCAGGCCGCCTGATGTTCCGTATTGATCGCTGGGAAGTGCGGCGCCGTGATAATGAGCCGTGATAATGGGGTGGGGCGGGCTCCGATCCGGCCCGCTGCAAAAGTCGGGCGCTGCGATGGCTGCTTCAAGTGGGAATACTCCGCGAAATTACTGGGACGGCAGCAGGCGCGTGCGTGCTCCTGCTCCGCCGTTGAGCGGGGAAGCGAGGGCGGACGTTGCCATCATCGGCGCGGGCTACACCGGACTTTCCACGGCCTACCACCTGAAAGCCGCCGATCCCTCGCTCGACGTCGCTGTGCTCGAAGGCGAGACGATCGGGTATGGCGCGAGCGGACGCAACGGCGGGTTCGTGATGACGCTGTTCGGGGCTTCGCTCGGCCTCATGAAAACGTTGCACGGCGCCGCGCGCGTACGGGAAGCCCATTGCTACATGACGGCCGCCATCGCCGGGCTTGAAGGGATGATTGCGGAGCACGGGCTCGATTGCGACTACGTGCGCAGCGGCTTTCTCAAGGTGGCGACGTCGCCGCGCTATGCGGCGCGAATCCGCAGCGAGATCGAGACGATGGAGGCGCTCGGCATCGACGGGCACCGCTGGCTCTGTGCTGCGGAGCTTGCGGAGCGCGTGCGTTCGCCGACCTTTCTCGGTGCCTGCTACGAGCCCCATTGCGG
>DASRYA010000056.1:0-21980 GCA_035687305.1 Hyphomicrobium sp. | reverse complement strand
CGTGGGAGGCGCGCCGCTACGCCTACGACCAGGGCGCAGAGAAAATCGTCGAGAACGTCACGGGCACCTTCCGGCAGTTTCCACTGCGGCTGGCTTGGGCACTCACCATCCATAAGTCCCAGGGTTTGACCCTCGACAAGGTCTACATCGACCTTGGTCGGGGTACCTTCGCTCACGGCCAGGCGTATGTAGCCCTTTCCCGCTGCCGCTCCCTTGAAGGGTTGGCGCTGGCCCGGCCGCTTCGGCCCTCGGACGTCATGTTCGACAACGCGGCCATGGGCTACCGGGACCGGTTCGCGCGCCTGTGATCTCCTTTTTGAAACCGCGCGCCGACTTGATGGTTAAGCCCGGATAAAGGCCTCGCTGGGGTCGCGATGTTGCGCCGCACAAAGATTTATGTTGCGCCGCACAAAATCTTCGGCTACATAAGAGCTGCGGTTAGGGCTTCACAGCCGTTGCATTCTTTTCGAGACCCTGAACATGAGCGCCCGGATGACCGGGCAGCCCCAAACGATTACGGAGACACCCATGAACGACCAGTTCGCCCGCCAGGCCCAAGACATGCTCGCGGCCGCCAAGGAGGCCCGCATTCCTGAGAACATGAAGGCCTTCGCCGAGGAGAGCGTTGCCAAGACCCGCGACGCCTACACCAAGATCAATGCTGCCACCCAGGACAGCGTGAAGGCGGTCGAGGAGATCGTCCTCACGGCTCAGGCCGGCGCGCGCACGTTCGGTGAGAAGGTGATGCAGGCCGCCGCGGTGAACGCCGAGGCCGTCTTCGACGCCGCCGAGGCCATCGCCCGCGCCAAGACCCTCCCCGAGGTCGCTCGCGTCCAGGCCGACTTCCTGAAGCAGCAGTTCGCCACCGCCTCCTCGCAGACGAAGGAGTTCTTCGAGCTGTCGAACAAGATCAGCCGCCAGACGATCGAGACGATGAATTCGGCTGCCACCAAGACCTTCGAGCAGTTCAAGAAGGTCGGCTAACGCCGCCACCGGGCGCGTTCCGAGATATGCAATTGCGAGGCCGCGGGGCATCCCCGCGGCCTTTTACGTGTCGTGGCCTCACTTTTGGCAAAACGTCTACGCAGGATCGCCGCTTTGCTGTAAGCTTGCGTGCGGGAATGAAAAAGAACGCGATGTTGGGTGAGAGTTCAGATTGTAGGGTACGTCCCGGGGCGCCTTCCGATGCGAAGGCGCTGTGCGAGGTGTTCCGCACGAGTTGGAGCAACGCGTACCTCGGCATCATTCCCCATTTCCATCTCGACGGCATGATCCGCCGCCGGACGCAGGACTGGTGGAAAAAGACGATCCGCTCCGGCAGCGAAATGCTGGTGCTGCAGGTCGCCGATACGGTGGCCGGCTATGCAACCCTGGGCCCCGCCCGCGCCCAAGGCACCTATGAGGGCGAGATCTACGAGCTTTACATTTCGCCGGCCTATCAGGGCCTGGGCTTCGGCGAGCATCTGTTCGAAGCGTGCCGCTACCATCTCGACGCGCGGCGCCTGAACGGGCTCATCGTCTGGGCGTTGGCGGACAATACAACCGCCTCCGACTTCTACTGGCGCCGCGGCGGCCGTCCGGTGGGCACGGCGCTGGAGCGCTTCGGGCGCACCAAGTTGCAGAAGATCGCCTTCGCCTGGGAATAGTGAGACCGGGCTGGCGTCACCGCATGCCGGACGGTTGCTGCACCGTGAGAACTCGGGCAGCTGGCGTCCGCTGGCTTCCTGAAAAACCCCGCCGCAAACCCATCCGAGCCGGCATAAAGTCCCACGCGGCGATGCGGCAGGCGCTAAATGCCGCCTTAGCCTTTCTCATTCCCGTGTGTGTTGCTATACCGCAGCGCAACTTCCCTTTGATCGACACTCGAGGTCTGAGATGAAAGTCGCCGTTATGGGCGTTGCTGGACGCATGGGCCAGGAGCTCGTGCGCGCGGCCCATGCCGCCGGCTGCACCGTCATCGCCGGTCTGGAGCGGGAAGGCTCGCCGGCCATCGGGTCCGATGTCGGCACCATGGCCGGGCTGGCGCCCTTGGGCGTTCCCGTCACCTCGGACGCGCTCGAGGCGATCTCGCGCAGCGAAGGCATCCTCGACTTCACGTCGCCAAAGGCCACCGTCGAGTTCGCCGGCCTCGCCGCCAATGCCCGCGCCGTGCACGTCATCGGCACGACGGGCTTCAACGCCGACGAAGAGGCGCAGATCGCCGCCGCCGCGCGTCATGCGCCGATCATCAAGGCCGGCAATATGAGCTTGGGGGTGAACCTCCTCGCGGCTCTCACTCGCCGCGTCGCCGAGGCGCTGGATGAGGACTTCGACATCGAGATCGTTGAAATGCACCACCGGCACAAGGTGGACGCCCCGTCCGGCACTGCCCTGATGCTCGGCAAGGCCGCCGCCGAGGGCCGCGGCATCGATCTCGGCGAGCGCGCCGTGAGAGTGCGCGACGGACATACCGGACCGCGCCGCTCAGGCGACATCGGCTTCGCGACGCTGCGCGGTGGCAGCGTCGTCGGTGAGCACCGCGTCATTTTCGCCGGCCCCGACGAGCGCATCGAGCTCACGCACGTAGCAACCGATCGCTCCATCTTCGCGCGCGGCGCGGTCAAGGCGCTGCGCTGGGGCCATGGCAAGGCGCCGGGGCTCTATTCAATGTCCGACGTGCTGGGGCTGTGAACGTGGAAGTCCGTCCGGTGGCAGCCAAGGATCAGCGCACCCACACGCTCGTGCTCGTGCGCCACGGCGAGAGCGAGTGGAACCGCCGCAACCTCTTCACCGGCTGGTGCAATCCGGACCTGACGGAAAAGGGTCTCATCGAGGCCCTCGTTGCCGCCCGCATGCTGCGTACCGAAGGCATCATTTTCGACGTCGCCTACACCAGTAAGTTGAAGCGTGCGCAGCGCACCCTCGACATCATCCTTTCCGAATTGTGCCAGACGAAACTGCCGGTCCACTTCGAGGAGGCCTTGAACGAGCGCCACTACGGCGATCTGTGCGGCCTCAACAAGGACGAGGCGCGGGATCGCTGGGGCGAGGAGCAGGTGCGCGTCTGGCGCCGCAGCTACGATATTCCCCCGCCGGGAGGCGAGAGCCTGAAAGACACCGAAGATCGCGTTATGCCCTACTACCGCAATCACATCTGGCCCGATCTGCAATCGGGCAAGACGGTTCTCGTTGTCGCGCACGGCAACTCGCTGCGGGCGCTCATCATGAATCTGGAGAACCTCACCGGCGAGGAAATCCTCAGCCGTGAGCTCGCGACGGGCGCCCCCATCGTCTACCGGCTCGGCGAGGATGGCATCCCTGTGAACCGGCACGACCTTCTCCCCTCACGCAGTAAGGACGCCCCACCGGAAGATGACGTCTAAAGGTGATCAATGGCTCTGCAGGATGTTGCCGACGCGATCGAGGAAAGCAGCAGGAAGCATCGCGATAGGCTGATCGCGGTCTACATTGGCGTTCTCGCCGTGCTCCTCGCCATTTGCGGCGTCGGGTCGGGCAACGCGATGAAAGACGCCACCGCGCGCAACATCGAAGCCTCGAACACCTGGGCGTTCTTCCAGGCCAAAAACATCCGCCGCCACGAGCTGCGTCTGCAGATGGCCGAGTTCGAAGTGATGCTGGCCGCCCAGCCGGCGCTTCCCGAAGCGGCCCGCAAGCTGATCGATGAGAAGCTCGCCGCCTACAAGCACGACGCGGAGCGCCTCAGCTCCGAGCCGGACACCGGCGAGGGCCTCAAGGAGTTGCTGATCAAGGGCAAGGCCCTCGAAAAAGAGCGCGACACGGCGATGCTGAGAGATCCCTACTTCGACTACGGCCAGGCGCTGCTGCAGATCGCCATCGTGCTCGCCTCGGTCGCCATCATCGCCGGCGGCAATTCGCTCCTCGTCCTGAGCGCTCTGCTCGGAGCGCTGGGCACAGCATCGACGCTCAATGGGTTCTTCCTGTTCTGGGTGCCCTTGCCCTTGGCAGGCTAGCGGTCTTCAAGCCTCACCCGCCCTGCGTCGACGACGGCGCGCCGTCGCGCCCCCCGATCCTGCCCTTGCCGCCGCGCCCCCGAGGGGATAGCACTACGGCACTTTTTCTTCCCACCTTTGCCCCGGGTCCTTCGCCCCATGACCACCTACAATCTGCTTCTGCTCCCCGGTGACGGCATCGGCATCGAGACCATTGCCGAGGTCGAGCGCATCGTCGCTTTCTTCAACGCTTCGGGGAAGGTGACGTTTGCCACCGACACCGATCTCGTCGGCGGCTCCGCCTACGACAAGCACGGCGTCGCCATCACCGATGCCGCGATGGAGAAGGCGCAGAAGGCCGATGCGGTGATCTTCGGCGCGGTGGGCGGTCCCAAGTGGGCCGACGTGCCCTATCCGGTGCGCCCGGAGGCCGGCTTGCTCCGGCTGCGCAAGGATCTCGGTCTCTTCGCCAACCTGCGCCCCGCAATCTGCTACCCCGCGCTGGCCGATGCTTCCTCGCTGAAGCGCGAGCTGGTCGAGGGTCTCGACATCATGATCGTGCGCGAGCTGACCGGCGGCGTCTATTTCGGCGAGCCGAAGGAGATCGTGACGCTGGAGAACGGCGAGAAGCGCGCCGTCGACACGCAGATCTACACGACCGGCGAAATCGAGCGCATCGCCAAGGCCGCCTTCGATCTGGCGCGCAAGCGCGGCAACAAGGTGCATTCGGCCGAGAAGCACAACGTGATGCGCACCGGCGTCCTCTGGAAGGAGGTCGTCACCGAGGTGCACAAGACCTACGCGCCGGACGTGAAGCTGGAGCACATCCTCGCCGACAACTGCGCCATGCAGCTCGTGCGCAACCCGAAGCAGTTCGACGTCATCGTGACCGACAACCTCTTCGGCGACGTGTTGTCCGACGAGGCCGCGATGGCCACGGGCTCGCTCGGCATGCTGCCGTCCGCGTCCCTGGGCGCTGCCGATCCCAAGACCGGCAAGCGCAAGGCACTGTATGAGCCGGTGCATGGCTCGGCGCCGGATATCGCGGGTAAGAATCTCGCCAACCCGATTGCCACCATCGCCTCGTTCGGCATGGCGTTGCGCTATTCGTTCGATATGGGTGCCGAGGCCGATATGCTCGACAAGGCCATCGCCGGCGTTCTCGCCGCCGGTCTTCGCACCGGCGACATCATGCAGCCCGGCATGACGAAGGTCGGCACCGCGGAGATGGGCGCGGCTATCCTCGACGAGCTGAAGAAGCTCGCGGCGTAACGGCGCTGCTGCCCCATTGGCGTTCCTTCAATGGGGCCGGCGGGCACTCCAACGGGAGTACCCCTTGCGCCCGGAGCCCCGCGCGCGTAAGTGAGCCCGCAGACGCGGCATGTTCCGCGAGCTGCTGAAAATCGGGTCTTACGATGGGCTATAAGGTCGCCGTAGTCGGTGCCACGGGTAACGTGGGCCGCGAAATGATGAAGGTGCTCGCCGAGCGCGAGTTTCCGGCGGACGAAGTGTACGCCGTTGCCTCGCGCCGCTCGCTCGGCACCGAGGTTCTGTTCGGCGACCGCACCCTCAAATGCCACGACATCGAGCAGTTCGACTTCTCGAAGGTGGACTTCTGCCTCATGTCGGCAGGCTCGGCTGTCGCCAAAGAATGGGCACCCAGGATCGGCGCCCAGGGCTGCATCGTGATCGATAACTCCTCGTGCTGGCGTTACGACCAGGACGTGCCGCTGATCGTGCCCGAGGTGAATGCCGACGCGGTGGCGGGTTACACCAAGAAGAACATCATCGCCAATCCGAACTGCTCCACGGCACAACTCGTCGTCGCGCTGAAGCCGCTGCATGACGCGGCGAAGATCAAGCGCGTCGTCGTTGCGACCTATCAGTCCGTTTCGGGCGCCGGCAAGGAAGCCATGGACGAGCTCTGGCAGCAGACCAAGAGCAAGTACGTGCCCGGCCAGGATGTCGAGCCGGCGAAGTTTCCCAAGCAGATCGCCTTCAACTGCATTCCTCACATCGACGTCTTCATGGAGGACGGCTACACGAAAGAGGAATGGAAGATGGTGGCCGAGACCAAGAAGATTCTCGACCCCAAGATCAAGCTCACCGCCACCTGCGTGCGCGTGCCGGTGTTCGTCGGCCATTCCGAGGCCGTGACGATCGAGTTTGAAAACCCGATCACGCCGGAGGAGGCACGGGCCATCCTGCGCGAAGCCCCGGGCATCATGGTCGTCGATAAGCGCGAGCCGGGCGGCTACGTCACGCCGGTCGAGGCCGCGGGCGAATTTGCAACCTACGTCTCGCGCATCCGCGAGGACGCGACGGTCGAGAACGGACTATCGATCTGGGTCGTCTCGGACAACCTCTTGAAGGGCGCTGCGCTCAACACGGTGCAGATTGCCGAGACGCTGATCAGCCGCAAGCTGCTGCCCAACGCGGCCTGATCGCAACGCGGCTGCCCAGAGATTGAAGCCCCGCCCGGAAACGGGTGGGGCTTTTGCTTTCTATGGAGAGATTGAGGAGGCGATCGCGCTCTCTCTGGGCAGAGACGATGCGCAGGCAGCCGCGCGAACGCCGGCCGGCTCTTCCGGTGCCCAGGCAGCGAGAGTGTCCGCGCGAAGATTGGGAGTCGTAAAGACCCCAGCCGGCCCTCAGTCTTCGCCGGCACCGTTCGCCCGCAGCTTGCCGAGCGCTTTCACGATTTGGTTGAGATCCTGCAGGAAGCGCTCGCGCTGCGCGTTGGGAAGAACGCCGAGAATCTTGTCGTCGACCCGCTTGGCCAGCGGATCGGTGGCCTTCAGCACCTTCCAGCCGTCCTCGGTCAGCTTGACCGCGTAGGCACGGGCATCTTCTTTTGTGCGGCGGCGCTGCAAGAGGCCCTTCTTGAGCATGCGCCGCACGATGTCGGCGAGCGTAGAGCGGTCGACGCCTGTCTTCTCGACGAGCAGCGTCTGACTGACACCCTCGTTTTGCGATACAGCGACGAGCACCGCATACTGACGCGGTGTCAGATCGCCCTCGCCGATTTCCCCCTGGAAGATATCGCTGGCGCACTGACCGGCGCGATGTAGCAAATGAATTGGAGAGCGCTCCAGTCTTCCCACGGCCATGTCGCGTGCCCCGTAACGTGTCATGTTGTGATTGGCAAAAAGCTGGGCCTCTATCGAAGCGCCGCTCTGTGGCGGCTGCCTCGATTCCCCTCGCCCACCTTTGCCTGTGAGGAATAGGTTGCGGTTCGGTTTGGAGAAAATACCAGAAATGCCCGCGCGTCCAGAGCAAAAGACCGGATGCCGTTGACAAACCGCAGGATTATTCCAGCCGAATAACAGTATACTGAAGATCAGCCGGAGGATTATCGGCGCGCGCCTTGACTAATCTGCCGGTATCTCGTGCGCCTTTAACAGGCCAATTTGCGATAATGCGAAGATCATCGTGAGCGGCATGATCGCGAAAACTTTGAAACTCACCCACGTGTCTGTTGAAAAAGTACGCCACACAACTTCATTCAACACCGCCAGGAACGTGAAGAAGCACGCCCACCGCAACGTCAGCTTGCGCCAGCCGTCCTCATTGAGTCGGAACACCTCGCCGAACACCACCTTCAGGAGCGAATGCCCCATCAGCAGACCGCCGAAAAGCGCCGCCGCGAAGAGGCCGTTCACGATCGTCGGCTTGAGTTTGATGAAGTGATCGTCCTGCAGCCAGATCGTCAGGCCGCCGAAAACGAGCACGCATGCCCCGGAGATGAGCGGCATCACGGGAATGCGGTCGAACATGAAGCGCGAGGCGATGAGGGCGATGACGGTTCCGACCATCAGCACGCCGGTGCCCCAGAAGATGCCGGCGCGCGCATTGACGATGAAGAACAGCACCAGTGGTCCGACCTCGACGGCCAGCTTCAAGAGCTGCCCGCGCGCTCCAACGGCGGTCGCCTCGGTCTTGGTCGTAGCCTCGTCGGTCATGCGTTCCTCTCCCTGGAAAATTGACCGCGTCGGCTTTGCCGATCCTGATCTTTTTCCGCCTGTATCAACCCAGATTGGCCTTCCTGTCGTCGGGACTACCCGCGATCCGACGTGCGCTATCGCCCCCGGGCGCTGCGCGGCCGAACTCCGCGACCTCCGCCCCGCGCTCACGCAGCGCTGCCTCGGCCGCTATCCGTTCCGCCTCCGCCTCGGAGATACGGAAGCGCTGCATGACGCGCGTCAGGTACCACGCGTAGATGCCTGAAAGCGGCATGATGATCGCCACCTTGAAGGCGATCCAGATGCCGACGCCGTCCATCTGAAGACCGAGGAAGTGGTAGACCTGCTCGTCCTTGAAGGAAAGCCGCACGAACTCGTTCGCGATGGCGGTGAAAACGAAGAACCAGGCGAAGCTCCAGGTGAAGCGGTTCCAGCCTTCATCCGTGTAGTGGAACGTCTTCTCGAAGACGTATTTGAAGAAGTTCCGGTTCAGCCACAGTCCGCCGAACAGGAAGCCGGCGAACATCAGGTTGAAGATCGTCACCTTGATCTGCACCCACATCGCATCGCCCGTAATGATCGTGAGGGCGCCGAACACCATGGTGACGGTGGATGCGATTAGCGGAAAGATCGGGAGCCGGCGCAGCACCACCAGCATGGCGAAGATGGCGACGACCGTGGAAATGATCAGCGCCCAGGTGCCCGCAGTGATGCCGTACATCGCGTTGACGATGAACATCAGCACCAGCGGGCCGAACTCGCTGAGGATGTTCACCGTCTGCTCGGCATTGAAAGGCATCAATCGCTTCAGCGCGCTCATGTGGCTGGGATCGTCCTTCTGCTCAGGGTCTGCCGCCGCAGCGTATTTAAGTTGCCGGAACTACTAAGGCTAGCTCCCCGCGATGGCTTGGGCGAATTCGCCCGCATCGAAGGGCTGGAGATCGTCGGTACCCTCGCCCACGCCGATGGCATGGACGGGAAGGGCGTGTTTGGCCGAGATGGCGACCAGAATGCCGCCCCGCGCCGTGCCGTCGAGCTTGGTCATCACCAGGCCCGTCACGCCCGCGCGCTCGCGGAAAACATCGACCTGCGACATTGCGTTCTGCCCAGTGGTGGCATCGAGTATAAGGAGAACGTCGTGGGGGGCGGTGGGGTCGAGCTTGCGGATCACGCGAACGACCTTCGCCAGCTCTTCCATGAGGCCTTCTTTGTTCTGCAGCCGCCCCGCGGTGTCGACCAGCAGCACGTCGGCGCCTTCTTCCCGCGCCCGCGCCAGGGCGTCATAGACGAGGCCCGCCGCATCGCCGCCGACCGCACCGGAAATAACGGTTGCGCCGGTGCGCTCGCCCCAGATGCCGAGCTGATCGATCGCCGCCGCCCGGAACGTATCCGCCGCCGCGAGCATCACCTTCTTGCCCTCGGCGCGGAACTGCGAGGCGAGCTTGCCGATCGTGGTCGTCTTGCCGGTGCCGTTGACGCCCACCATGAGCACGACGTGCGGTTTGCGCGAAGGATCTATGACGAGCGGCTTTGCCACCGGGGCGAGCACCCGTTCGACCTCCGTTTTGAGCACGGAACGCACGTCGTCGGCGCTGATGTCCTTTTCGTAGCGGCCCTTGCGCAGCGCCGTGATGATGCTCTCCGCCGTGCCGACGCCGAGGTCGGCTTCGATGAGAACGTCTTCCAGCTCCTCGAGTGTCGCCGCCTCGAGCTTCTTGCGCGTGAAGATGCCGGTGATGCCGTCGGACAGCTTTGCAGACGTCTTGCCGAGGCCCTGCTTGAGCCGGCTGAACCATCCACCCGTGGCGGTGGCAGCAGGCGCTTCAGCAGGCTGCACCGCGGCGCCATCGGCTCGTGGTTCGGCACTGGCTCCGTCCGGCACGCTCTCTGATAGCGTGGCGTCTGCGGGCGCCGCGGGCTTTACCGTCTGCGCCGCGCGCCGCTCCGACGCGTCTCCATCCTGCACGCCCGTGTGCTGCGCGTCGTCGGTGCGACCGGCTTCGGTCGTTTCGGTTGCATCGGGTGCAGGCTCGCCCGAGCCCTTGCCGCCCCACAACCGTCCGAAAACGCCCCGCGCCTTGCCGCTCACGCCACCACCTCGCCGGAAAGCCTATGACCGTCGTTGCCCGTCACGCGCGCACGCACCATCTCTCCCGCTGCAACGACAGCAGGAACGCGCATTTCCGCGAACTGCCGCGTGCGGCCGATGCCGTCCTTCTCGATGAGCAGCTCGACCTCCGCACCCGCTTGGCTGTCGAGAAAATGCGCGAGCGCGGTGCTGCCCTTGGCCCGTAGGCGCGCGGCCCGCTCTTTCACGTCTTGGCGCGAAACTTGTGGCATGCGCGCAGCCGGGGTTCCCTTGCGCGGCGAGAACGGAAAGACGTGGAGATACGTCAGCCCGCACTCATCGACCGCGCTCAATGAATTGGCGAACATGTCCTCGGTCTCGGTGGGGAAGCCCGCGATGAGATCGGCACCGAACACAGTGTCGGGCCGCATGCGGCGCACTTCCGTGCAGAATTTCACCGCATCTGCGCGGCAGTGGCGGCGCTTCATGCGTTTTAAGATCATGTCGTCGCCAGCCTGCAGGGAAAGGTGCAGATGCGGCATCAGCCGCTCTTCCTCGGCGATGGCGCGCATGAGCTGCGGATCGGCTTCCACCTGATCGATCGAGGAAAGCCGTAGCCGCTCCAGCTCCGGCACCAGTTTCAGAATCTGGCGCACGAGCACACCGAGGCTCGGCGTGCCGGGCAGGTCACCGCCGTAGGACGTGATATCGACGCCCGTCAGCACCACCTCGCGGCAGCCGCCGTCGACGAGGCGCCGGATCTGCGCGACGATCTCCCCCGCGGGCACCGAGCGCGACGGCCCGCGGCCGTAGGGGATGATGCAGAACGTGCAGCGGTGATCGCATCCGTTCTGAACTTGCACGTAGGCGCGCGTGCGCGTGCCGAAGCCGTCGATCAGGTGCCCCGCGGTCTCACGCACGCTCATGATGTCGTCGACTTGGACGCGTTCCGATGCGCCCGTCGAAAGGCCCGCGAAGGTTTCCGGCTTCATCTTCTCGGCGTTGCCGATGACGTGATCCACCTCGTCGAGATCGGCGAAGCGTTCCGGCTCGATCTGTGCGGCGCAGCCGGTGACGATAATGCGCGAGGACGGGTGCTCGCGGCGCAGCCGGCGAATGGTCTGCATCGCTTGGCGTACCGCCTCGCCGGTGACGGCGCACGTGTTCACGATGATCGCGTCGTCGAGGTCGGCAGCAATCGCGTTGCGCCGCATCACCTCGGACTCGTAGACATTGAGCCGGCAGCCGAGCGTTATGATCAAAGGATCGGCCATGAAGTCGCTCAGCCTCGAACGATGACGGTCGCGCGGAAAAAGGACAAGCCGAGCCGCACGTTCGAAGCGTGGCGCAGGCGGTATATCCGGCCGGTTAACTCTGTGGCGGTCATAATGGACAACTTTGTCGTTCGCTAGACGGGGACGCGCGACAGAGTATCCGCCGCCAGCACGCCCTCGAACTCCAGCTCCGCTGGCCCCGTCATGAGGATATGGTCGTCCGGCGCCCATTCGATAACCAGCACGCCCCCGGGCAATTCCACGTTCACCTTACGGTCGGTGAGATCCTTGCGCGCCGCGGCAACGGCGGCGGCACAGGCGGCGGTCCCGCATGCCCGGGTGAGGCCGGCGCCACGCTCCCATACGCGCAGTTTCAGGCTTCCGCGCGAGGTGATCTGCGCCAGCGAGATATTCGCCCGCTCCGGAAAGATGGGGTGATTTTCGAGCAGCGGCCCGAAGCGGCCCAAATCGTGGGCATCGACGTCGCTCACCCAGAAAATGGCGTGCGGGTTGCCGACGTTCACCGCCGAGGGCGTGTGCAGCACCGGCGCGTCGACCGGACCGATCTGCAGTTCGATGCCGGTGGTGTCGTGGAAGGGCTCGGCGAGCGGGATCTCGTCCCACTGAAAGCGCGGCTTGCCCATGTCGATGGTGATGGTGTCCGGGCTAGCCACGTTGGCCTTGAGCAGTCCCGCGCGGGTCTCGATGCTCACCTGCGAACGGCCCGTCTCCCCGGCCGCGATGAGTGCCACGCAGCGGGTGGCATTACCGCAGGCGCTGACCTCCGAACCATCGGCATTGAAGATGCGCATGAAGACATCGGCCTTTTGCGACGGCTCCATGACGATCACCTGATCGCAGCCGAGCCCGAGCGCACCCTTGCGGTCGCCGAGGCGCTGCGCGTCCTCCGGCCCGAGGGTGATCTTACGTTCACGCCCGTCGAGAACGACGAAATCGTTCCCGAGACCGTTCATTTTGCGAAAGGGTATGCTGGCAGGGTCCGTCATGGGTGCATATATGGCCGCCAGGGACGATAAAGACAATCGAGTGGAGACGAGCTTGACGATGCGCAAGACCCTACGCCGCCTCGCTATCGGATCGGTAATCCTCGCAGCGGTTGGTGCCTCGCCCGTGTGGGCCGTCGACACCGATGCGCCCGCCCCCGCTAACCCCAGCAAAATCAAGGTTGAGACTTACGCCTCTGGGCTCGAGCACCCCTGGGGTATGCAGTTCCTGCCCGATGGCCGCCTGCTCGTGACGGAGCGGCCCGGCCGCATGCGCTATGTCACCAAGGACGGCCGCCTCTCCGCTCCCATCGCCGGCGTGCCGGAAGTCGCTGCCGTCGACCAGGGCGGCCTGCTCGACGTGCTACTCGCGCCCGACTTCGCCGAGAGCGGCATGATTTATTTCTCCTACGGCGAGCCGCGGGAGAACGGCGCCAATGCAACCACCGTTGCGCGCGCCAAGCTGGTGCCGGATGGCGATTCCGGACGTCTGGAGGATCTGCAGGTGATCTTCCGCCAGACGCCCGCCGCCGTCAGCGGACATCACTTCGGCTCCCGCCTCGTGTGGGACAGGGACGGCAAGTTGTTCATCACCACGGGCGACCGCAACAAGCTGCGCAAAGAGGCGCAGAACCCGGCCAACACCGTCGGCAAGATCGTGCGCATCAATCCCGATGGCTCGATCCCGGCCGACAATCCGAAACTGCCCGGCTGGGCCCCCGAGGTCTGGTCCATCGGTCACCGCAGCGTCCAGGGCGCAGCGATCCGTCCCGAGACCGGCCAGCTCTACACATTGGAGCACGGCCCCCGTGGCGGCGATGAGTTGAACCATCCCGAAGCCGGCAAGAATTATGGCTGGGCGGTGGTGACCTATGGCGAGGAATATGCCGGCGGCAAGATCGGCGAGGGGACGAAAAAGGAAGGCATGGAGCCGCCCGTCTACTACTGGGTGCCGTCCATCGCCACCTCGAGCCTCGCCTTCTACAACGGCGACCTGTTCCCCGAATGGAAGGGCAATGCCCTCGTGGGCGGACTTGCCGGCACGCGCGTGGAGCGTCTCGTGATGGACGGCGACGATGTCGTCACCGCCGAGGTGCTTCTGGAGGATCAGGGCAAGCGCATCCGCGACGTCCGCCAGGGGCCCGATGGCGCCCTATGGCTGCTGACCGACGATACCGGCGAGGTGCTCCGCGTCACGCCCGCGCCCCAGAACGCGAAGCACGACTAGAGTGCTTCCGGAAAAGTGGAAGCCGGTTTTCCGATGAGAAGCACGGCAAGAGTGAGTGCTTCCGGAAAAGTGGGCACCGGTTTTCCGACAAGAAGCACGACCAACCAATGGCCTAGAGCCGTTCTGCGTTTCCACCTAAACCGGAACGGCTCTAGGCAAACCGGAAACGGCGCCGCGCGCCTCAGCGGCTGACGGGCGCGGTGCCTTCCCCGCGGTGCAGACCCTCCTGCAGGCCGCGTACCCGGTCGAGGCCCTTGGCGTCGGTGAAGTTCGCGCCGTCGAGAACCGAGCCGGTGAAGTCGGCGCCGGCGAGTTCCGCTCCGGTGAAATCGGCGCCCTTGAGGTTCGCGTACGCGAGATTAGCGCCCTTGAGATCGGCCCGATTGAATTTCGCATACTGCGCCCACGTGCGGCTGAGGTTGGCATCGCGCAGCACCGCGTCCGAGAAATCGCATGATACGAGTTCGGCGCGGCCCGTGATGAGCACCTCGTTGCGATGGTCCTTCGGGCCGAAGCGTGCGCCCGTCAGCTCCGCACCGTGGAAACTGGTGAGATCGAAGCGGCCGCCGAGGTGAGCCCCGCTCATTTTTGCGCCGACGAAGCTCGGCACCTCGGTGCGCGATGCTTCCAGCGTGGCGTAGATGTTCGGTCTCAGGATCGTGGCGCCGGTCATGTTGGCCGCATCGAAATTCGTGCGCGTCACGGTGGCGCGATCGAGATTTGCGCCCGCCAGATTGGCCTTCGAGAGATTCGAGCCGGAAAGGTCTGCGCCGAAAAGGTTCGCCTTGGCGAGATCGGCTTCCTTGAAGTCGAGGCCCGCAAGGTCGAGCCGGTCGAGTGTATTGCCGGCAAAATTCGGCTTCGAGCCCGGTGCGGCCTTGAAGAGGGTGCTCACCACATCGCGCGCCGTGAGCTCGGCAGCCTCGAGTGGTCCGGCGAGCCCAGCGAGCGCCAGCATGATCGCCGCCCCGGCGGCCGCCTTCGCGGTCCCCGTGCGTGGTCCATGACCCGCGCCCGGCGTTTCCGCATGTGCACTCAGGATATCGTTGGGCTTGCGCACCCCATGCCTTCGCAGTTCCTGCATAATCACCCCGAAGAATGCCCGAAGAACGAATGGCATTATGCACCCTGGCCTCTCGGCCTTCCATGGTCGTGTCCTTAGAGGCGGATAAACGAGCCCGGCGCCCCCGCGACGGGGTGTACTTAGGTGCAATATTGAGGGAACTCTGGCGGATGGTCGCGACTTGACGATAATCGCGGGCCGGGCCCGCGTCCTTTTGATGAGCGATCCATGACCGATGCCTCGACCGATCAGCCCCCGATTTCCCGCGCCAGCCGGCGGCTGCTGCAACTCTCGTTCGTCACCCCCCGCCCGTGCCGGTGCTGCGGCGGATGTATTTGCCTGACCCGGGGCGAAAGACGGGCCCTGCGCCGGGTCACCCGGATCGCCCGCCAATGGCGCCGTCAGGTGCGCCGCGAAGCCCGCGAGGCCGCCCGCCTGAGGGCCGAGGCCCGCAATCTCGGGGCAAGTTGACAGGCCGGCCCTGCAACGGCATTGTCCGCCGCAATCTCGACGGTTCTGAAGCCAGAGCCGCCGCCCTGTCCGTCCACCAAACGCCCTCCGGGGGGAGGTGAGTGAGGCAGGGGGGTCAACATCCGCCAGCGCGTTGCGCCCGCGGATGCAATTTTCGTTTGCCGCAAGCGGATGCTCCGCTGCGACGTGGTGAAGGACGGGCATGTTCCAATCGCTGTCAGATCGCCTTTCAGGCATTCTCGACAAGCTGACGCGGCGCGGCGCGCTGACCGAGAGCGACGTCGGCGAAGCGATGCGCGAGGTCCGCCGGGCGCTGCTCGAGGCTGACGTGGCGCTCGATGTCGTGCGCGACTTCGTCGAGAAGGTGAAAGCGAAGGCGGTCGGCCAGGAAGTCCTGCGCTCCGTCACCCCCGGCCAGATGGTCATCAAGATCGTCAACGACGAGCTTGTCGCCATGCTCGGGTCGGACACCTCGACCATCGATCTCAACGCGACCCCGCCCGTCGCCATCATGATGGTGGGCCTGCAGGGCTCCGGTAAAACAACCACCACGGCGAAGATCGCCAAGCGCCTCACCGACCGCGACAAGAAAAAAGTCCTGATGGCCTCGCTCGACGTGCGCCGTCCCGCTGCCCAGGAGCAGCTGCGCGTGCTCGGCGAGCAGACGGGCGTCGATACGCTGCCGATCGTTGCCGGCCAGAACCCGCAGCAGATCGCGCGCCGCGCCCTCGAAGCGGCGAAGCTCGGCGGCTACGACGTCGTGCTCCTCGACACCGCCGGCCGCATCCACATCGACGAGGAGCTGATGCAGGAATCGGCGGAGGTGCGCGACATCGCCCATCCGCACGAGACGCTGCTCGTAGCCGACAGCCTCACCGGCCAGGACGCCGTCAACGTCGCCAAGTCGTTCGACGAGCGCATCGGCATCACCGGTATCGTGCTGACCCGGGCCGACGGCGATGCCCGCGGCGGCGCGGCGCTCTCCATGCGCGCGGTCACCGGCAAGCCCATCAAGCTGCTGGGTGTCGGCGAGAAGTGGGACGCGCTGGAAGATTTCCATCCGGCCCGCGTCGCTTCCCGCATCCTCGGCATGGGCGACGTCGTCACCCTCGTCGAGAAAGCGGCGCAGACCATCGACGCCGAGAAGGCGACGAAAATCGCCGAGAAGATGAAGAAGGGCATCTTCGATCTCGACGATATGGCCGAGCAGCTGAAGCAGATGCAGCGCATTGGCGGCATGTCCGGCGTGCTCGGCATGATGCCCGGCATGGGCAAGATCAAATCCCAGATCGCCGAAGCGAACCTCGACGATTCAATTCTCAAGCGCCAGCACGCGATCATCACGTCGATGACGCCCTACGAGCGGCGCAACCCGAAGGTGCTCGACGCGCGCCGCAAGCGCCGCATCGCGGCCGGCTCCGGCACGAAGGTCGAGGAGGTCAACCGCCTCGTCAAAATGCACCGCCAGATGGCGGACATGATGAAGTCCCTCGGCCGCAACAAGGGCATGCTCAATCGCCTCGTGGGCGGTGGCCGCGGTGCCGCTGCGCCGAGCGAGGACGAGATGGCGGCGATGCAGCAGGAGCTGGCGAAGCTCGATCCCAAGGCGCTCGAGCAGCTCCCCGCCGAATTGAAGGACGCCTTGCCGAAGGGACCCGGCGGTGCGCCGGCCAAAGGTCTTCCGGGCCTTGCCGGCGGTATGCCGAAACTCCCTGGCCTGGGCGGCGGGTTGCCCGGCCTCGGTGGCGGCCTTCCCAGATTCCCCGGCTTGCCGGGAAAGAAAAAGTAGCAAACACGAACCACACAACGAAGGAACGAAGCTATGTCCGTGAAGATCCGTTTGGCGCGCGGTGGCGCCAAGAAGCGTCCCTACTATTACATCGTCGTCGCCCAGACGACGTCACCGCGCGATGGCCGTTACATCGAGCAAGTCGGCACCTTCAACCCGATGCTCAAGAAGGACGACGAGCAGCGCGTGCGCCTCAACGAGGACCGCTGCAAGTACTGGCTCTCCGTCGGCGCGCAGCCGACGGACCGCGTGGCCCGCTTCCTGGACGCCGCCGGCCTCTTCAAGCGCACGCCCTCCAACAATCCGAACAAGGCGAAGCCCGGCAAGAAGCGTCTCGAGCGCGAGGCCGCCGAGGCCGAGAAGGCTGCGAAGGCCGCTGAAGCCGCTGCTGCCGCCTCGGCGGAATCCGCCGCGTAACAGGTGTGGGTTAGCGGCGCGCAACCCATGCGTGCCGCTAACCCATCGTTCAATCATGCCGTGTCACAACGGCTCCGGGAGGGTCGCGCATCTGCATGCACGACCCAAAACGGGGGGCGGCATGCTTGAAGACGGTATCTACGGCCTGCGCTTTGTGGCTTCCGACGGCGCCGAAGAAGGCCAGGGCGGCGGACTTGCGGTGCTCCGCAAGGGCAGTGTTCTCGGCTCCGATCCGCTGGGCGCCGTCTTCACCGGCACGTACGAGTTCGACGCCAAGCGCCAGCTCAACCGCGTGCGCCTGCGCCTCGATGTTCCCCCCGATGGCGTGCTGTTGACCGGCTTCGCTGCCGGTCCGCACGGCGCCACATTGCACGTGGCAGGAGCTTTCCCCGGCGCCTCCGTCGACACGACGGCTTTTCTGCAGATTGCCGGGGCCCCCATGGGCGTCGAGATCAGGTATCTTGGTCCACTGCCGAACTGATTTGCCATTCCGCAGACCCTGACGGAGACGATGAGCGAAAAAGCCCCGCGCGTCCTGCTCGGCCGCATCACCACGGCGCACGGTATTCGCGGCGACGTCGTCATCGAAAGCTACACCGCCGCGCCGGAGGATATTGCTGCCTACGGCCCGCTGCAGTCGGAGGACGGCGCAAAGCGCTTCGATGTGAAGGTCGTGCGCGTGACACCGCGCGGCGTCATCGCGCGCGTTGCCGGCGTCAGCGATCGTAATGCCGCCGAGGCCCTGCGCGGAACCTCGCTCTACGCCTTGCGCGCCGATCTGCCGGAAGCGGAGGAGGGCGAATACTACCACGCCGATCTCGTCGGGTTGCGCGTGGAGGATGCGGACGGAAAGCGCATCGGCACCGTTGCGGGCGTGCACAACTACGGCGCGGGCGATCTCTTGGAGCTGCGCCTCGACGGCGCCGCGGTAACTGAGCTCATTCCCTTCACCGACGCCTTCGTGCCGGTGGTCGACATCGCCGGCGGCCGCGTATCCGTCGTGCTGCCCGTTGCGGCGCCCGATGATAGCGAAGGGCAAGAGGGCGACGAAGACGAAGACGACAGCGAACCGCTTTAGCCGCGATCGCTATCAGCGCACCAACGCCGTCCACCTCGCGCGCTCCAGGTGGGCCTCGCCTGGAAAGCTCAGCCTTTCCGAAATTGACCGGTTGCAGAAGTCGCCAGCAGACAAAAGCGAGCCGCCCCCCGCGCACGGAGTCCGATAGACTCAAGCCGCCATGCCGGTAGGCAGCAGTCGCGAATCGACCTAATCCTTCCCGGAAATGTCAAGTTGGACGGTGGCGAGGTCAGATGCCTAGACGACACATTGCGGCAATCGGCATCGAGCTCGCGACAGACGATGTGGTTGAGCTTAGTTTCACCGAGAAGCAGTCTCTTCTTGATTTCGATATCGTTGTAATTAGGCCAAGCATTGATGCCTTTATAAGCTGGCATAATACTTACAATGGCAAGCCGTGCCTCGATGATGACCTTTCTTTTCAACTTAAAGAATGCTGTGCGCATTGGCGCAGAGAAATCCGGAGTCTCGTTGAAGCCGGTAAGACGGTTATTGTTTTTCTTTGCGAATTGCAGGAGGTGTATGTTGCCACAGGCACGCACTCGTATTCTGGAGCCGGGCGGAATCGCCAAACTACTCGCTACGTTGAACTCCTCACTAACTACCGGTCTATACCAACTTCGATTCAGGCATTACCTTCTACTGGCAAGGGAGTAAAATTAGCCGCCAAAGGAGTTGAAGCCATTTCCGGCTATTGGGCCGAATTCAAAGATAGCTCCAGCTACAAAGTAATTCTCGCAGCCGGCGCGCAAACGCTGCAGGCGGCACTGCTAACGCGGGTTGGAGACAAAGCGGTCGGCCTAATACAGCGCAGCAAGTCTTCAGCCGGGGCATTAGTGCTCCTTCCAGATATTGAATTCTGCCCAGCTAACTTCGTTAGGGTGAGAGCAAATGAAGAGACCTGGACACCGGCAGCCAGGCAGTTTGCACAGAGGTTTCTCGCGTCGATAGCCAATATGGACAAGGCACTTCGCGCGGACGGCGACATCACACCTACTCCCTCATGGGCGGCAGCATCTGAGTATGCGCTCTCTACTGAGCATGAAATGCGCTCTGAGTTGCTTTTGGCCGAGCGCGCTGTAGAGCGGGCGGTTAAGAGGAAGGAAGAAAAAGAAGACGAACTGCGGAAAATCGGTATGTTTCGTGGGCTGCTGTTTGAAAAGGGTAAGCCGCTCGAAGTCGCCATAGTGGAGGCGCTGCGCGTTATTGGTTTCACTGCGGCGCCGTTCGTAAACGCCGAGTCGGAATTCGATGTTGTCTTCAGTTGCGCGGAAGGGCGCCTGATTGGCGAGGTGGAGGGGAAAGACAGCAAGGCGGTCAATATCGATAAGCTGCGTCAACTCGCAATGAATGTTCACGAGGACCTTCAGCAAGAAACTGTCGAGACGCCGGCGAAAGCTGTCCTCTTTGGAAATCCGTTCCGACTTGATCCAGTTAAGGGTCGAGCTGAACCCTTTACTGATAAATGCATTTCGGCCGCAGCAGCGTCATCGACGGCGCTCGTGTTTACACCCGATCTGTTCTTCGCCGTTCAAAATCTAATAGGCAATCCGGATAGTGCTTACGCTAGGAGTTGCCGATTGGCCATGCTATCCGCGGTCGGCAGAGTAAAGTTTCCGATGTCCAATGCAGACGTGATGACAATTGATGCAGTGCGACCAGTTCGTACGTCGGATAAGGTCAGGACCGCCTCTGACCCGTAGTACCTGACACTCCTCGATCAGCCTCCGACGCCCGGCCGGCCTATGATACCGGGCGCAAAGAAAGACTAAACCCGCTCCCCCCTCAACAACCTCGGCACGTCACCCGTTAGTCCCGCCGCTTCGTTCACGAAGAAGCGCTTGAGTGCCGGTGCGCGGTCTACCAATCCGAGGCCCACCTCCCGCACCGAGCGCAGCAGCGGCTGATCGCTGGCGAACAGCCGGTTGATGCCGTCGAACGCCGCCGTCGAAACCGCCGAGTCGAACCGCCGCCACCGCTCGTAGCGGCTCAGCGCCTGCGCATCGCCCGCATCGAAGCCGAGCCGCACGCTGTCCGCGATCACCTCGCTCAGCGCCGCCACGTCCCGCAAACCGAGATTGAGCCCCTGGCCTGCGATGGGATGCACGCCGTGGGCCGCATCGCCGACGAGGGCGAAACGCTCGCCGACGTACCGCCGCGCAAGGTGCATGGCGAGCGGCCAGGATTGCCTCGGCCCCTCCAGCGTCACCGCGCCGAGCCTGCCGCCGAAGCGCTTTTCGACCTCGGCGAGGAAGGCGGCGTCGTCGAGCGCCAGGATGCGCGCGGCCTCGCCCGCATCCTCGCTCCACGTGATGCACGCGCGGTTGCCGGTGAGCGGCAGAATGGCGAACGGCCCCGCCGGCAGGAAGTGCTGCACCGCGCGCCCGCCATGATCGCGCCCGTGGCGCACGGTGGTGACGATGCCGGCCTGCGGATAGTCCCAACCGATGAGCTTGATGCCGGCCGCTTCGCGCAGAGCCGATTTGCGCCCGTCCGCGGCTACGATGAGGCCCGCGCGCAGCTCCCGGCCATCGGTGAGCTGCAGTCGCGCGCCAGCTTCGTCGATTGCGAAGCCCGTCGCCGTTGCGGGCGCGAGCAGCGTGATCGAAGCATGCGAGGCAGCGCGCGCCCGCAACGCCGCGCCCAGCAGGGCCGCCGGAACGATGTGCGTCGCGGTCTCGCCGTCCGTCGTGACGTTGTCGTAGCTCAGCAGCACCGGGCGCACGCCCGCGTCGAGGGCGGAATCGGTGATGTCGATGGCGGTGACCGGCTGCGCCTCGGCCGCCACCGCATCCCATACGCCGATGGCGGAGAGCAGATGGCGCGAGGCCGCCGACAGGGCGAAGGCGCGGGCATCGGGCGCCGGAGATGTGACAGCGGCGCGATCGATCACCGCGATGCGGAAATCCTCGCCCGGGGCGCTGGCAAGCGCGTCAGCAAGGGCGCAGGCGAGCGCGAGGCCCGCATAGCTTGCGCCGGAGATTGCGACATCGAAGCGGGCGGCCTCTTGCGGCATGTCCTGACCGATCATCTGGGCTAGAGTGCTTCCGATAGAGAGTGCTTCCGGAAAAGTGGGAACCGGTTTTCCGATAAGAAGCACGGTTGATAGTGAGTGCTTCCGGAAAAGTGAGAACCCGCGGTCCGACAAGAAGCACGATCTACCGACAAAGATAGAAGCGTTCTGCGAGGTCGACGAAGAGCAGAGCGCGTCGAAGTTGCGGGGCATCGCCCCACCGGCGCCAACCTACGCCAGCATCACCCCGCCCGCCAGCCGCACACCCCGCACAGAGGCCCCATGTCGATCCCCGATACGCCCCAGAGCGCCCTCGACGCCTTGCTCGCTACCCTCGACCTCGAGCCGCTCGAGGATAATCTTTTCCGCGGAGCCCGTGGCATCGAGGGCTGGCAGCGCGTATTCGGCGGACAGGTGCTGGGCCAGGCGCTCGTCGCGGCGGCGCGCACCGTCGATCCGGAACGCCCGGTGCACTCACTGCATGGGTATTTCCTCCTTGCGGGCGATCCCTCGCGCGCGATCGTCTACGACGTCGAGCGCATCCGCGACGGCGGCAGCTTCACCACCCGCCGCGTGAAGGCGATCCAGCACGGCCGTCCGATCTTCTCGATGAGCTCCTCGTTCCATAAGGCCGAGGCGGGCTTCGAGCACCAGTCGACCATG
>DASRYA010000055.1:0-19039 GCA_035687305.1 Hyphomicrobium sp. | reverse complement strand
GCCGGAAGGTTCGGGTAGTTCGATCCGCCCGTACCGGTGCCCCGTGGGCAGCCCGTCTGCGCCATGAAGCCGTCGATCACGCGATGGAACGCGATGCCGTCGTAGAATCCTTCGCGCGCCAGCTGCTTGATGCGCTCGACGTGCTTGGGCGCGAGGTCAGGACGCAGCTCGATGACGACGCGGCCCTGGGTCGTCTCGATGATCAGCGTGTTCTCGGGGTCGGCTGCCATGGTGGTCTCCGTTCTTTTCGGGTTGGCTGAGTGGAGGATTTAGGGAAAGCCCGGTGAGAGCGTCTGCGCGGGGACATGCCGGCAAACGCTGGGTGGATTGAAAGTCGCATTTACCGGGCGAAATCGGCGCACCCGGTGCAAACGAAATGGCCACTACGAATGTTCACAGGGCCTCAGGCCGCAGGCGCCGCCCTCACTTGGCGTCCGACTGCAGGTAAACCTTCTCCATCACGTCGGGAATGGCCGGCGGCTCGCCCTTGGCGATCTTGTCGACCGCATCCATGCCTTCGACGACCTGTCCCCACACGGTGTACTGGCCAGTGAGGAACGAGCAGCCCTGGTCGGTGAAGCAGATGAAGAACTGGCTATTGGCGCTGTTCGGATCAGCCGTGCGCGCAGCGCCCACGGTGCCGCGCTTATAGGGCTCCTGCGTGAACTCCGCCGGAAGATCGGGATAGTTGGAGCCGCCTGCGCCGGTGCCGGTCGGGTCGCCCGTCTGCGCCATGAAGCCGTCGATCACGCGGTGGAACTTCAGCCCGTCGTAGAAGCCTTCCTTCGCCAGGGTCTTCACGCGCTCCACGTGTTTGGGCGCAAGATCGGGCCGCAGCTTGATGAGCACCTTGCCGTGTTTCGTCTCGACGACGAGGATGTCGTCGGTGCCCGCAGCAACTTGCGGCTGGTCCGAGCAGGCCGCTCCGGCCATCGCGCAAAATGCCAAAAAGAGGCACGTCAACATCCGCATGGCGCTTCATCTCCCGCTTCGTTGCTGAAATTTTCTGCGGGCGCGCGAAGCGACCACGGAGCGCATTCTTAGCGGACCCATCGCGGCGTGCAACTTTCACCCGCGCCAGCGCACCGAATGGGGCGAATTGGCAGCCTAACCTTCTGGAATGCGGCTAAAAATCGCGGCGGTCAGCCGATAGCCTCGAGCCGCTGCGCAACCCTCGGGGAAACGAAGGGTGTGACATCGCCCCCCATCTGGGCGATCTGGCGCACCAGACTGGACGCGATGTGGCGCACACCGGGGCCCGCTGCAACGAATACCGTCTCGATACCGGGAGCCATGGCGCCGTTCATGCCCGCCATCTGCACCTCGTAGTCGAAGTCGGTCGCGTCGCGCAGCCCCCGCACGATGATGCTCGCTCCCGCGTCCTGCGCCGCATCGACCGCAAGCCCCGCGAACGTGACGATGTCGATCTCGATACCCGTGCGCCCAGCGATGGGCGTCACCTCCTCGCTCAACATGGCGACGCGATCCTCCGCGCTGAACAGCGGACGCTTGGTCTCGTGCGTGCCGACGCCGATCACCAGCCGGTCGACGAGGCGGCAGGCGCGCGCAATGACATCCAGGTGCCCGAGCGTCACCGGATCGAAGGAGCCGGGGTAGAAGGCGGTGCGTTGCATGGCGTGCGTCATCACGGTGCCGGGTTGAGTTGCACAGCCGCTCTCATATCGTGCGCGCGCGGCTTTGCCTATCGCGTATCCCATCGGCGTAAACAAATGGGCCCGGCGCATGGCCGAGCCCTGGCTTCAATCGGTCGTAACGGTTGCCGGAGCGCCCAACGCGCTTGGGCGATCCGGCCAGTTCCACTCAACTACTCACTTCAGCCTTATTCACTTCAGCCTTATTCACTTCAGCGGCGCCGAATAGGAGCGACCGGCAAACACGTCCTCCAGATTGAACCGATAGCCGACGCCGGCACTGATGATCCACGGGTCGAGATCGACATCCGCGACGACCGGCCCCGCCGCCGTCTGCCAGGTCGCATCGGTGTTGAGCCACACCTTCTTCACGTCGGCGTTGACATACCAGCCATCGCCAATCGACACATCCAATCCCGCCTGAAGGGCGAACCCGAACGCGTCGTCGATGTCGACGCTTCTCGCGCCGAGGCCGTTGGCTCCGGTGCTCTCGTTGAAGAAGTGGATCCACTGCACGCCCGCGCCGACGTAAGGCTTCAGCGGACCGAAGCTGTCGAAGTGGTATTGCAGCGTCACGACCGGCGGAAAGATCCACGTATCGGCAATCTCGCCGAGACCGGCGAGCGGACCTTTCGCGTCGATGTTGTGCTTGGAGAAGCAGCAGAACAGCTCCAGCGCCAAGTTCTTGGACATGAAATACGTGAGCGTCAGCGCGGGAATAACCTGAGTGCTCACGTCCGCGTCGCCGGCAATCGCGCTGCCGTTGGCGGTGAGCGACTTCACATCGGTGTCCGGATCGACAACCGTACCCAGAACGCGAACCATGAAATTGCCGGACGGATCGCCGGCCTGGGCCGGAAGCGCCGTCGCGGCACTCGTCAATAGCGCAACTACCCCCAACCAAAGTGTCTTTGCTCGCATCGTCGGTCCCCTGTTTTTGGTCCCCGTGGGGCCGAGTGCCGACCTCCTCGACCCGACTCGAAGGACCCGTGCAACCGGGGCAACCTGTGCGCAAAGCCTCGGGACGCCGAGCGATTCCACGGTGCGTGGCTTGATTTTGGTCAGGCGAAACCGCATCCGGCGGGCTCTGTGGCGGCCGCGACACATGTTTTTTTGATTTGCATCAAATGCATGGGGCTGGCGTGTCCGGCACGATGGCGTCGCCGAACGCAAAATGCTTTTGACCAGAATCAAGGATGCGAAATCGTTTTTTCTAGAAAGTCACAAACATGATGAGCATCTTTCAAAACGCTGCAGCCCAGCCCGTGAACCACGAACAGACCGCCCTGGCGCCAAAAATCGCAGAACCTGCGTCCGCGCTCTGCGAGCACGCGACTCCGGTGCGCGCCCGCCGTCGCCAACGACTCGTGCTGGAGCATCCGCCGAGCGAAACGGTCTACATCGTCCGCTCGGGCCTGCTCGGCATCGAGGCGCTTCCCGCTGGCAAGCATCGCCAGCTGCTGGAGCTGTTCTACCCGGGTGACATCATCCGCCGCTCGCAGGTTCCGAACCTGCCCGGCGCGTCGCTCACCGCGCTCACGCTCTCGGAGGTGTGGCGCTTGCCGGCACACAGCTTCGAAGCGCTGCTTGCGGCAAGCCCCGAGCAAAATGCGCAGGCACAGCGGCGCGTCGCCGAGCAGCATGCGCGCGCAACGCTGCACGCCTCCATCGTCGGCACGCTCAATGGCGATGAGCGGTTTGCATCGCTGCTCGTGGAGCTGGGCCTTCGCCTCGGCAGCATCGGTCCGGCGGGCATTACCGTTGACGTGCCGCTCTCGCGCACCGACATCGCGGATTACCTCGCGCTCAATCCCGACACCCTCAGCCGCATCACCTCGCGGTTCAAGGCGCGCGGGCTGCTGACGCAGTTCGGCGGCGGCCACACGCTGATACCGGCGTGGGAGGCGCTCTGTGCCTCGACCCCGGTCGCGGCAACGCTGCAGACGCTGCATGCGCCCCCCGCCGCCACGGCGTGATCTCTGCCTAGCGGCAGACCCTTCCGGTCGACGGCTCGAGCATCGGACAGAAAAAAGCGGCGGGTGATCCCGCCGCTTTTTTATTCTCGCCCTCGCTGCGGCTTATTCTGCGGACGGCGCACCGTTATCCGCATCCTCGTCTCCGCCCAGCTCTTCGTCGTCGCTGCCGTCGTCCGGGATGTGCTCCACGGAGACGACCTTCTCGTCGGCATCGGTCTTGAAGATTCGCACGCCCTGGGTGTTGCGGCCCGCGATGCGCACATCGTTGACCGGGCAGCGGATGAGCTGGCCGCCGTTGGTCACCAGCATGATCTGGTCGCTGTCGGCCACGGGGAACGACGCCACGAGCGGACCGTTGCGGTCGTTGACCACCATGGCAACGATACCTTTGCCGCCGCGCCCCGAGGTCCGGTATTCGTACGACGACGACCGCTTGCCGAAACCGCGCTCGGAAACCGTGAGCACGAACTGCTCCTTGGCGGAGAGTTCGGCGAAGCGCTCCGGCGAAAGATCCGCCGCGCCTTCGATCACCTCTTCGTCGGCTTCCGCCTCGGTCGTCTCCTCGACGATCTCCTCGCCCTGTGCACGGCGCAGCATGTTCGCCTGTTTCAGGTACGCGGCGCGTTCCGAAGCGTCGGCATCGACGTGCGTGAGCACCGTCATCGAGATCACGGAGTCGCCGTCATCGAGCTTGATGCCGCGCACACCGTCCGAATCGCGCCCCTTGAACAGGCGTACCTCGTCGGCGAGCAGGAAGCGGATGCAGCGGCCCTGAGCCGTCGTCAGCAGCACGTCGTTCTCGGGCGTGCAGATGTTGACGGCGACGATGGCATCGCCATCGTCGAGCTTCATGGCGATCTTGCCATTGCGGTTGATGTTCTCGAAATCGGCGAGCGCATTGCGCCGCACGCGTCCTGAGCGGGTCGCGAAGGCGAGCTGGAGCGTGCCCCAGGTCTCGGCATCCTCCGGCAGCGGCAGGATGGACGTGATGACTTCGCCCTGGGCGAGCGGCAACAGATTGACGAGGGCCTTGCCCACCGCCTGCGGTGTCGACGCGGGCAGGCGCCATACCTTCATGCGGTAGCACATGCCGCGCGAGGAGAAGAACAGCACCGGCGTGTGCGTCGAGGCGACGAACAGCGTGGTGATGACGTCCTCTTCGCGCGTACCGGCACCCGAACGGCCCTTGCCGCCGCGGCGCTGCGCGCGATAGGTCGCGAGCGGCACGCGCTTGATGTAGCCCTTCAGCGAGACGGTAACGACCACGTCCTCGCGCTGGATGAGGTCCTCGTCCTCGACCTCGCCCTCGATATCGAGGATCTCGGTCTTACGCGGCGTCGCGAACTCGTCCTTGATGGCGGTAAGCTCGCCCTTGACGATCTCGACGACACGCAGACGCGAGGCAAGGATCGCCAGATATTCCTTGATCTCCTCGCCGATCTTCTTCAGCTCGTCCGCGATCTCGTCGCGGCCCAAAGCCGTAAGGCGGGCAAGCCGCAGCTCGAGGATCGCCTTGGCCTGTTCCTCGGAGAGCCGATAGGTCCCCTCGAGCGAAACCTTGTGGCGCGGATCGGCGATGAGCTCCACCAGCGGAGCGATATCCCGTGCCGGCCAATCCCGTTCCATCAACTGCTCGCGGGCCACCGCCGGGCTCGGCGCATGACGGATGAGCTTGATGACCTCGTCGATATTGGCGACGGCGATGGCGAGGCCGACCAATACGTGCGCGCGCTCGCGCGCCTTGTGCAGCAGGAACTTCGTGCGCCGGCTCACCACTTCCTCGCGGAAGTGCGTGAAGGCCTCGATCATGTCCTTCAGATTGAGCTGCTCGGGGCGGCCGCCGTTGATCGCCAGCATGTTGGCGCCGAACGTCGTCTGCAGATCCGAGAAGCGATAGAGCTGGTTTAGCACCACGTCGGCAACCGCATCGCGCTTCAGCTCGATGACGATGCGCATTCCTTCGCGGTTCGTCTCGTCCCAGATGTCGGCGATGCCTTCGACGCGCTTCTCGCGCACGAGGTCGGCGATCTTCTCGATCAGGGTCTTCTTGTTGATCTGGTACGGGATCGCGGTGACGATCAGCGCCTCGCGGTCCTTGCGGATCTCCTCCACTTCGACCTTGGCCCGCATCAGGATGGAGCCGCGACCCTTATGGTAGGCGGCATGGATGCCGCTGCGGCCGATGATGAGGCCGGCGGTCGGAAAGTCCGGTCCCTGGATGAACTGGCACAGCTCTTCGATCGTGATCTCGGGATTATCGAGATGCGCCAGACATGCGTCGATCACCTCGCCGAGATTGTGCGGCGGGATGTTCGTCGCCATGCCGACGGCGATGCCGCCGCCACCGTTGACGAGCAAGTTGGGAAACTTCGCCGGCATCACCGAAGGCTCGAGCAGGCGGTCGTCGTAGTTCGGCTTGAAGTCGACGGTTTCCTTGTCGAGGTCGTCGAGCATGTACTGCGCGACCTTCGACAAACGCGCTTCCGTATAGCGTTCGGCCGCGGGCGGATCGCCATCGATGGAGCCGAAATTTCCCTGGCCGTCGATGAGCGGCACGCGCATGGAGAAATCCTGCGCAAGACGTACGAGCGCATCGTAGATCGCGAGGTTTCCGTGCGGGTGGAAGTCGCCCATGGTGTCGCCCACGACCTTGGACGACTTCATGTGCTTCTTGTTCCAGTCGAGACCCAGGCGCTGCATCGCGTAAAGGATGCGCCGGTGCACCGGCTTCAGGCCGTCGCGTACGTCGGGCAGCGCGCGGGAGACGATCACGCTCATCGCGTACTCGAGGTACGAGCGCTTCATCTCCTCGGAGATCGAAATGGGTCGGATATCGCTCGGCTCACGGCCGCCGGGCGTCACGTTGTCGGAGTTTTCGGCCACGATGCTGTGCTGTCCGCTTCGCTAGCGCGAGGCACGCCCTCAAGGCGAGCGTCGGGGGTTTTGGATTTACGAACAACAATACCCCATCGCGGCAGTCGGGTGCAATGCGCGCGACGCTATGTTGCGCCCCGCGCGGAGGATAATTTCGCATTACTTTTCCGTCCCTTACGAACTCAGGGGAAAGCCGCGCGCGGCATGTTGGTTCGACTTGTGCGCGCCACACGGAGGGACTACATGCCTCCGGCGCAGCGGATTGGTTAACGCCCCCTTGCGCGCGGGCGGGCGTCGCCGTGCCCGCGGTCAGCTCAATGGAGACTTCGATGAACAAAGGCGTGTTGGTATTGGCGGCCGCAGCGGCGCTCTGGACGCTGCCGGCATTTGCCGAGACGGCTACCGTTACCCAGGAGGTGTTCCTCACCAGCCAGGGCGAGGGCCAATACCTCGCCAAGGATCTTCTTCTCGGTGCGAAAGTGCATAACGCCGACGGCGCCATCATCGGCGACATCGAGGATCTGATCCTCAACGCGGACAACCAGATCGAAGGCGTCATCATGGGCGTCGGCGGCTTCGCCGGTTTCGGCGAGAAGCGCATCGCCGTTGCGCTGCCCGCGTTGCAGATCAAGCACGAGAGCGGTGTCGTCATCGTGAGTCTGCCCCAGGCGACGAAAGAGACCCTCGATGCCCTGCCGGAGTTCCAGCGTAAGCAGCCGCCGAAATCGCTCATCGATCGCGCCATCGAAAAGGCGAAGGAACTGTCAGACAAGGGCAAGGTGACGGCGAAGGACGCCTACGAGAAGGCGAAGGAAGAAGCCGGCCCGACGATCGAAAAGGCCAGCGAGGCGGCAAAGAAGACCTACGAGGAGAGCGTGAAGCCGGCGCTGGAAAAGGCGGGCGAGGCGACGAAGAATGCCTACGACGCTGCGAAGGACGCCGTGACTTCAAAGCCCGAAAGCGCGCCCGCGGAGGCACCTGCGAGCGAGCCGGCGCCTATGGCTCCCGCAGCGCCCGCGGCGCCTGCCAATCCACAGACCGAAAGTGCACCATCGTCGACGCCTGCCACGGAAGCGCCGAAGGAAGCGCCGGCGCAGTAACGGCAGCCATCGATCACGCAATTCCGAGGAGCCTCGCTGCAAAGCGGGGCTCTTTTCATGCGCGCTCGGCAGCGCGCGTTATCGGCCAGGGCGCCCGCCGCGCCTTTCCCACCGCTCGATCCGTCGACGCATCGACCAGCAGCATCCGTCATCCCGCGCAGACCGGAACCCGCCGCAAGCCGCAACGTCACCCATTCCTGCGATCCAACATGCTCCGACAAACAAAAAGAGCCCCGCCTTGCGGGCGGGGCTCCAATCTTCCAACGCGGGATCGGGCGATCAGCGGCCGAGCACACAGACCGTTGCCGGCCCCTTGATCATGTTCAATCCCAACGTCTGCCGATACGTCAGGTCGACGCGATTGATGATGCGACGCTCGCCGCGCAGGTCGAGCGGAGGCGTCTCCTCACCCTCGCCGATCTTCTTGCGCACGTGCAGCTCGTCGGGCGGACCGCGGTCGTAAATGACCGTAAGGTCTATGATCTCGATCTTGCTGCCGCGCACGGTCAGCTTAATGGCGCTGAAGCGTCCTTCGCGCCGACCGACCCTGATGGAATCCCGGTCGGGCTTGATGCCGACCTTGTTACAGCCGAGCTCTTCCCAGCGCGCGACCGGTGGCGGTGGCGGAGGAGGCGCAAACTCTCGCAGACCGTAAATCGCGACCTTTGCCCGTCCGCGGAAGTTCGGACGCGAGCGATAGACGATCTCGATCCGGTCGATCCGCCGGTCGCCCCATGCGAAGGGAATGGGACGGGTGCGTTCACCACGGCGAATAGTCTGGCGCACGCGCACGTCCTGCGGCGGCCCGCGATCGAAGAACACCTTCATGTCGAGGATCTCGACGTCGTTGTCACGAACCTCGAGTGCGAGCGCGCTGAAGCGGCCTTCGCGGCGACCGACGCGGATGACATCGCGGTCAACGCCAAATCCGACGGACTGCTCGCCGAGCAAGTCCCACTGCTCACGCTGAGGCCCGCGATCGTGCCCACGGTTGCGGTCAAATCCCGGCGGACCGCGATCCCGGTCGCGCGGCTGAGCCGAAACAGCGCTCACCATGGTGACAGTCACGAGCAAGGCGACGAGTGGCGCCAGGATAGCTCGCCAAAGCATTTTTCACTCCTAGGTTGGAAGCCCGTAGCGGGTAAGTTGAAGGCCCCCAATTTGCGAGACCCCCTCGACATAATTGTGGTAGCGGCGCCAACATGAACGCAGGCTGCACGGTGTGCTGGCGCTAACCTTACCCGGCGCGCTTGGCATGGCTCGGAGTGATGCCCGCAGCTCCCCCGGCCCGGTCTACCCGGTCGGCGAGCGGCGGATGGGGGAAGGCGCCCAGGCACGGTACGAAGATGGCCTGCGGTCACGCGAGCCATCCCGGCCGGAAAAGCCGATGCGCCGGTGAAAAGCCGGCGCCGAATGCCGGATCAGAAGGGAATTTCGTCGTCGAGCTGGCGGTCGAAGCTGGGGCCGCCCTTCGAGCCGCCGGAACCGCCGCTGCGCGAGCCGCCCGACCGGGGCGCATCGCCATAGCTGCTGTCGCCGCCATAGTCGGCCTGGCCGCTCTCGGCCATGCCACCGCCGCCGGACCTGCCGTCGAGCATCGTCAGATTGCCGTTGAAGCCCTGCAGCACGACCTCGGTGGAGTAGCGATCCTGGCCATCCTGGCCCTGCCACTTCCGTGTTTGCAGCGCGCCCTCGATAAACACTTTGGAGCCCTTGCGCAGGTACTGCTCGGCAACCCGGCACAGGTTCTCGTTGAAGATCACGACCGAGTGCCACTCCGTCTTCTCGCGGCGCTCGCCTGTTGCCTTGTCACGCCACGTCTCGGAGGTGGCAATGCGCAGGTTGGCGATCGGGCGGCCATCCTGAGTACGGCGAATCTCCGGATCCTTGCCGAGATTGCCGACCAGGATCACCTTGTTGACCGAACCTGCCATGCCGTCACTCCTTGCATAACGCCAGCGCTTCACTGCGCCGGGCCCATAGCGCCGCTCGATGCGGCGCACCTCTGCGGGCACCTAACCCGAGTCGCACTCGCAACCTAGCGAGACCCTAACCGCATCCTCGCCCGGCTGCCCGCCGCGGAATGGAGTTGTCCACCGCAACTTACGCAGCGCAATGGACAGGATGCGGTTCCGTCACGGCCGCGCATGTTCCTATTATGTTCTATAAATAGATGACCGCGGCCAGTCTGGCAAGGCCCGCAATTCGATCAAGCAACGTTTAGTAGCGGGCGCTTTCGGCGGCGGAGGAAAGCTCCCGCATCACCTTCTCGGGGGCCTGCGCCGAAGCGGGGCACGTGTTTGCGCGCAGTGTGTCGTAGACGGCCACCACGTCTCCACGGAACTGCGGCGCCACGGCCCGGCGAGCGATACCGGTCGCGATGGCGCCGTCGCTCCAGCGCGCGCTGCACATCAGCTTGGTGAGGTGCGCGGTGAGGTCTGCCTTGTAGCTCAACGCCGGCGGCACGGGCGTCGCCCCCACCCAGCTTTGCCAGCGCTGCTGCGCCGCCGTTCCTCCCCAACTCGCCTCCTGCTTTGCCAGCATCGCGAGGAATTCTTCCGCCCGTCCGCGGCCTTCGCCCGGCGGGATGCGTTCGAGGCTCGCCTTGAGATTGGCGCGCTCGGCCTCGCTGGGCGCGCGCACCACGAGCTCCGAAAGATCGGTGAGGCCCGTGCGGTCCCAAACCGGCGTCTGTGACATCCAGACGACCGCGCCACGCATATCGCTGCCCGCCGTGCGCATGCCCGTCATATCGGTGGCGACCAGCGTGGCGCGCTGAAGGCTCGTCGCCTCGAGGTTGGCGTCGCGCAGCACGGCGCCATCGAGCTGGGCGAAGTTCAGCAGCGCCCCCTGCAGTGATGCGCTGGAGAGATCGGCAAGCTGCAGCCGCGCGCCCGTGAGGTCCGCGCCCTGCAGCGAAGCATTGAGGAAGTTGGCGGCCTGCGCCTGCACCCCGCCCGTCAATTCCGCTTTGTCGAGGTGCGCGTTGGCAAGGCTCGCGCCCGTGAGAATAGCGTTGCCCAGATCCGCGCTGTCGAGTTGCGCATCGTCGAGCTTGGCGCCGGTGAGGTCGACGCCCCACAGCCGCGCATGGCCGAGGCGGGCGCGCGTAAGGTCGGCATTGCGCGCAGAGACGCAGCGTGCAGCGGTGCGGTTGTCGCTCAGCATCACGGTATCGGGGTCGGCGCAACCGAGCGAAGCCTTTTCGAGATTGGCGCCGACGAGGCTCGCGCCGTCGAGCCGCACGCCCGTCAGGTCGGCGCCCGAAAGGTCGGTGCGGTCGAGCTTTGCATAGCGAAGATCGCGGCCCCGCAGGCGCAGGTTCTTGCCGCTCTCCTCGCCCACGAGGTCGGAATCGGTCACGTCGAGATTGCGCCGGAAAATGCCGAACAACGCATCGTCACCGGCGAGAAACGGCAGCGCGAAACTGCTCTGCTGGGCGGGACCGGCATCCGCGGTGGACGACCACGCGATAAGTTTGCGGCCGATGCCATCGAGCCGCTCGCCGGGCACGGTCGCCGCAAAATAGGAAAGGTAGGCGACGACGGCGAGCACTGCCGTGGTGGTCACGACGGAGAGCGGATGGGCTGCGGTGGAGCGCCAGAACGCCTGAAAGAACGAGGTTTCCGCGCGCATCAGAAACACGCCGATGAGCAGCACGCCCGCGATGTCAAGGGTGAGGAAGATGCGGTTGATCCACGTCGTCGTCACGTCGTGATATGGCAGAAACGCGACCTGCATATAAAGCAGCAGCACCACCGGCAGGATGACGATGGTGAGCCACGACATGATGTTGAGGAAGCCGCTCATCAGCGCGGAGCGCTGCGGCCCTGCGATGCCCTGCACGAAAAAGAAATTGTGCAGCTCGAGCCGCAGCGGATGCGTGCGCTTTCCGGACACCTCCAGAAAGCCGATGGCGTGATCGAACTCGATCGCCTTGCGCGCAAGGAGCACGAGCTGCGCAAGAATGCCGAGATGGAACAGCACCAGCACGATCGGCGCGAACTGGAAGAACTGCTTGAGCTGGATCTTGACCTGCAGGATCGGCAGCTCGACCGGCGTCTCCATCAGCAGCGCCTCGTGCGTCACACCGGCAACGGCGATGACGAGGTACGTCATGATGGCGAGGAAGATGAGCCAGCCGGTGTGCGCGGTATCGCTCGAGCTGTTGACCGCTTCGAGCAGACTATAGGGATTGACCGGGGTATCGGCATCCGCCGAACGCTGCGTTCTGTCCGCCATACCGTGACACCCCTACGCCAGTGACCGATTCCGCGAGCCCCCTCGGATGGGCCGGCCCACAATGAACGTCGCAAATCAAAACGGGCGTCAGAACAGACGCTCGCGCGGCAGGATCGAACGCTTCGCCCTGGAGCTTGCCGGCAGCGAATTCCCCTTCGATGCGCGCGATGAGCGCAAGTGCGCAGACCTTATGGGAAAAAGTGTGACATCCGCCCGTGCATGTGTCCAAGTCTGCTGCCCCCCTTGCTCTTTGCCTATCGAGCGTTGCATGACTCCAACGGGAGTCGCCCATCCGGTCGCCGCCGATTGCCCGAGCAGCCCCAGGATGGCCGAACCACCGCAGGAGAAGAGGCGCGTGAGCCCCACACAATTCAACTGCCGGAAATGTCCCGGCTATTGCTGTTCCTATCCGCTCATCCCTCTGGATAAGCGCGATGTCGAGCGGCTGGCGAAACATCACAATCTCAGCTTCGATGAAGCCAAGAGCGCCTTCACCAAAGAGGAGCATGGCCGCAAATATGCCATGCGCCGCAAGAAAGACGACATTTATGGGCGCATCTGCCGCTTCTTCGATACCAAGAAGCGCTGCTGCACGGTTTACACCGCCCGTCCCTCGGTATGCCGGTCCTTCCCGGGCGGGGCGCGCTGCGGCTACTATGATTTCCTGAGCTTCGAGCGCCGCGCACAGGAAGACGAGGAATTCGTCGCCCTCACCAACCACGACGCCCGATAACGCCGCCGGATCGCGGCACGCTGATCGCAAGCGGGCGGGAATAATTCCCACCGCCGCACTCAGGCGGAGGGACCTTCCGGCGCAGTTTTCGCTGCGATCTGCGGAGATTGAACGTGCTCGGGCCGAACGCCAACCCCGACAATCCGGGCCGGGATGCGCTGCAACAGCGGCATGCGATCGATAAGCCGCATGAACCGTGGCGGGCGTAGCGGACGCGTCGAGCGCAGCACCGGCTTGATGATGCGGTTCTGCGCCAGCACTTGCAGGCGCTGCGTTACGCGGGTCGGCAGGGTGCGGCGGTGCTGTACCTTGGCCAGGTCAAACGTCGTCAGCGTTCCCGTGCTGAGTGGCTTCCACAGGATGTTGGCCGCTGCGACAGCGTCCTGAATGGCGAGGTTGATGCCGACGCCGCCCACCGGCGACATCGCATGGGCGGCATCCCCGATGCACAGGAGGCCCGGCCGGTACCAGGTGCGCAGCCGGTCGATGGAAACGCTGAGCAGCTTCACGTCATCCCAGGAGCGCAATTCGTCGACGCGATCGGCCAGTAGCGGCAGTCCTTCGGCGATGAAGCTGCGGAACGCGGGGAGCCCCTGCGCGCGGATGCTTTCCGACTTCCCCTTCGGTATGACGCAGGCGATCTGGTAGTAGTCGCCGCGGTCGAGGAGGGCGAAGAAGCTGCCCGCGTTCAACCGCCCGGACGTCGTCGGATCATCGGGCCGCCGCGAAAGGCGCATCCAGAAGACATCGATCGGCGCGCCAATGTCCTCCACCACGAGGCCCGCCTTCTCCCGCACCGTCGAGTGCCGGCCGTCGCATCCGACCGTGAGATTGGCGTGCACGTCGAGCGGGCCTTCCGGCGTCTGCGCCCGCACGCCCACAACGCGCCGCCCTTCCTTCTCGAGGAGATCGACGACCTTCGCCTGCATGATCAGCCGGAAGTTCGGATAGCGGCGCGCCTCGGCAGCGAGGAAATCGAGAAAATCCCACTGCGGCATGAGTGCGATGAAGGCGTGGCGCTTCGGCAGAAAGGTGAAGTCTGCGAAGTTGATGGGCGTGGATCCCACCATCACGCTCAGCTTCGACACTTCGTTATGGGGCAGCTTCAGAAGCTCATCGAGCAGCCCTAACTCGTCCATGATCTCGAGCGTCGAGGGATGGATGGTGTCGCCACGGAAATCGCGCAGGAAATCGCGGTGCTTCTCCAGCACCGTGACATCGATGCCCGCGCGCGCCAGCAGCAGCCCCAGCATCATGCCGGCCGGGCCGCCGCCTGCTATGCAGCACGTCGTCGTCAACGCTCTCTGCGAAGCGCCTCCGTCCTGACCTGCTGCGGTTTGGCTCATTCTTCCAGCCCACACGCCTTCATCAGAGTGTCGAACTGCTGGTCGGCGTCCTGCTCCAGCGTTTCGACCCGCTCGTGCGGCACACCGCTATCGATCAACCCCTTGGTGATACCGACGAATTCGGTCGTATTTCCGTTCAGCGTCGCCGTAAGCACGAGCCGCAGATAGCGCGACAGCTCGGTACCCGCCTTGTCGGCAACGCAGTTGCAGGTCTCCGTCCGCTTGGCATCGCCGCGCGTACAGGCATTCAGCAAACGCTCGCGCTCTTCGGGCGGATAGCTGCCGCCGACCGCCAGATCCGCTTCACTCATCGCGATGGCTGGAACGTTCTTGGCCCAATAATAGATGCCGATAAAGCCCGCGGCCGCCGCAAGGAAAAGTACACCAAACCCAACGAGCAACCACTTCATCAGTTTCATCGGCATCCCCTCTTTGCGGCCTGTTCCGGCGCCCGCGGGGAGATTAGCCGCGTTCTGGCAACGGCGCCACGTCCGCCGGCTGGCACGAGCCATCCGCGGAACGCTTGAACCACAGCAACGTAAACCCGATCACGGGCAGAAAAATATCCGAATAGAACACGATGCCCGCGTTACCGGGCGCCATGTTGCCGGTCGCGACCATATCGCGGATGTGCTCCACGGCAGCACCCCACTGAAACATCGCCGGCCCGAGGATGGAGGCGACCCGCACCATGCAGTTGCCTTTGAAAGCGAGCAGCCCTACCGCGGCAAAGCCAAGGCTTGCATACCCTACCTCCGCTTGAAACGGACTGTCCGCCCAGCCGATGAAACGTGCGGCCACCTCGCCGAAGAACACGTGGAAGATGAAGTTGTAGAAGTACGCGAACGCGATCGTGAAAAGGATGAAGTAGGCCAGTAGCGCTTCAGAGAGATTCTCCCGTGTGAAGCCGTCGGGCTTCCTCGCCACGGCCACGAGCGCTGCCGCGATCCCCAGCACCAGGAACGTCAGCGTGAAGTTGGACATCGCAAATCGGATCAGCTCGGCCATCGGATCGCTCCCCCTTTTTCAGCCGCAGCCACCGTATGTCGTGATCCCCTAAGCACCGGTTGCAAGAACACAAAACCGGAAAAATTCAAGGTCAATTTTTAGTAATGTTATAGTCTTGCGCTTCCCGGATCTCCATCCCATCTTTTTGCAGCGACGAAGTCAGAAACGCTCGCAAAACCAGCAACATTTGCCAAGCGGAGGAAGCAATGAAACTTCTTACTGCCGCCGCGGTAGCGGCCCTCACCGTTGCAATCGCCGGCCCCGCAGCCGCAGCAACCGTGAAGAACACCAGCGATGGCGAATTCACGATCGGCGTCGATCTCGGCAACACCGAGAAAGTCGAAACCGTCGGCGCAGGCAAGGAAGTGAAGATCGATTGCAAGGACGGCTGCGGCGTCACCGGGCCTTGGGGCTTTTCATGGATGGTGAAGGACGGCGACGTGATCAGCTCGAACGGGCAGTCGCTCATCTCGGTGCAGGAACCGGCGGCGAAGAAGAAGTAACGCCGCTTCGAAGCGCTGCCAGAACCCGACGCTGAAATCGCGCCATTCCCCATGGAAGATAATTGGCGTGCCGAGGCTGTGTGAAAGGCCGTGGTTTCCACGGCCTTTTTTATCGAAGCCTGTCGAGCGAGCAATGGCGTCCAAGTGTTGTCACCGCGCTGAAGGGGAAGCGGGCAAAGCCCGAAACGCCGCGCGCGTTGCCGTCTCACCGTCGGTAGCTGTTGAACACGGCGGCTTTCCGAAGCCGTTTGCGACTTTCAAACACTCGCGGGATAGGCCCCTGCCCTTTTGTGTTGCGGGCTTCTGCTCGGCAAGCCGATACCCCGCTTTCACCGAAGCTCTTCAGGCGCTGACGGCCGGCTGCCTCTCATGACTTTTCAAGACCCGGCCGAACCGCAGTGCTCCCCCGCGGCGGCCGAACCGGGTGCCGCGACGGGCCTGCCGGTCCGTCCAACACAGGAGCTGTCTTTCCGGCGCTTGCGCCCGTCATCCGGCGCGACAGTTGCGGCGCTTTCGCCCCAGCGCACCTGCTACTATCTATGGTGATCCCCCGGGGAACCGCCCCTCCGGGCAGGTTTCCCAACATTTGCCGCCCAAACCGGCGTCGGTTAGACACAACGCATGGCCAAAGCCCCTAAGCCGCCCGCGGCGCCGTCGCTGATGAAGACCATTCACGTCCGCGGTGCGCGCGAGCACAACCTGAAGAACGTCGATCTGGAGATCCCGCGCGACGCCCTCGTCGTGTTCACGGGGCTTTCGGGCTCGGGCAAATCCTCGCTCGCCTTCGATACGATCTATGCCGAAGGCCAGCGCCGCTACGTCGAAAGCCTTTCCGCCTACGCGCGCCAGTTCCTGGAGATGATGCAGAAGCCGGACGTCGATCACATCGACGGCCTGTCGCCCGCCATCTCCATCGAGCAGAAGACGACCTCCAAGAACCCGCGCTCCACCGTCGGCACGGTGACGGAGATCTACGATTACCTACGCCTGCTGTTCGCGCGCGTCGGCGTGCCCTATTCGCCCGCCACCGGGCTGCCGATCGAAAGCCAGACCGTCTCGCAAATGGTCGACCGCGTCCTGACGCTCACGGAGGGCACGCGCCTCTACCTGCTGGCGCCCATCGCGCGCGGACGCAAGGGCGAGTTCAAGAAGGAGCTGGCCGAGCTGCAGAAAAAGGGCTTCCAGCGCGTCAAGGTCGACGGCACCTTCTACGAAATCGATGACGCGCCCAAGCTCGACAAGAAATACAAGCATGACATCGACGTCGTCGTGGACCGGCTCGTCGTGCGCTCCGACATCGCCAAGCGCCTCGCCGATTCATTCGAGACCGCGCTGAACCTCAGCGAAGAGCAGGTTGCCGTCGCGGAATTCGCTGACAAGCCGCTTCCCGCCTCCGAAACGAAGGGCGCCAACAAGTCCAAGAACGAGACGCACGAGCGCATCGTGTTCTCGGCGCGCTTCGCCTGCCCGGTGTCCGGCTTCACCATCGACGAGATCGAGCCGCGCCTCTTCTCGTTCAATGCGCCCGCGGGCGCCTGCCCGACGTGCGACGGCCTCGGCACCGAATTACAGTTCGAGCCCGAGCTCGTCGTGCCGAATGCCGATCTGTCGCTCGCCCAGGGCACCATCGTCCCCTGGGCCAAGACCGGTGCTTCCTCGCCCTACTACGAGCAGACGCTCGAAAGCCTTGCCGAGCACTTCGAGGTGTCGATGGACACCCCGTGGAACAAGCTGCCCAAGCACGTGCAGCTCGCCATTCTCTACGGCACTGGCGACGACGAGGTCACCTTCACCTATTTCGACGGCACGCGGAACTACAAGACCGTGAAGCCCTTCGAGGGCGTGATCGGGAACATCGAGCGGCGCTGGCGCGAGACCGACAGCGATTGGGTGCGCGAGGAGCTGGAGCGCTACCAGGGCTCGCACCCGTGCGAAGCCTGCGGCGGCTATCGCCTCAAGCCGCAGGCGCTGGCCATCAAGGTCAACGGCAAGCACATCGGCGAAGTCACCGATATGTCGATCAAGACCGCGAACGACTGGTTCGCCGGCCTGCCGAAAACGCTCACCAAGCAGCAAAACGAGATCGCGACGCGCATCCTCAAGGAGATCCGCGAGCGCCTGCAGTTCCTCAACGACGTCGGCCTCGAATACCTGACGCTATCGCGCTCGTCGGGCACGCTGTCGGGCGGCGAAAGCCAGCGCATCCGCCTCGCCTCGCAGATCGGCTCCGGCCTCACCGGCGTGCTCTACGTGCTGGACGAGCCCTCCATCGGCCTGCACCAGCGCGACAACGACCGCCTGCTGGGTACGCTGAAGCACCTGCGCGACATTGGTAACACCGTCATCGTCGTCGAGCACGACGAGGACGCCATCCTCGCCGCCGACTACGTCGTCGACATTGGCCCCGGCGCGGGCGTGCACGGCGGCCGCATCGTCTCGCAGGGCACCCCCGCCGAAATCATGGCCGCCCCCGAGAGCCTCACCGGCCAGTATCTCTCCGGCGTGCGCCAGGTGCCGCTGCCGAAGCAGCGCCGCGCGCCGCAGAAGGGCAAGTCGCTGAAGATCGTCGGCGCATCCGAGAACAACCTCAAGGATGTCACCGTCGAGATCCCGCTGGGCCTTCTCACCTGCATCACCGGTGTCTCCGGCTCCGGCAAATCCTCGCTGATCATCGACACGCTCTATGCCGCCACCGCGCGCAAGCTCAACAACGCGCGCATCCACGCCGGCACGCACAAGCGCATCGAGGGTCTGGAACATCTCGACAAGGTCATCGACATCGACCAGTCGCCCATCGGGCGCACGCCGCGCTCCAACCCGGCGACGTATACGGGCGCCTTCACGCCCATCCGCGACTGGTTCGCGGGATTGCCCGAGGCGAAGGCGCGTGGCTACGGCCCTGGGCGCTTCTCCTTCAACGTGAAGGGCGGACGCTGCGAAGCCTGCCAGGGCGACGGCGTCATCAAGATCGAGATGCACTTCCTGCCCGACGTCTACGTGACCTGCGACGTCTGCAAGGGCAAGCGCTACAACCGCGAGACGCTGGAAATTACCTTCAAGGAGAAGTCGATCGCCGACGTGCTCGACATGACGGTGGAGGAAGGCGCGAAGTTCTTCTCCGCGGTGCCGTCGATCCGCGACAAGCTGGAGACGCTGGCGCGCGTCGGCCTCGGCTACATCAAGATCGGCCAGCAGGCGACGACGCTGTCGGGCGGCGAGGCGCAGCGCATCAAGCTGTCGAAGGAGCTGTCGCGCCGCGCTACGGGCCGCACGCTGTACATCTTGGATGAGCCGACCACGGGCCTGCACTTCCACGACGTGGCAAAGCTGCTCGAGGTGCTGCACGAGCTGGCCGACGCCGGGAACACGGTGGTCGTCATCGAGCACAATCTGGAAGTGATCAAGACCGCCGACTGGGTGATCGACATGGGCCCGCAGGGCGGCGACGGCGGCGGGCGCGTGGTGGCCGAAGGCACGCCCGAGGACATCGCCGCGACGAAGGAAAGCTACACGGGGCAGTACCTCAAGCCGATCATGGCGCGTAAGGCGGCTGCCGCGCCGGGCGGCCGGCTCCTCGCAGGGGAGTCGCCCGGCGCCAGCAAAAA
>DASRYA010000054.1:0-17848 GCA_035687305.1 Hyphomicrobium sp. | reverse complement strand
GCGGTTGAGGCCGGCCACGTCGAGCTTCTCCGGGCTCTGCGCCTCGTGCGGGTGCTCGCCGCCCTTGTAGATCTTGAGGTTGCGCATCAGCTTGCGCTGCAGGGGGCCGCGCTTCAGCATGCGCTCGACGGCCTTCTCCAGCACGCGCTCGGGGAACTTGCCCTCGAGGAGGCGGCGCGGCGTGGTCTCCTTGATACCGCCCGGATAACCGGTGTGGCGGTAGTAGACCTTGTCGGTGTGCTTATCGCCGGAGAAGACAACCTTCTCGGCATTGATGACGACGATATTGTCGCCGCAGTCGACGTGCGGGGTATAGATCGGCTTGTGTTTGCCCTTGAGGCGGGTGGCGATGAGAGCGGCAAGCCGACCGACGACGAGACCGTCTGCGTCGATCAGAATCCACTTCTTCTCCACCTCGCTGGGCTTGGCGACGTAGGTCGTCATAGTCGGAGGCTCCCATTGGATCGCCGCGCGGGGTGCCGGAGCATCGACCGCAACAGGCGTGAGTGGCGCGCTTGAATCAGATAGCGCGAGCGGTGTCAATCATCGTTTGCGGGAAAATAAAAAACACATTCAAAAACAATAGCTTGCATAATGTGGTATTATAATACCTTATCGGGGCAACTCCGCGTAGCGGCGTTGGCATCAAGCCGCATTCCTTTGGCTTGCGGCGTCGGCCGCTTTGGGGCACTTGGCAAATGCTGGCGAATCCCTGCGCCTCGTGTCCCAGGCGCGAATTCGTCGCAAACTCTTGATGGCATCCGCCTGCAAAAGCCGCGCGCGCGGGCACATAAATTCCCCAGGGAGGAAAATAATGCAGCAGTCTCTGACCGGTTCACTCTCCAAGCTTCTGCTGCCTTGCCTTGCAGCGATGGTGGCCCTCTTCGTAGCCGCCACGGGGGTGGCCGCCGAAGATCAGGATGCGAAGGATGAGCCGATCAAGCAGATCCGGCTCACCGAGACCCAGGTGAAGAACTTCATCTCCTCCCAGCCCGACCTCGCGGCCGTCGCCCCGAAGCTCCAGGATGCGGGCGACGACATCGACGCTGCCCTTCAGGCGGAGCTAGACGAGCTGGCCCGCAAGCACGGGTTCGCCAACTTCTCCGAGCTGGATGATGTGGCCGCAAACATTTCCATCGTCATGGCCGGGCTCGATTCCAAGTCGGGTGAGTTCACCGAGCCGGTGGAGGCGCTGAAGAAGGAGCTGGAGGACGTCACCGCCGATGCCACCATTCCCGAGGATGACAAGAAGCAGCTCATTGAAGAGCTGAACGATGCGATCAAGACGACGCCCCGGCTCGAATACATGGAGAACGTCGAGCTGGTGAAGGCGCACCGGGCAGAGATCGAAAAAGCGCTGCAGTAGGCCGCGACAGGCTCTGGTAGAATACAGGCCCTGGGTGAAATAGGCTCCGAGAACAAGGACGGACGCAATGCAGGATGCGACGGTTGCCAACACGGCTTCGGCCGAGCCGCTGCTGCTCGAGGCACGGCCGCATCCGCGCATTGCGCTCCTCACCTTGAACAGGCCCGCAACGCGCAACGCGCTCTCGCTCGCGATGATGCGCGCGCTCCATGAAGCCGTGGACGCTTTGGGCGCGGACGATGACATCAGCGCCATCGTCCTCGCCGCCAACGGCCCCGTATTCTCCTCGGGGCACGACCTCAAGGAGCTCACCGCGCACCGCGCCGATCCCGACAAAGGGCTCGCCTTCTACACGGAAGCGATGGGCCGCTGCGCCGCGATGATGCAGGCGATCGTGGCCTGCCCGAAGCCAGTCATCGCGGCCGTAACCGGCACGGCGACGGCGGCCGGATGCCAGCTCGTTGCAACGTGCGATCTCGCCGTTGCAGCGGAGGGCGCGCACTTCGCAACGCCCGGCGTCAACATCGGGCTCTTTTGCTCCACGCCCATGGTGGCGCTCTCGCGCAACGTATCGCGCAAGCGCGCCATGGAGATGCTGCTGCTCGGGGAGATGCTCACCGCATCCGAGGCTGCCGAATATGGGCTCGTCAATCGCGTGGCGCCGGCCGCGGATGTGCTGCCCGCGGCGCTCGCCATGGCCGACAAGATCGCCGCCAAGTCGCCGCTCACGGTCTCCATCGGCAAACGCGCTTTCTACGCCCAGGCCGAGATGCCGCTCGCGGATGCCTACGCCTATGCGGCGCAGGTCATGGTCGACAACATGATGGCGCGCGATGCCGAGGAGGGGATCGGCGCCTTCCTCGGCAAGCGCAAGCCCGAGTGGAAGGGCTGCTGAAGTAACGAGCGTGTGACGATGCGTGCGATGCGCAGCGTCACGCGATCTGCCATTATTCGGGTGCTCTATTGCTTGCGGTAACGATTCCGCCGCGGATATTTTTGCGACATTCCGGGCGCGCCCTTATCAGGCCCATGGACCACGACGGCTATAGCGACGACTACATTGCCGACATCCTCGGCTCTGTGGGTGTGTTCGCTTTTGTTGGCGCATCCGCGAACACATCGCGGCCGAGCTACTTCGCGATGAAGTACCTGCTCGGTAAGGGTTACACGGTGCATCCCGTCAATCCCGGCTATGCGGGGCGAGCAATCCTCGGACAGCCCGTCTATGCAACGCTCGCCGATGTGCCTGCGCCCGTCGACGTGGTCGACATCTTCCGCAATTCGCAAGCTGCGCTTGGTATTACGCGCGAGGCGATCGCCCTCAAGGACAAGCTTGGCGTGAAGGTCGTGTGGATGCAGCTTGGCGTGCGCAATGACGAGGCCGCCGCCGAGGCGGAAGCCGCAGGTCTGCGCGTGGTGATGAACCGCTGTCCCAAAATCGAATACGGGCGCCTTTCCGGCGAAATCGGCTGGGCCGGCGTCAATACCGGACAGATCACCAGCGGGCGCCCGAAACTATCGCCCCGCGGCGTGCAAAGCCTGACGATCGTCGGCAAGCGGTAGCGCTCCGGCACCGCTTTAGACGACTTCCAAACATTGCAGCCACACTTGCCGGCGCCCGAGCGCTCCCTACCTAGCGGATACGAAATTCGCGAGGGAGCAGAGCATGATCGACGCAACGCGTATTCTGGATCTTCTGGTCGGCGGCCAGCCCGGAGATGGCGTGTCGGTGCCGATGGACAATCGACCGCAGGCCCGGCAGCCGGCTGTTGCCAACGATCTTCTCGAGCGTGCGCGGGGCATGCTGGACGGCGTTGCCGGCAACGTTCCATCCGGCCTCGGCGGTGTCGCCGGAGGCGTAGCCGCCGGTGCCATTACATCGCTTTTGCTTGGCTCCAAGGCAGGCCGCGAGTTCGCCGGTGAAGCTTTGAAGCTCGGCGCGGCGGCGGCGCTCGGCGGTCTCGCCTATCGCGCCTATTCCAACTACCGCACCGGCCAGCCCATTGGCGCCGATACCTCGGCAAGCTCCGTTCCTGCGATCAAGCCGAGCACGCTTCCCGCCGTGACACCGGCGAACGAGCATGCGCTGCTTCTTGTGCGCGCGATGATCGCCGCCGCGTTGTCCGACGGCCGTCTGGATGAGACCGAGCGCAACACCATCGTCGGCCGGCTTGGTGCGCTGGGCGTCGGCAGTGAGGAACGCAGTTTCCTCGACGCGGAGATCGCGCGTCCTTGGTCGCCCGCACAGTTCGCCGCCGCGGCCGCAATGCCGGAGCAGCGCGCCGAGATCTATCTCGCCTCCGCGATTGCCATCGAAGCCGATACCGATGCCGAGCGCGCCTACCTCAAATATCTGGCTGCAACGCTACAGCTCGACGAGCAATTGATCGCCCATCTGGAAGATGCCATGCGGCAGGCGAAGGCCGGTGCAAGCGCCGAGCTCGCCGCCTCCGCCATCGCGCCATCGCAGCCGCGCGCGGCGATCTGAGGCATGGCGGACAGGTGGCTGAGACATCGGTTCGCTTTGCGCTCCCTGCATTGCGCTGCTGCGTCGCCTGCTGTGCTCAATCGATTCCAGGCCGCGGGAGCTTCCGATCGATGGCGTCCATCCGACGTCAGCTTTGCTTGGCCCAGCCCGCCTTGATCGACCTCGCGACCTCGTCGACGAACAGCCGCGTCTTGGCGGGAACGAGACGCCCCGGCGGTAATACTGCGTAAACGCCGCCCTCTCCCTTGCCGCCCCAGCCGGGAAGAACCTCGCGAAGCTTGCCTTCCCGCAGCGCCGGACCGGCGAGCCAATCCGACGTGAACGTTATGCCTGCTCCCGCGATCGCCACGGAGAGCACGACCTCCGAGTTGTCGGCGGCGAGCGGTCCCCGCGGCCGGATTGTCTTGCGCTTCCCCGCCTTCGACAGCGACCAGTCCGGCCAGCCCGCATAGCCGGTGAAACCGATACAAGTGTGCTTTTTGAGATCTTCCGGCGTGCGCGGCTTTCCGTGCGCTTGGAGGTAGGCAGGCGCGGCGACGAGAAGATTTCTGTAGGACGCAATCTTCCGCGCGGTCAGCGAGCTGTCGCGAAGCCGCCCGACCCTGATGGCGACATCGAAGCCCTCGGCCACGACGTCGACAAAGCGATCGGAAAAGCGGACATCGAGTCTGATGTGTGGATGGCTCGCGATAAACCGCGGCAGCAAAGGCGCGATCCACTGTCTTCCAAAGGTCACCGGCACGGACACCCGGAGCAGCCCCTGCGGGCTTGCCGCGATATCGCTCGCTTCGCGGCTCGCAGACGACAACTCTTCGAGCAAGCCCTGCACGCGCCGATAGTAGCGGGCTCCGACCTCGGTGAGCACCACACGCCGCGTCGTCCTTGAGAAGAGGCTGACGCCAAGCTCCTCCTCGAGCTGAGTGACCCTGCGGGAGACGACCGACGCATCGCGCCCAAGCCTCTTGGCCGCCTCGGTAAAGCTGCCGCTATCGGCCACGGCCACGAAGGCTGCAAGCAGCTCCAATCCGCCCCGTTCGAACAATTCCTGCATGATGCGCACGAATATAATGCGTTCAGACCTGATTATCTGCCGCTCGATTTCGCATATCCCATCGCCATCGCAATATCGAGGAGCAACGACATGAAAACATTCCTCAGCATAGGCACCGGACCAGGGATGGGACTGGCGACGGCGGAACGGTTCGCGAAAGAAGGCTTCCGCGTCGTTCTCAGCGCCCGTAACGGAGCCAAGACCGCGCACCTGGCCGATCAGCTGACAGCCAAGGCTTATAAGGTTGACGTTCGGACGGTGGACGCGGGCGACGCGCATAGCGTGTCTGCGGTCGTCGCCGACGTTGAAAGGGAGTTTGGCGCCATCGATGTGCTGCATTACAACGCGGCTTCGATGCGCAAGGCCACGCTTGCCGAGCAGCCCGCCGACACTTTCAATCCCGATCTCGCCGTGAACATCGGCGGCGCGCAGGCCGCGATGAAGGCGGCCGCCGCCAAGATGGTGGAGCGAGGCTCCGGCTCAATGCTTCTGACCGGCGGCGGCTTCGCCCTCTTCCCGCATCCGGACTACCTCTCGCTGAGCATTGGCAAAGCCGGCATCCGTGCGCTGGCTCTGGGGCTATTCGAGAGTTTCAAGGAAAAGGGCGTCCATGTCGCCACAGTTACCGTTGCCGGCTTTGTCGATCCGGGCTCGAAGGAGGCCGAGGCCGTGGCCGAGCAGTTCTGGCAGCTCCACACCCAGCCGAAGGACGCCTGGACAGTCGAATTCACCTACACACCGTAGAATGGGTGCTTAAAGGTCGCGTGACGCCTGCCCGAACACCGCCACTCGCGGCATCTGCGTGCGAACAGCGCCCTGCGCGCATCTGCCTGAAAGATGCAATCAATGATTCTCAATCATGTTTCGAATGTCGGACACGCGGTCGCACGGAACCCCCGATTGTCGTGGACCGTTCCGTAGCATTCGGAAGCCGGGGCGCAATGGGGCCAATGGAGGCCTGTGATGCACACAACCTGGAAACCTCACGAGAAGCACGGCGAACTTACCGAGCGCAGCGATTTGCCAGACAGCGTTTACGCCTTCCCCAAACAGCGCAAGGAACCGCTAACCGACGCAAGTCACGTACGGAACGCAATCGCGCGCTTCGATCAGACCATTGACGTGTCCGATGCGGACCGAGAGTTGGCTTTCGCCAACATCAGGAAGGCGGCCGAGCACTATGGGGTGGAAATGACGGAGAAGAACTGGAAAGAGCTTGGCAGCCACCCGAGCACAGGCAGAACGAAAGCGGATCGCGAAGCCTCCGCACGTCAGGCAGCGCGGACGCGTGAAGAGCACGAGCACCAGCACCGCCACAAATAAACGCGGATACAGCGACAGGTGGGAGATGGAGCGGCGCGCCTCTCCGTCCCCGACCTGTCGCGCCGTAGCCGTATGATGTGCAGGCGACGGCGAGAACATCCGTTTGAACGGGGCTCCATTCCAGTGACGCCGCGCAGCACCTGGAGTAAGCGCAGGCATTCGCCCGTCTCCGTCCGAGGCACGTGTCTTGGTTCACCGCTTGAGTATCTACTTTCCGCCAGCCTTCCACCGCTCCACCGCCGCCAGCGTATTCGCCACGTGCTCGTGGGGATTGAGGTCGGTGTACTCGTAGAAAATGCGCCCGTCCGGCGTGATCACGTACGACGTGCGGTTGGCGTATTCCGGCTTGCGCGCCAGCACCGCATCGTACGCCTGCATGATCTTGCGATCGGCATCGGCAGCTACCGCGAACTTGCTCCGGCACTCGCTCACCGAGAAGCGGTCGAGCGTTTCGATGTCGTCGGCGCTGACGCCGATCACGGTAGCGCCCAGGACCGCGTATTTGTCGATCGCCTCGGCGAACTCGTGCGCTTCGAGCGTGCATCCGGGCGTGAACGCCGCCGGATAGAAATAGAGCACCACCGGCCCTTTCTTCAGCGCTTCGGCCAAAGAGAAGCTGAACTGTTTGCCGCCGAGGGAGGCGGGGGCAGTGAAGTCGGGCGCTGCATCGCCGGGCTTGAGCGCGGCAAGTGCAGGAACGGCGAGCAGCGTTGCGGCAAGGATGGCGGTGACAAAGCGCATGGCAGATCCTTCACTGGAACGGGAAGACCTCCGACCATTTGAGCACCATTCGGCGTCACGTGCATTCACCTCTGTGCCATGCACGTACGGCACCTAGACGGGGTGCTGCTGCCGAAGCCATTGCGAGTGCGTTGCCGCGCAGCACGCCGAGAGATCGAGCGATCCGCGCATGGCGTCGTCCAGAAACGGGATTCCTCAGCTTCCGGCGTTATGCACGTGGCAGAAAAGCACGGAACATCCTTTGTGACGAAGCGTTGCTTGGTGAGATCGGTGTATTACGCCGGCACAAACGTTAACACACACGAACGTTAACACAGGAGAGCGTGGCAATGGATGTTTCTATCAATCGGATTGTGCTCGTCGGACTCTTTTCAGCAGCATCAGTCATCGGCGCGTACGCGCAACAGGAAGGTAACGTGAAGATGTCGGCGGCCGAGTGCTCGTCCTTGTGGAATTCCGCGAGCCCGGACGGCAAGCCCATCACGCAGTCTCAGGCCGCCGCTTACGTCACCGACTTCGCAGCAGCGAACCCGGATGGCGATAAAACACTCGAGAAAGGCGAGTTCATGAAGGCGTGTAACAAAGGCCTTGTGAAAAGCTCGGCCGCGAGCGGTGCAAGTTCCGGCGAGGCTGGGAGTGCGAAGTCAAATCGCAACATGGGCGATACGCCCCATCCGCCTACGAACCGGATGGACAAGTCCGTTCCAACGATGACGCCGGACGGCAACAGCAAATAAGATAGCAGCGTCCAGAAACGCAGGCGCGGAAGCGATATCTTCCGCGCCTTTTTTGTGCGGCCATTGCAGCCGACAGCATGCTCGGGCGACGTCGAAGGCTGAACGTGAGCTGAGATCGTCAGCGTGCAGCGTTCAGGACGGCAGCGGCACGCGGCGCAAAATAGGTGAGAATACCGGAAGCACCGGCGCGCTTGAACGCGAGCAGGCTTTCCATCATCACGGCTTCGCCGTCCAGCCATCCCGCTTGCGCTGCGGCCTGGAGCATCGCGTATTCACCCGACACCTGATAGGCGAAGGTGGGGACGCGGAACGTCTCCGAGACGCGGCGTACGATGTCGAGGTAAGGCATGCCGGGCTTGACCATGATGAGGTCGGCACCCTCGGCGAGATCGAGCGCGACCTCGCGCAGCGCTTCGTCGGAGTTCGCCGGATCCATCTGGTAGGAACGCTTGTCGCGCTTGTCCGCGGAAGAGGCGAGCATCACTGACGAGCCGACCGCATCGCGGAACGGGCCGTAGAAAGCGGAAGCGTATTTCGCGGCGTACGCCATCAGCAGCGTGTTGACATAACCGCTCTCCTCAAGCGCGGTGCGGATGGCGCCGATGCGCCCATCCATCATGTCCGACGGGGCAAGGATGTCCGCGCCCGCTTCCGCCTGCACCATCGATTGGCGCACGAGCGCTTCCAGCGTCTCGTCGTTCGCAATCTCGCCGCCGCGCAACAGCCCGTCGTGGCCATGGCTCGTGTAGGGATCAAGAGCCACGTCGAGAATGACGCCGATCTCCACGCCCGCAGCCTTGATGGCGCGCGTTGCCCGGCAGACCAGGTTCTCCGGATTGAATGCCTCGCGCGCATCGTCGGAGCGCAGTTTCGGCTCGGTGTTTGGGAACAGCGCAATCGCCGGAATGCCGAGCTCGGCGGCCTGCTCGGCGTTCGCGACGATGTTGTCGATCGAGAGGCGCTCGACGCCGGGCATCGATGCAACGGGCAGACGCTTGTTGGTGCCCTCGATGACGAACAGCGGCCAGATGAGATCTTCGACGCCGAGCCGGTTCTCGGCCACGAGGCGGCGCGACCAGTCCGTCGAGCGTGCCCGGCGCAGGCGCACGCTGGGGTAGGCGCCGATGGCAGACAGCGGGCGCCCAGGCTCCGCGACAGGCGCAGTGCGTGCCGTGGCGGGCAATGGCGAAACTGGCGGTCGATGCTTCATTGTGGGCGTCCAGGGTAAGGCTCGGCCACACTCATAGCAACGGGGCGGATTTTGCAAGCCTGCGCCAAAGCCCCGCGACCAACCGGCTCACTTGCAGATATTCTTGATGTTCCGTTGCGCCATATCGACGTGGAAATGGTTGCGATGCATCTCGTTGGCCTCGGGGCCGAGCGTTGTGCCGAAGATATTGCAGGCCGACGCGTGGGCTTCACGCAGGAAGCGCGCCTTGGGATCCGCCGGAGGCGGCGCGATCGCAGGCTCGGCAGGCATGACAGTGGTGCTGCCGAATGCCGGATTGGTGCCGGCGCGGCGCGCGCTCTTGGGGGTATCCGGCGGCCCGCCGAGGCGCGCGGCGGACTGCTTCTGCTTGCTTGCACCCGGCAAAAGGGCCGTGACCATTTCGACGCTGCCGGCGTGCACGTTTTTATTCGCGGTCGCGCCCGCGGCTCCGGTCGTCTGCGCCTGCGCTTGGGTCGCCCGGGCGCGGGCCTTGGCGGCTTCTTCGGCGGCCGCCTTGATCTGTTCTGCTTTCGCTTTCGCCTTGGCGATGTCGCGCCCGGTTGATCCCCAGGCGTCGAGCACGTGCACGCGGTCGCCCTTGTTGGTGACGAAGCCGCGGATATCGAGGGCGTCGAAGTAGGCGTGCTGGCTGAGCCGCTTGCCGACACGACCCAGGGCCGTGCGACAGGAATAGTCGCTCATCACCTCTATTTGGGTGATGCGGGCGCCCAGCTGGCGCATGGCGGAGCGCTGCAGGTTCTTGCTGATCCAGGTGTCGAGGGGCGCGAGCATGCCGCAGTTGATGCGGGCAGCAGGCGTGAACGAGACGTTGCCCAGCCGGGAAAGGCTGATCGGGGCAGGGTCGCCGCAGTCACCGTCCTTGATGGGCTCTTCATAGACGACGGTGGCGTTGACGCGCTTGAGCGCTGCGGTGCAGCGGGCGCGAGCTTCGGCGATCTGCTCGGAGGTCCAGATGTCGGGAGCCGGTGTAGGAGTTGCTTTGCCTATATCCGGTTTGCGCTCCGGCAGCGTAGGCGCCGTGGCCGGCGCGACGACGATGCCCGGCGGAATGCTACCCTTGAGTTCAATCTGGTGGGTGATTTGCGGGCCGGCGGTGCCGCCGTTATTGCGTATCGCCAGCGTGGACCAGTCGGGCTCGGCCGCGGCGGGGCCCATGGCGCTGACGATCGTCCCGAGCACCGCTGGGAATCGAAGGCCGGCTCGCAACATCGTTCGCGTCTCCACGTGTTTTTGGTGCCTTGCGCACGGGGGCTGCCAGCATTGGCGAATCGACCGCGCAAGTTTCCCTATAATCGGACCGAGTGTATAGGGAATTCGGTCCGATTGATGATCGGGGCCGGACTGTGAGCAGCGAACGGGAACAAAGTTGTGCAAGAGAAGACCGCAGCGCCGACGATGACGGAAACCTCCATGCCGCCCGCCGAGGAGCTGCTGATAGAAATGCGCGGCTCCTGCGGTATCGTCACGCTCAACCGTCCGCGTGCGCTCAACGCGCTGACAATCGCCATGCGCAAGCAACTCGCCGACGGCCTGCCGCGGTTTGCCCGTGACCCACAGACCTATTGCATCGTCATGCAGTCGGCGAGCGAGAAGGCGTTCTCGGCGGGCGGCGACGTGCGCGAGATCGTACGTCTCGCCGCGCAGGACATCGGCGCCGCACGGCAGGCATTCAAGGACGAATATGCGCTGAACTGGCTGCACGAGTGCTTTTCCAAGCCGACCATCTCGCTGATCGACGGTGCGGTCATGGGATCGGGGGTCGGTATTTCACTTTTCGGCACGCACCGGGTGGCCGGGGAGCGCTACAAATTCGCCATGCCCGAAACGGCGATCGGACTTTTTCCCGATGTGGGCGTTGCCTGGACGCTCTCGCGCATGCCCAGCCACATTGGCATGTATCTCGGCCTCACGGGGCGCACGATTGGCGCGGCGGACGCCTTCGCGCTGGGGCTTTTGACCCATTGCATTCCCGCCGGCCGATTTGAGGAAATCAAAGCGGCGCTCGCCGACACCTGGCCCGTCGATACGGTGCTCGATGAGCGGCACGTCGATCCGGGGCCGGGCGCGCTCGCCGGCGTGACGGCGGTGATCGAGCGCTGCTTCAATGCTGCGACGGTCGAAGAGATCATTGCGCGGCTACAATTGGTCGAGGGCGAACACCGCGAATGGGCCCAAGGCGTCGTTGCCGATCTCAATGCGCGCGCGCCGCTGTCTCTCAAGGTGACGCACCGTCATATCCGCGATGCGCGCGCGCTCGATCTGCGCCAGACGCTCAGCATCGATTATCGGCTCGCGTGCCGTTTTCTCGATGGAAGCGATTTTCATGAGGGCGTACGCGCCGTGCTCGTCGATAAAGACGGACATCCCCGATGGAATCCGCACATGCTAAAAGATGTCTCTACGGACATGGTTGACGATTACTTCGCGCCGATGGGCGCAAATGAGCTCGTGCTGCCGACACGCCAGGAAATGCAGGCGGCGCGCGTGTAATGCGCAAAGCATAAATTACATTTTGGCGTGATGAATAAAGTGTTCGACGCGCACCCCGTTACTGTTCTTTTACTATGGCTATTTAGGTGACTTTTAGTTTTATGCCCTACCTGTTGGCATAATCCGGACAAAGAAAAACATCCGGAACCGGCGTCAAACAGTGTGAGGCAGTTATGAGTGTTGCGCTCGATGTGGCGCGCCATCGTGCGCCAGTGCAGAATGAAAGCTTCAGTTCCGAATACCTGCAGGCGTTGCGTCTCGTTGAAAGACTGCACCGGCTCCTGCTCGACGTGATCAAGGACGAGTTCGATCGTCTCGGTGGAGCAGACCTCAACAGCGTCCAGGCGCTGCTGCTCTACAATATCGGTGACAGCGAGCTGACCGCGGGCGAGCTCAAAACGCGCGGCTATTATCTCGGCTCGAACGTTTCCTACAATCTCAAGAAGCTCGTCGACATGGGCTACCTGCATTACAAGCGCTCGGAGACCGATCGCCGTAGCGTGCGGGTCAGCCTTACCGAGAAGGGCAAGGAAGCCTGCGAGGTCGTGCAGAAGCTCTATAATCGCCAGCTCGGCTCGGTGGAGACGGTGGGCGAGGTTTCCGAGGAAGATTTCCGTGCGCTCAACAAGGCGCTCGTGCGCCTGGAGCGCTTCTGGTCGGACCAGATCCGTTACCGCCTCTAATCAATCCTCTCCGGGCAGAACGCCCGACTGCCGGTCGCCAAGGAGCTGCGGGGCTACCCCCCGCAGCTCCTTTTTTTATCGGGCCCGGATCGTTTGGCCCGGTGGGTTACGGCTGATTCCAATTGGCAGATCGCGGGATTGCCGGCCCGGTGGCTCGCCGCATACGAGCCCGCCAGCCCTGATTTTGGGCACGACATATTTTTCACCTTTGCAAGTCCAAGCGAAAATCCCGATATTCCGGTGGCTTGCCAGGGGATGGGCAGCACGGGCCGAGGCCACGCTTCGAGAAAGTGGGAGGATAGCTGTGAGCTCATCGCCGGGGGGATGGTGGAGCGTGCTGGCGCTGGGCGCCGGTGCATTGTTGGCGGGCCCTGGTCCGGGGAACGCACAGGAATACCTGCGCTTTGGTCCGGTGGGGGAAGGGCCCTCGCAATATAGTGGCGGCGGCTATGACCGCAGCTTCATCCGCGAGTGGCAATCCAATCCGCCGAAGGGATACCCGACCCTCTCGAAGGCGAACATCGCGCCGACCAAGGCGGCGGTGGCGCGCTATGAGGACATCGTGGCGCGCGGTGGCTTTCCGCTTATTCCCGATGTCGAGCTGGAGCCTGGAATGACGGATCCCGCCGTCGGCATCCTGCGCCGGCGGCTGATGCGCTCGGGCGATCTGACGGGGGAGACGAGCTATCCCGATCACTTCGGCTCCGATCTCGATACGGCGGTGAAGCGCTTCCAGGCCTCGAACGGTCTCGCGCCGACCGGCGTCATCGACAAGCGCACCATCGCGGCGCTCAACGTGCCGTCCGAGGTGCGCCTCGCTCAGCTCAAGACCAACCTGACGCGCCTCACCGATCTGTCGCGCATCGTCGCCAAGCGATACGTGCTGGTGAACATTCCGGCCGCGCAGGTGGAGGCGGTGGAGAACAATGCCGTCGCCTTGCGGCACTCGGGTGTCGTGGGCAAGCCGGACCGGCCGACGCCGCTGCTCCGCTCGACCATCACCGACCTTGCCTTCAACCCGATGTGGACGCTGCCGCCGACGGTCATCAAGGAGGATCTGGTCCCGAAGGGCCGCGACATGCAGAAGAAGGGCGAGAGCGTCCTCGTGAAGTTCGGCATCGACGCCTACGAGGGAGGCAAGAAACTCGATCCGGAATCGGTCGACTGGTCGAGTGGGCGGCCGCTGCAGCTCACCTATAGACAGGCGCCGGGAAAGGAAAACCCTCTCGGTTTCCTAAAGATCAATTTTGCCAATTCGAGCTCCGTCTATATGCATGACAGCCCAAAAGAGTCTCTCTTTGGGCGTAATTTCCGAGCTGCCAGCTCGGGATGCGTGCGCGTTCAAAACATCGCGCAGCTCGCGACGTGGCTTTTGTCGGGTCAGGGAACGGCGGAACAGGTGGATCACTTGCGTGAGACCGGACAGACGCGCACCGTGCGCTTGCGCAAGCCGGTTCCGCTGTATTTTGCGTACGTGACAGCCTGGGCGACGCCCGACGGTGTCATTCAATTCCGCCCCGATCTTTACTTAAAAGATGGGGTCGGGGAGGTGGCTGCGGCGTATTAGTCTTCGCCGCTTACGGTTGACCTACGTCAAGGTCGCTGCCACTTCCTTCGCGGAGACTGCGCATCCATGACGGCGGCGCGACAATAGTCACATTGCTCGCCAGTGCCAGGCGAGCAATGATGAAGGGAAAATAAAGCCAAAAACACTAGCCTGGGGAGTGAATTCGGCTGATGGACTACGCAAAGACATTTCGGGATGCGCTCGCTGCTGTTCATCGTGAGGGGCGCTATCGCGTCTTTGCCGATCTGAAGCGCAAGCGTGGCGCCTATCCCAAAGCCGATCACTTCAACAAGTCCGAGCCTGCCCGCCCCATCACCGTCTGGTGCTCCAACGATTACCTCGGCATGGGGCAGCATCCGGCCGTTCTTGCTGCGATGCACGAAGCCATCGACACGGTCGGTGCAGGCTCCGGCGGCACGCGCAACATCGCCGGCACCACGCACTATCACGTCGAACTCGAGCACGAGCTTGCGGACCTGCACGGCAAGGAAGCGGCGCTGCTCTTCACGTCCGCGTACGTCGCCAACGATTCGACGCTGGCGACGCTCGCCCAGTTGATGCCGGGCGCTGTGATCTTCTCCGACGAGAAGAACCACGCCTCCATGATCGCCGGGATCCGCCACGGCCGCGGCCCGAAGCGCATCTGGCGCCATAACGACATCGCGGACCTCGAGGCGCAGCTCAAGGAATATGATCGCGCGACGCCGAAAATCATCGCCTTCGAGAGCGTCTACTCGATGGACGGGCATATCGCCCCCATCGGCGCCATCTGCGATCTCGCGGAGAAATACGGCGCGCTGACCTACCTCGACGAGGTGCACGCGGTCGGCCTTTATGGCCCGCGCGGCGGCGGTATCGCCGAGCGTGACGGCGTGATGGACCGCGTCGATATCATCAACGGCACCCTCGCCAAGGGCTTCGGCATCATGGGCGGCTATATCGCCGCTTCGCGCGATTGCTGCGATGCCATCCGGTCGTACGCTGCGGGCTTCATATTCACAACGTCGCTGGCGCCGACCCTTGCCGCAGGCGCCGTGGCCAGCATTCGCTATCTGAAGTCGAGCTCCGTGGAGCGCAACCAGCTCCAGGAGCGCGCGGCAGAGGTGAAGCGCCGCTTGACCGATGCGGGCGTGCCGGCGCACCAGACGCCGAGCCATATCGTACCCGTGACCGTCGGCGATCCCGTGCACTGCAAGGCTGTCACCGACGCCCTGCTGGAGCATTATGGAATCTACGTCCAGCCGATCAACTACCCCACCGTGCCGCGGGGCACCGAGCGCATCCGGCTGACGCCCTCGCCGGTGCACACGCCGGAGCAGATCGACCACCTCGTCTCGGCTCTGAGAGAGCTGTGGGAGGCCTGCCCCGTCTCGAAGGGCCAGTATGTGCGGCTTGCGGCCGAATAGTCCGCTTGCTGCGCTTGCGCGCACCCCCCAAAAAGCACTGGTTGAAAACCGCGAGAAGCTATACGGCTTGAGCCCGAACCGGCGCCAACCTACTATGGCGGTGAGCCTGGTGGGGCGCCGGCGCGCTCGATCGGAAACCGCTGTTTATCGAGAACCAAGGAAAACGACCTATGTTTAACGCGAAGGCCGAGCCCTCCAAGAGCGGATTTTTCACCGCCAGCGTTGCCGAGAGCGATCCTGAAATCGCCGATGCGATCGGTAAGGAGCTTGGCCGCCAGCAGCACGAAATTGAGCTGATCGCGTCGGAGAACATCGTTTCCCGGGCCGTGCTCGACGCCGCCGGCAGCGTGCTCACCAACAAGTACGCCGAAGGCTATCCGGGCCGTCGCTACTATGGCGGCTGCCAGTACGTGGACATCGTCGAGCAGCTCGCCATCGACCGCGCCAAGAAGCTCTTCGGCTGCGAGTTCGCCAACGTGCAGCCGAACTCCGGCAGCCAGGCCAACCAGGGCGTCTTCAACGCGCTCGCCCAGCCGGGCGATACCATCCTCGGCCTCAGCCTCGCCCACGGCGGTCATCTCACGCACGGCTCGCCGGTCAATCAGTCGGGCAAGTGGTTCAAGCCGGTCTCCTATCAGGTGCGCCCCGATACGCACCGCATCGACATGGACGAGGTCTACAAGCTCGCCCTCGAGCATAAGCCGCGCATCATCATCGCCGGCGGCTCGGCCTATCCGCGCCACATCGAGTTCGCTGACTTCCGCGCCATCGCCAATGAGGTCGGTGCCTACCTCATGGTCGACATGGCTCACTTCGCGGGCCTCGTCGCCGGTGGTCTGCACCCGAGCCCGTTCCCGCACGCTCACGTCGTCACCACGACGACGCACAAGACGCTGCGCGGTCCGCGCGGCGGCATGATCCTCACCAACGACGGCGAGATCGCCAAGAAGATCAACTCGGCCATTTTCCCTGGCATCCAGGGCGGCCCGCTGATGCACGTCATCGCCGGCAAGGCCGTGGCGTTCGGCGAGGCGCTGCGTCCCGAGTTCAAGGTCTATGCGCAGAACGTCATCAACAACGCCAAGGCGATGGGCGAAGTGCTGGTCAACGCGGGCTTCGCGCTCGTGTCCGGCGGCACCGACACGCACCTCATCCTCGTCGACCTGCGTCCCAAGAAGCTGACCGGTAACATCTCCGAGAAGGCTCTCGAGCGCGCGCACATCACCTGCAACAAGAATGGCGTTCCGTTCGATCCGGAGAAGCCGATGGTCACCTCCGGCATCCGCCTCGGCGCACCGGCCGGCACCACCCGCGGCTTCGGCGTCGCGGAATTCCAGGAGATCGGCCGCATGATCGCCGAGGTTCTGGAAGGTCTCGCGGCGAACGGCGAGGCCGGTAACGGCGCCGTCGAGGAGAAGGTGAAGGCGCAGGCCATCGACCTGTGCAACCGCTTCCCGATCTACTCCTGATATCCGGTTTCAGAATTTGCGAGGCGCGCTTGGGAGATCCCAGGCGCGCCTCGTTGCTTCCGGTAACCCGCTCCAGCTAATAATCGTCGTCCGCCGCGCGAGAGGGCCGGCGGCGAGGGAGGCCTTGCTATGCGCTGCCCCTATTGCGCCGGCGAGAACACGCAGGTGAAGGACAGCCGCCCCACCGAGGAGAACGCCGCCATCCGCCGGCGGCGTATCTGCCCCGACTGCGGCGGTCGCTTCACGACGTTCGAGCGCGTACAGCTGCGCGAGCTGCTGGTCGTGAAGCGCTCGGGCCGCAAGGTGCCGTTCGAGCGGGACAAGCTCGTCCGCTCGGTCAACGTCGCACTGCGCAAGCGCCCGATCGACACCGAACGCGTCGAGCGTATGGTGTCCGGCCTCGTGCGCCAGCTCGAAAGCTCCGGCGAGAGCGAGGTGCCATCCTCGGTTATCGGCCAGCTCGTCATGGAGGCGCTGCGGGGGCTCGATCCCGTCGCCTACGTGCGCTTTGCCTCCGTCTATCGCGATTTCCGAGAGGCCGCCGATTTCCACGAGGTCCTCGGCGAGATCGCGGCCGAGCCGGTATCCGAACCGGACCAGGACGATGGTCCGCACATTCCTTTCGAACGCACCGTTGCGGGAACGGCGCCGCTGAAGAAGCACTGAGCCGATGGATCGCGCGCCCCGCGCCCGGTTCGACGCGCAGATGATGGGAATCGCGCTGCGCCTCGCTGCGCGCGGGCTGGGCCGCACCTCGCCCAATCCGTCGGTCGGCGCCGTGATCGTCGATGAGACGACGGGCGAGATCGTATCCCGCGCCTGGACGGCGCCGGGCGGACGCCCCCACGCCGAGCCACAAGCCATCGCCAAGGCCGGCGCGCGGGCCCGCGGCGCAACCATTTACGTGACCCTCGAGCCCTGCTCGCACCACGGCGCCACGCCGCCGTGCGCCGATGCGATTGTCGCAGCCGGCATACGGCGCGTCGTCTGCGCGATCGAGGACCCCGATCCACGCGTCGCGGGCAGCGGGCTTTCGCGACTGCGCGAGGCGGGAATTATCGTCGAGCGTGGCATCTGCGCAGAGGAGGCTCACCGGGTGACCGCGGGGCACATTCTGCGCGTGACGGAGCGCCGTCCCTATGTCACCGCCAAGCTGGCGCTCGACGCCGACGGCGGCGTGCCGCGCGGCGGGGAGGGGCAGCCCACGTGGGTGACCGGGGAAGCGGCGCGCGCGCAGGGCCACCTGCTGCGGGCGCGCTCCGATGCGATCCTCGTCGGGCGCCGCACCGTCATCGA
>DASRYA010000053.1:0-10422 GCA_035687305.1 Hyphomicrobium sp. | reverse complement strand
CCCCCACGCGCGGCGTCGGCGGAATGACTATAGACCGCGACCGGCAGGGAAGTCAGCGCGCCGGTGAGCACGAAGCCGGCTGCCGCATATCCGAGCGGGCGATGCCACGCTCCATTCCGGCGTACCGCGATCGCCAGAGGGATCAGCACGAGCGCCGCGCCGGATGCCAGCATGTGGAGCTTGAAAATCCCCGGCAGGCGCTGATCGACGAGAAAGAGATTGTAGGGAAGTGGGATGGCGCCCATGCCTTGCACCATCGCGACGATGCCGGTGGGCACCGCAAGCAGCAAGACGGCGCAAATGACGGCAAGGCGTGGAGCGCGTCCGGCAACAGCGCGCACGGCCGACATAAATTCGCCGGCGGTTGAAGCTGTCGTCGCTGCGTCGAGCATCATCGTCTGCGAGGTTTAAAGGCACGCCATGCTGAAAATGATATTGAGTGCTCTTTGTGTTCTGGCAGCGGCGGCGCCGCTCAATGCAACGCCCACGGCGGCGGACATCGCGGGGCGTTGGCAGGGTGACAGTTGGGCGCCGGAAAAGAGCGCTCCACTGGTGCTCGACATCGTTGCGTGCGGCCGCGGATGGTGCGGGATACGCATCGACGCAAACGACAAGTGCGCTGGCACCGCGCTGAAAATCGATACGGGCGAGCCGCAGGCCGACACGGTGCAATTCAAAGGCACGCTCGAACTGGCGCCGGGGACCGAACCCTACGTGGTTCAGACATCGCTCTACCGGGAGGCGGCAGACGGTGGGGCCACCAGCCCGGCGCGGCTGCAGATCATCGGTGACACCGGCGGCTCGTTCCGGGTGTTCCGCCGCTCGTTTCCGTTCGAGGCGCAGCTTGCCCGGGTAGGGGATGCCATCTGCCAGGCGCCGCACCCGGTTTCCTAGTCGGATCGGCACCTTGCGATCCCGTGGCATCGGACGGACGCTACGTCCTCGATTGCTCGCATTTCTCGCGACCAACAGGCCTCCACTTCGCCGGGAAATGCTCTAGCATCGGAGCGGGGAGGGCGTGCCGCAGGGGGCGGGCGTCCGAGGCGGACAGGCCACTGGCATGATCATCCTGCGCATCCTGGGGAATGGCGCCATCATCGCGGCGGAAATATCCGCCGTGGTGGCCGTCGCCGCATTCGCCTTTTACGATCCATTCATCTTCGCCGCCGTGACGATGGGCTTGAGTTTCGTCCTCGGCATGCAGCTGGAGGTGGCACGGCTGCGCTATGAGCTGCCGTTCTATTTCGGCACCGGCGTACCGCGCAGCCTCTTCCTCACCGGATGCGTCGGGTTCGTCGAGGCTGCCTTCAAGGCTCTGGTTGCGGGTGTTGCGACTCTCTTTACGTTCTCCGGCACGAACTCGGACCGACTGTTCTGGGTGGCCGTGGTGTTCGGCGTATGCGTCTACGCGGGCGCCAATCTGCTGCGCTACATCTCCATCAAAGCCGAAGCGCTGCCGATCCGCTGGGGCTACTTCCGCCTCGCGCCGCTGCTCGGCCTCGCGTTCTCGGCGGGCATGGCACTGCTCGCAGCGGCTGGGGTTCTGCCGCAGCAGAGTGTCACCGGTCTCGGCTGGAAGATCATCTTCGAGACGCCGCAGAATCCCTCGGTGGAGCAGGTGAGCGAATTGCTCTTCCAGCTCAAGCAGGCATTCGACCAATTCATCGTGAGCGTGCTGAGCCAGCTGATGTCGGCCGACTGGGCGCGCCTCATTGCGGTCGTCGTGAGCGTCAACGTGCTGTCGGGGTTCGTCAGCGCGGTTTACGCGGCCCTGATCGCGTCGGGCGTGCGCCGGGCGGAGCGTATGCTGCCGCAGGACTGAGCTGCAGTGCCGGCGCCGTGGAAGCTCCACGACCTCGGCTCCGCGGCCCTAGCCTCTCGCGTCATCGTTCACGGCATACGCCGCTGCCCAGTCACCGCACGCATCCATCGTTCGCATAATATATATTATGGAAAATAGATGCGTGGGACAGGCGTATTAACGGGAGCTTACCGCTACGCGCGTGAGTGCTTGTAGCAACGTCCGGCATCGACAGATCGACGCCGGACCATCGTAGCGCGCGGCAGTAGCGGCGCGGCGGCGCCGCGCCCTTCGCCCTACTTCTCGGCCTTCTCGTAGTTGTCCGCGACGAAGCGGTCGAGCAGGCGCACGCCCCAGCCGGCGCCCCAGCTCGGGCTGATCTCCGACTTAGGCGCATCCATCGCCGTACCGGCGAGATCGATGTGCGCCCAGGGCGTGTCCTTATGAACGAAGTACTTGATGAACGCCGCCGCGGTGCATGAACCCGCCCAGCGCCCGCCGATGTTCTTGATGTCGCAATTCTTCGACTCGAGCATCTTGTCGTAGGCTTTGTCGAGCGGCATCCGCCACAGCTTCTCGCCCGTCTCGGCGGAGGCTTCGAGGAGATCGGCGGCGAGCTTGTCGTCGTTGGCGAAGAGGCCGGCGTACTCCTTGCCGAGCGCCACCATGATCGCACCGGTGAGGGTCGCGAGGTCGATCATCAGGCGCGGCTTGAAACGCTCCTGCACGTAGGAGATCAGGTCGACCAGCACCAGGCGGCCTTCGGCGTCGGTGTTGAGCACCTCGACGGTATTGCCCGAGTGCGCGCGCACGATGTCGCCCGGACGCGTCGCCGTGCCCGACGGCATGTTCTCGACGAGGCCGATGATGCCGATGGCGTTAACGTTGGCTTTACGCTCGGCGAGCGCCTGCATGGTGCCGACGACGGCCGCGGCGCCGCCCATGTCGCCCTTCATGTCCTCCATGCCGGCCGCCGGCTTGATGGAGATGCCACCGGTGTCGAACACGACACCCTTGCCGATGAAGCAGACCGGTTTGGCGCGCTTCGTCTTGGCGCCGTGCCACTGCATGATGGCGACGCGCGCCGGCCGGATGCTGCCTTGGGCGACGGCGAGCAGCGCACCCATTTTGAGCTCCGCGAGCTGGTCGGCGTCGAGGATCTCGACCTCGAGACCCAAGGCCTCCAGCTCCTTCACACGGTCGGCGAACTCGACCGGACCGAGCGCATTCGCCGGCTCGTTGACGAGGTCGCGCGCGGTGACGATGCCGTTGGCAAGCGCGGCGTAACGGGCGTAGGCGGCGCGCGCCTTGTCCGGGTCGGCGCAATGGATGACGAGCTTCTGCAAGCCGTCGCGCTCGCCGTTGGCGTCTTCATCGGAATTTTTCTTGGTCAGGTATTTGCTGAACTCGTAGCTGCGCAGGTTCGCACCGAAGGCGAGCAGCGCGGCGAGCACATCGGCCTTGATGCCGGCCCCTTCCGGCGCTTCGGCGATGATGCTGGCGGACTTCGTCTTGCGTCCCGCGATGGCGCCCGCGGCGGAGCCGCCGAGCAGCACCCAGTCGTTCTCGTTCATCTCCCCGCTCTTGCCGGTGCCGAGCAGAATGATGCGATTGACGCCGCCGAGCTTCGGCGGAGCGAGCACTTCGAGACTCGCCTTGCGGCGCCCCTTGTATTGCCCCGCCTCCGCAGCCTTCGTCAGCGCGCCGCCTGCGCGCTGGTCGAGCTCGCGCCCGCGGGCGCTCAGCGCCGCACCATCGCCGGCCAGCACGAGAACCGTCGGCTCGAGGTCGGCGGAGAGCGATTGAAAATCGATTTCGGGGCGGGTGGTCATCGGGGCGGAGCTCCCAGAATGGTTGCAGGTGGGGCTTCCCGCTTCCCATGGCAGCGAAGCGCCCCCGCCGAGCGGCAGCGACCCGAGCCATGCATGGAAGGCAGGAAGTCAGAAACTAAGATCCATCCGAGCTACCCCGCGAGCGCCGCGCTTGCAAGCGAGCCCGGGCGCAATTGATCGCGCCGGATTGATCAAGCCCTTGTGTCCGGGGGGCTGTTCATGCTGTGTTCGCGAACGCGGGGAATTGGCGCCCGGCGGGGCGCCAGGGCGGTCCTCGGCCACACGGTCCGTTGGCAGCTGGCCGTTGGCAGCTGGCCGTTGGGAGCTGGCCGTTGGGAACGGGCCGAATTTCCGCCACGCTCGAATGGAACGAAGCTCGAATGGGACGGGCCCGGATGCCGGCTATGCACCGGCCCCGGAGGCATGGCACTCGGTCAGCATGACGATTTTCGAAAGGTATGTCTTTCGGCAGGCCGGTTCCGCTCTGCTCATCATCCTGTTGTCGCTCTCCAGCATCGTCTGGGTGGCGCTGGCCCTGCGTCAGCTCAACGTCGTGACCAGCCAGGGTCAGGACGTCTGGATGCTCATCAAGATGACGACGCTGGCGCTTCCGAATCTGATGGCGATCATCGCGCCCTTCTCCCTGCTGATCGCATCGACCCACACGCTCAACCGGCTGAACGGCGACAGCGAGCTCATCGTATTGACCGCGTCCGGCGCCACGATCTGGCGCACTGCGCGCCCTCTTTTGCTTCTCGCCATGCTCGTCGCGATCGGCGTTGCCTTCGTCAACCACGTCGGCATGCCGTGGAGCCTCAAGCTCCTGCGCCAGTATATCGTCGAGGTGCGGGCCAACATCCTCACCCAGGTGATCCAGCCGGGCGCGTTCTCGAGCCCCGAGCAGGGCCTCACCTTCCACATCCGCGAGCGCGCCCCCAATGGCGAGCTGCTCGGCCTCATCGTGCACGACACGCGCAATCCGGCGCTCAATCAGTCCTACCTCGCCGAGCGCGGCGTCATCGTGGAGCGGAAGCCGTCGAACTATCTTTTCATGAGCAACGGGCACATCGTCCGCCGCACCGACAAGGACGAGCCCGCGCAGATCATCGTCTTCGAAAAATACGCGGTCGACCTCGACCAGTTCGAGAAGGAGCTGAACGAGGACAGCGACCTGAAACCGCGCGAGCGCTACCTGAGCGAGCTGCTCTATCCCGAGCCGACGAGCGGCAACTACCGGGCCGCCCCGGGCAAGTTCCGAGCCGAGTTGCATGAGCGCTTCTCCAATCCGCTCTACCCCCTCGCCTTTGCGTTCATCGCGCTCGCGGCGGTGGGACAGGCGCACTCGACACGCCAGAATCGCGTACAGCAGGTGGCGATCGCCTTCGTGCTCGCGGCTGCCCTGCGCCTCGGCGGCCTCGCGCTCAACAATTTCGTCGTGATGAATTCGGCAGCGACGCCCTTCCTCTATGCGTTGCCGCTGTCGGCTATTCTGGGGTCGATCTTCCTGATGGAGCGTGCGCGGCGCCGGCTTTCCACCTCGCGCTTCCCCGGCATCGTTCTCGATCCGGTCGCTGACGCGTTTGCCCATCTCGCCGGCCTCGTCGGCCGCTGGCGTGGCGGCGTGCGCGCCCTCGCCGCCTCCGGACGCAGGTGACGGCCATGTTCCGCACCCGCACCCTCGGCCGCTACGTCGCCGGCAAATTCCTGACCGGGATCCTGGCGACGTTCCTCCTCTGCTCGGTCCTGATCTATCTCATTGATTTCGTGGAGCTGTTGCGCCAGTCGGGCAAGCAGGGGGACGTGGCGTTGTCCACGCTCGCCGCCATCGCCCTCCTGCGGCTTCCCGCCTACGCCGAGTTTCTCATCGCCTTCGCGGTGCTCGTCGGATCGATCACCGCCCTCCTCCAGCTCAGCCGCAAGAGCGAGCTCACGGTGATGCGGGCCGGCGGCATGTCGGTCTGGCAGTTCCTGCGGCCGGGCATCTTCGTCGCCTTCATGGTCGGGGTACTCACCGTAACCGTCTTCAACCCGCTGGCGGCCGCGAGCCGCGATGCGGCGGAAGATATGTTCGCGGAGGCTTTCGGCCGGGAGACGAATCTGTTGCGATCGCGCTCGGGCACCTCCTGGCTGCGCCAGAACGGCGCCGATGGCCAGTCGGTGATGAGCGCCGTCATGGCGACGAACCGCGGCCTCACACTGCACGGTGTGTCGGTCTTCATTTTCGACACCCAGGGACGGTTCGTGGAGCGAGTCGACGGCAAGCGGGCGGACCTCCACGAGGGCTACTGGGAGATCAAAGAAGCCTGGGTCGTGCGCATTGGCCGGGAGCCGGAAAAATTCGATATCTACCTCGTCTCCACATACCTTACACCGGATCGCGTCAGCGATGCCCTCGGCACCCTCTTTTCGGTGTCGTTCTGGGAGATGCCAGCCCTGATTGAAGTCGCTGAAAAAGCTCAACTTTCATCCAGCCGTCTGCGGGTGCAGTACGAGGCCTTGATGTCAAGGCCATTGTTGTGCGCGGCAATGGTCCTTTTGGCAGCCACTGTGTCGTTGCGGTCATTCCGCGGCGGAGGCATCCAGACTATGGTCATCACCGGACTGGTGGGGGGGTTCGGCTTCTTTCTTCTTTCGGAGGTCTCCCGACAAGTCGGTGTGGCTGGATTGACGCCTCCTTGGGCGGCGATCTGGTTGCCCGTGGTCCTCGTGATGATTGTCTCGGCTGCGGTACTGTTGCACCAGGAGGATGGCTGAGTGATGCGTGAAACGCGGGCACCGCAAGAGGGTTGCGGATCGTCACGCGTCACCTGCCGGCACCGTAAGGCTGCTGGCTGGGTGCGTTTGGCTGTGCTCGCGCTGTTCGCTGCTCCGCTTTTCGCCACACCGCAAGCCCTCGCCCAGGACCCTTCGACGCTGGCGCCCGACGTCCAGCCCAAGAGCTCGTTCCCGAAGCAGAGCCTCGTCGGTCCTTCGCGCAACATCGACAAGTCGCAGCCGCTCTATCTCCAGGGCGACGAGCTGGTCTACGACACCGGCGGCAACCGTGTGATCGCGCGCGGCAACGTCGAAATCTATTACAACAACTACATCCTCACTGCTGACCAAGTCGTTTACGACCAGTCCGCGAATACGCTGACGGCCGTGGGCAACGTCATGCTGAAGGAGCCGAACGGCAACGTGGTGCGCGCCGACCGCTACACGCTGACCGACGATTTCCGCGACGGGTTCGTCTCACAGCTCTCCGTCGTCGCCGCCGACGACACGCGCATCGCCGCCGAGCGCGCGACCCGCCGCGGCGGCAACACGACCGTGTTCACGAACGGCCGTTTCACGCCCTGCCGCTCCGACGGCGGCATGCCGCCGCTCTGGTGTCTCAGCGCCGCGACCGTCGTCCACGATCAGGCCGCTGCGACGATCACCTACCAGGACGCCCAGTTCGAGCTGTTCGGCGTGCCGATCCTCTATACGCCCTACTTCGAGCACGCCGACCCGTCGGTGAAGCGCAAGTCGGGCTTCCTGATGCCGCAGCCGTCGATCTCCGAGACCCTCGGCTACAGCACCACGATCCCCTACTACTTCGCGCTGGCGCCGAACTACGACTTCACCTTCTATCCGATGGTTTCCTCCCGCCAGGGCGTGCTCTGGCAGGGTGAATGGCGCCATCGCACGGAGAACGGCCAGTATTTCATCCGCGGCACCGGTATCGACCAGGACGCCTCGACGCTGCCGTCCTCGATCGCCGATCGCTGGAAATACGACGGCTGGCGCGGCAGCCTCGACACCAAGGGCCTCTTCTCGCTGTCGAGCTGGTGGAAGTTCGGCTGGGACGTCACCGTCGAAAGCGACGACGAGTTCCGCCGCTTCTACAAGCTGGACAACATCCTGCTCACGGACCGGGTGAACAAGATCTTCCTCGAAGGCATCGGCGACCGGAACTACTTCGGTCTCTCCGCCTATCAGTTCACCAGCCTGCAGTACTCGACGACGCCCCAATCGGGCGCGCAGTCGTGGGCCTATCCGATCATGGACTACAACTACGTCTTCGCCGATCCGGTGCTCGGCGGCGAATTGACGTGGAACACGAACGCCCTCGCCTTCTCCAGCGATCAGAACAATCTCGTATTCCCCAACATCACGGGGAACGAGCAGATGAATCGCGTCGTCACCGAGGTCAACTGGCGCCGGCGCCTCACCGACCCGATCGGCATCACCTACACGCCCTTCGCTCAGCTCCGCGGCGACCTCTACCAGCTCAACAACTACGTCGATCCGCAGAGCCCCAACGGCGTGCACGACACCTCCGTCGCGCGCGGCCTGGCGGCTGCCGGCGTGACGGTCGCCTATCCTTGGGTCGCCAACACGCAGCGCGGCTCGCACGTGATCGAGCCGATCGGCCAGATCATCGCCCGCCAGGCCTACATCGAGCAGGACAACCTGCCGAACGAGGATGCCCAGAGCCTCGTGTTCGACGACACCAACCTGTTCGAGATCACCAAGTTCTCGGGCTACGACCGCATCGAGACCGGAACGCGCGCCAACGTCGGCGTGCAGTATACCTTCCAGGGCAACAACGGCGGCTATGCCCGCGTCCTCGCGGGCGAGAGCTATCACATCGCCGGATTCAACCCCTATGCCGACCCGGGTCTCGATCCGAGCGGCAATCCGACCTTCACGCCCTATAGCGGCCTGCAGACGGACCGGTCCGACTACGTGCTCGGTGCCTACATCGCGCCCTGGAGCTTCCTGCAGTTCATCTCGCAGTCGCGCTTCGACCAGTCCGACTTCTCCCTGGCGCGCCAGGATGCAGGCGCGCAGGTGGTGTTCGGGCCCGTGGCCGCCAACGCGGTCTACGCCTACCTCAACACCGACCCGACGAACGCGATCAACTCGGCGCAGGAGGATCTCTACGCGAGCCTCAGCCTGCGCCTGACCGACCGCTGGACCGTCGCCGCCGCCATGCGCTACGACATCGACGACGACCAGCTCGCCTCCGACATGTTCCAGGTGCGCTACGCCGACGAGTGCTTCGTGCTCACCGCGACGTACACGGACAATTACTACCACAACCCGAACCTCGTCGACGGCCAGACCCTCATGCTGCGCTTCGAGCTGAAGCACCTCGGCGAGTTCGGCTATTCGACGGATGCGCTGAGCTCGCGCTTCAGCGAGCAGCAATCGGCTGCCCGTTAACCGCCACGCGACGACGGTGCGGGCGGGAAAATTGCGCTGGGTCAGCGGCCCGTTCACCGCTCCCGTTCACCGCTATGGCACCCGCCACGGGACGGCCAATGTTTGCGTCGATAGATTGCCGCGTAGAGAGGCGCCGCGCGGCCATTCGCGGGCGCCTGAAAAACATCTATGGGACTGGCCGGAAGGGCGACGTCCGCATAAAAAAGCAGGCAGCAGAGCGCTCGAGGCGGACCGCAGCGCGACGCCCAAGCCGATGACATGACGGGAAGACTCGAGGACATGGTCAATCTCCGTACCTACCGGCCGCAGCCTCCCCCGTGGCGCGGCGCCGAAGCCGGCCCAGCGGTGATCGATACGCCGGCCGCGCGGTTGCCCGCAGAATCGCGCGCCCGCGCAGAATCGCCTCGCAACGACGAGACCCCTCTCTGCGCCCCCGGCAACCGCGCCCGATACACCTCCGCGCAGCCGCTCCGCCAGATCGCCAGCCGCTGCATGTACGCGCTACCTCTCGCCGCCGCGGCCTTGGCCGTCGCAACGCCCGCCCTCGCCGCGGGCGCGCGCGCCAAGCCGACGGTCGTTGCGCGCGTCACCCAGGCCGACGCCAACGGCGACCGGCCGATCCAATCCATCGTCGCCCTCGTCAACGACGAGCCGATCACCGGCTATGAGATCGAGCAGCGCGTCGCCCTCGCGATGCTCGGCGCCCCCGAAATTCAGCGCAAGCTGCAGGCGAGGCTCAAGTCGCCGGCGATGAACGATCAGTTCAAGGCCTTCGCGATGAAGCGCCTCCAGGCCAATCCCCCCAAGAGCGAGGCCGAGCAGCAGGCACGCGTGCGCCAGCTGCAAGGCGAGTTCGTCGCCAGCCTCAAGAAGCAGGTCGAGCGCGAATACGTGCCCGAGGCGCGCAAGGCCGCCCTCGACGAGCTCATCGACGAGCGCCTGAAGCTGCAGGAAGCCAAGCGCCTCTCCATCGTCACGCCCGACGAGGAGGTCGATCGCATCATCGCGGGCATGGCCGAGCGCAACAAGATGAACCTGGCGCAATTCGGCGAGCACCTCGCCAAGATGGGCGCCAACATCTCCGTTATGCGCGAGCGCATCCGCGCCACGCTCTCCTGGCAGGATGTCATCCGCCGCAAGTTCGGACATCAGATCACGGTCACCAACCGCGACGTCGACCGCATCGTCGCCACCACCGAAGGCCAGGACGATGTGGAGTTGCGCATCCACCGCATCCTGCTCACGGTGCCGACGAACCAGGACCAGAAGCGTCTCGCCCAGCGCATGAACGACGCCGAGCAGCTCCGCACCCGCTTCGATGGCTGCAAGAGCATGGAGGCCATGGCGCGCGGCGTGCCGGGCGTCCGCTTCGACAACCTCGGCGACCGTCGCCCGAGCAGTCTGCCCGAGCCGACGCGCAGTCTCCTCCTCAACGCGCACGACGATGAGCTGCTTCCGGCAACCATCGGCGAGAACGGGGTGGAGCTCTGGGCCGTGTGCGGGCGCAAAGTGATCAAGGCTGCCGAGACGAAGCGCGAGACGGCGCAGAACGAGCTGCGGCAGAAGGAGTTCGAGATCATCTCCCGCAAGCATCTCAAG
>DASRYA010000052.1:0-22614 GCA_035687305.1 Hyphomicrobium sp. | reverse complement strand
CGTTTGCGCATTTTGCCGTCACCATCGCATTGGAGATGGCGGGAAACTTCACCGCGAACAGCCCGCCGAAGCCGCAGCAGGTCTCCGTTCCGGCCATCTCGATCAGCTCCAATCCCGGCACGGCGGAGAGGAGACGGCGCGGCTGCGCCCGCACCTTCAATTCGCGCAAGCCCGAGCAACCGTCATGGTAGGTAACGCGTCCCTCGAACGCGCCGGGCACCGCTGTCATGCCGCGCACATCGACGAGGAACGACGACAGCTCGTGCACGCGCTCTGCGAACGCACGGGCAGCGGCCTCTGCTTCGGCGTCGCCGGCCATGAGGCGGGGGTAATGAAGTTTCAGCATCGCGGCGCACGAGCCGGACGGCGCAACGACATAGTCTAGCCCGTCGAAGGCCTTCATCGTTTGCAAGGCGAGGGTGCGCGCGCTCGTGTTATCGCCGCTGTTGTAGGCGGGCTGGCCGCAGCAGGTCTGCGCGGCGGGTACGACGACCTCGCAGCCCGCCGCTTCGATGAGGCGCGCGGCGGCAAATCCGACCGATGGGCGCATGACGTCGACGAGGCAGGTCACGAAGAGCCCGACGCGCGGCCGTCTCGCATAACCCTCGTCCATAGTCTGCCCGCCCGCGATTGCCCTGCCGGGTCGCACGCGACCCCGGCGTACAGGCACACCAGCAAATCGGCGGACTGCGATCAAGCGGCGCGGACGATCAACGCTGTGAGCCGGTGGCTTGCTGCCTGGCGCGAGCATCCAGATCCGGTGCTCAACCGCTCGCCGGCACCCCATTCGTGCGCTTGCCGGCGCCGGTCTTGCGGGCGCCGGAGCGCTGCTTCGGTGCACCCTGCGCCTTCCCGAGGTCTAGGGCCTTCTCCCAATAGGGCACGGGGCCATAGAGCCCGGCGAGGAACTCGATCAGGACATCCACCCTTGCCGGCATAAACTCCCGGCTCGGATAGACGGCGTAGACGCCGCTCGTCTCGACGCTGCGAACCTTCGGCAGCACGATGCGCAGCTGGCCCTCGCGCAGCTCCGCGCCGATGTCCCAGGCGGACAGCATGCCGATCCCGACGCCGGAGAGCACCAGCTCGCGCACGAACTCTCCGGAGTTGCTGCGCACGCTGCCGTAGGGCCGCAGTTGCACTTCGCCTTCGGGACCGATGATCCGCCAGACCTCGATCGGATCGGCTGCAAGGCAATTGTGCAGCTCCAGCTCGGCAACGCTGGCGGGCACGCCATTGCGCTCGATGTAGGAGGGGGACGCGCACAGCACGCGGGTATCGGGTGCGAGCTTACGGGAAACAACGGAGGAATCGGGTGGCTCGCCAAGGCGGATGGCGAGGTCGTAGCCCTCGCGGATGATATCCACGAGGTCGTCGGTCACGTTCACCTGCAGCTCGATGTCGGGGTAGCGGGCCAGGAAACCTTCGAGATGCGGTGCGATATGGCGGCGGCTGAACGCCGTCGGAACGGTGATCTTCAGAATGCCGCGCGGGGTGGTGTTGCGGCGGCTGACGAAATCTTCGGCTTCCTCGCAAAGGCTGAGGATATCGGCGACGCGCTTGAAATAGCCCGTTCCGGTCTCGGTGAGCTTCAGGTGGCGGGTGGTACGCTGAAAAAGGCGAGCGCCCAAGCGCTCCTCGAGCTGGCTGATGCGTTTGGATACGACCGCCGGGGAAAGGCCCATCTCCCGGCCGGCGGCCGACATGTTGCCGGTGCGGGCGACGCGTGCGAATATGTCGAGGTCGCTGATAGCAGTCACTTTTCCCCCGTCCGCATTGGGCCCGCGACTTTCCAATCGCCCCACTGGATGGCAAAGCAATGAAATAACGCGAGCGACACCGATATTAAGGGTCGGCTGGAATGCCGGGAAGCAGTACTGTCGTCCAATACGGTCAGTATGCCAGCAAGAGGCTTTCCCGCGGTACTTAAATTGTAGATCCCGCCGCAACCCTGGACCCTAGAGCTGGAGAACCGCATGACGCTGTCGAGGATGCCGGAACCGGACCGGACCGTGCTCGACCGGAGCGGCACCATCGTCAAGGAACTCGAGGCACTGCTCGGCGCCGATGGCGTGATCTCCGAGGACGACGGCCGGCGCGCGTTCGAAGCCGATGCGCTGACGTCCTACCGGCAGACGCCGCTCGCGGTGGTGCTGCCCCGCTCGACCGAAGAAGTCTCCAAGGTTCTCAGATACTGCCGCCAGAACAATCTCAAGGTGGTGCCACGCGGCGCGGGCACTTCGCTGTGCGGCGGGGCGCTGCCCTCGGCGGATTCGATCGTGCTCGGCACCTCACGCATGAACCGCGTGCTGGAAACGGACTTCGCCAACCGCACCATTACGGTCGAGTGCGGCATCACCAATCTTGCCATCACCGACGCGGTTTCGGCGGAGGGCTTTTTCTACGCGCCCGACCCCTCGAGCCAGCTCGCCTGCACGATCGGCGGAAACCTCGCGATGAATTCCGGCGGCGCACACTGTCTCAAATACGGCGTCACGACCAACAACGTGCTCGGCGTCAAGATCGTTCTGATGGACGGGGAGGTCGTGGAGATCGGCGGGCCTTATCTCGACGCCGAAGGCTACGACTTTCTGGCGCTCGTGATCGGATCGGAAGGCCAGTTCGGCATCGTGACCGAAGCCACGCTGAAGATCGTGCCCACGATGCCGGCCGCACGGCCGGTGATGCTGGGGTTCGATTCCTGTGAAGCTGCGGGACAATGCGTTTCCGCCATCATCGGATCTGGGATCATTCCTGTCGCCATCGAATATATGGACAAGCCCGCGATCGAGGTTGCGGAAGCCTATGCCAAGGCCGGCTATCCGCTCGATGTGGAGGCGCTTCTCATCGTCGAGGTCGAGGGCTTCGAAGACGAGATTGAAAAACTGATGCGGGCGATCGTCGACATCGCCCGCGGATATAATCCCAAGGTCGTCGAAGCGAGCACCTCGGCGGAGCACAGCGCGCGCATCTGGAAGGGCCGCAAGGCCGCGTTCGGCGCTATGGGCCGCATCTCCGATTATTACTGCATGGACGGCACCATCCCGTTGGCGAAACTGCCGGAGGTTCTGGCGCGCATCACGCAGATCTGCGCCCAGCATCGCCTGAAGGTCGCGAACGTGTTCCACGCGGGTGACGGCAACCTGCACCCGCTCATTCTCTACAATGCAAACGATGCGGACGAGTCCCGCCGGGCGGAACTCGCCGGCGCGGAGATCCTCAAGCTGTGCGTTGCCGTGGGCGGCTGCCTCACCGGCGAGCACGGCGTCGGCATCGAGAAGCGCGACCTCATGGACGTGCAGTATTCCCCGTCCGACCTCGCGGTTCAGATGCGGATAAAGAGCATCTTCGATCCCAACTGGCTGCTGAACCCGGGTAAGGTTTTTCCGCTGAGCGCCCTCGAAGCGGGCGAGCGCCCCGCGGCGGAACAGGCAGCCTGAGGAGAAGACATTGACCGATTTGCAGCGCCCCGGCGCCGACTGGGAGCTTCAGTTCGTCATCGCCGGCTGCCTCGAACGGCGTCTGCCGGTCGAAGTCGTCGGCTCGGGCTCCAAGCGCGGCATCGGCCGCCCTGTCGACGGCGCGATCACGGTGACGACCGCCTCGCTGCGCGGCATCTCGCTCTATGAGCCGAACGAGCTCGTGATGTCGGCGCGGGCGGGCACGCCGCTGTCGCAGATCGAAGCCGAGCTCGCCGCCCGCGGGCAGATGCTGCCCTTCGAGCCGATCGATCTTGCTCCGGCGACCGGGGGGCCGCAGGGCGCGCAGACCATCGGCGCCGTCTTCGCAACCAACATGTCGGGCGCACGCCGTATCCACGCCGGAGCGGCACGGGACCACCTGCTCGGTATCAAGGGGGTCAACGGGCGCGCGGAGCTGTTCCAGGCGGGTGGCCGCGTGATGAAGAACGTCACCGGCTATGACGTTGCGCGCGGCCTTTCCGGCAGCTGGGGCACGCTCGCGGTGATGACAGAGGTGACGTTCAAAGTCGTGCCTTGGCCCGAAACGGCCGCCACGGTCGTTTACCTCGGCCTGCCGGACAATCTCGCCATCGAGGTGCTTTCGGCGGCCATGGCGCTGCCGGTGGAGGTCTCCGGCGCGGTGCACCTGCAGGCATCCGTCGCGGCGCGTCTCAATCATCCGGGCTTGCGGACGATGAACAAATCCGTCACCGCGCTGCGGCTGGAGAATTTCGCCAGCGCCGTGGCGGGCCGCAAGCAGCGGCTCAAGGAGGCGCTGAAGGTCTACGGCAAGGCGCTGGAGCTGGACCACCGCGAGACGCTCGATTTCTGGGGCGAGTTGCGGCGGCTTTCCGTGATGCCGAACCGCGACACGCTGCTCTGGCGCATCTCCACCAAGCCGACCACGGCGCCGAAACTTGTCGCGGCCATCAAACGCTATATGGATGTCGACGCCTTCTACGACTGGGGCGGCAGTCTCATCTGGCTGGAAGTTCCAGCGGCGGCGGATGCCGGTACGGCGGAGATCCGCCGCGTCACCGCCATACATGGTGGGCATGCGACGCTCATCCGCGCCGAGCCCGCGGTGCGTGCCGCCGTCGAGGTGTTCCAGCCGCTCAGCCCTGCGCTCGAGCGCCTCACACGCGGTCTCAAGGGCGCATTCGACCCGGCGGGCATACTCAACCCCGGCCGCATGTACGCTAACCTCTAAGGGCATACGCAAGCGCATGCAGACGAATTTCAGCCCCGAGCAGTTGAGCAACGAGCGCATCGCGGAAGCGGATGCCATCCTGCGGCGCTGCGTGCACTGCGGGCTGTGCACCGCCACCTGCCCAACGTACGTGCTCAAGGGCGACGAGCGAGACAGCCCACGCGGGCGCATCTACCTCATCAAGGACATGCTGGAGGACAACGTTCCGGCAAGTTCGGAGGTGCAGCTCCATATCGACCGCTGCCTGTCGTGCCTTTCCTGCATGTCGACCTGTCCCAGCGGCGTCGACTACATGCACCTGATCGACCTGGCGCGGGGCTATGTCGAGCAAACGGCGACGCGCCCCTGGAAGGAGCGCCTGGTGCGCCAGACGCTCGCGCGCGTGCTGCCGTATCCGGACCGCTTCCGCCTCGCGCTGAAGCTCGCGCCGCTGGGGCGGCCTTGGCTCAAGACGCTGCGCCGATTCGGCTTCCACCAGTTCGCCGCGATGATCGAGCTGGCGCCGGCGGTGCTGCCGCCTCCGCCGAAGTTCGAGGGCGCGGGCGTCGCCGCAACGGAACACGAAAGGCGGGCGCGCGTCATCATGCTGTCGGGGTGCGCGCAACAGGTGCTGCGTCCGGGCATCAACGATTCCACCATCCGTCTGCTTGCGCGGCGCGGTGTCGATGTCGTCGTCGCTGCCGGCTCGGGGTGTTGCGGCGCGCTCACCTATCACCTCGGGGACGAGGCGGGGGCCATCGCGTTCGCCAAACGCAATGTCGATGCATGGTCGCACGAATTGGCGAAGGAGCCGATCGACGCGGTCATCGTCAACGCGTCGGGCTGCGGCACGACGGTCAAAGACTACGGCCATCTTCTCAAGCGCGAGCCGGAATACGCCGCCCGTGCGGCACGCATCTCGGGCCTTGCGCGCGACGTATCGGAGTTCATCGGCAAGTACGACCTCGGCCCGCCCAAGCGCTGGTCGTCCTTGCGGGTTGCCTATCATCCCGCCTGCTCGCTGCAGCACGGTCAGGGGGTCAAGGAGGTGCCACGGGATCTCCTGGTCAAGGCCGGGTATAGCGTCGTCGACATCCCGGAATCGCACATCTGCTGCGGCTCGGCCGGAACCTACAACGTCCTGCAGCCGGAGATCGCGGGCGAATTGCGCGAACGCAAGGCGAAGAACATCAAGCGGGTGAAGCCGGATGTCGTCGCAACGGGCAACATAGGCTGTATCACGCAGCTCTCCCAACAACTCGACGTTCCGGTCGTGCATACGGTGGAGCTGCTCGACTGGGCCTATGGCGGTCCCGTGCCGTTGGGCCTAGAAGGGCTGGCGCGCTTCGTCTCCAACGTTCCCGAGCCCAAGCGCCGGGCCGACGACTACATCTACGCCTAGCCAGGACGGGCGAGGCAACGGCGCATCCATTCCATATCGCAACGCGTTTCCCGAGGTTACGCGCCCGTCGCATCGCCGGAGCCTAGGACAGTCATGCCAGAACAGCACGCCACAGCGCGGGGCCCCGAGCCGGTTTCGACCGACTGGCGGCACGAGCGCGGGCCATTCGACATCATCGGCGATGTGCACGGCTGCACGGACGAGCTGATCGCGCTGCTCGAAAGGCTTGGCTATTCGGTGCGCCTCGAAGGCAAGGGCGACAGCCGCCGTGCCATTACACGTGCGCCCAGGGGCCGGCGCGCGTTTTTCGTCGGCGACCTCATCGACCGCGGTCCGGCGTCTCCCGATGCGCTGCGCATCGCGATGGATATGGTCGAGAGCGGCCATGCGCTGATGGTTCTCGGAAATCACGACGACAAGTTTTTGCGCTGGCTGAAGGGCAATCAGGTGAAGATCGGGATGGGGCTGGAGCGCACCATCAGCCAGCTCGAAGGCGAGGGCGAAGGCATCAAGACGCGGGCGCGCGCGTTTCTGGAGACGCTCCCCAGTCACGCCTGGCTCGACGGCGGCGCGCTGGCGATTGCACACGCCGGCATCCGGGAGAACATGCTGGGACGCAATTCTCCGCGCGCGCGCGACTTCGGCCTCTACGGTGAAACATCAGGCCATGTCGATGCCAACGGCCTGCCGGAACGGTTCAACTGGGCGGCGGAGTATCGCGGCTCGGTGCCGGTCGTATTCGGGCATACGCCGGTCGTCACGCCGGAGTGGCAGAATAATACCCTCTGCATCGACACGGGCTGCGTCTACGGCGGGACGCTGACAGCGCTGCGCTGGCCCGAGCGCGAGATCGTTTCGGTTCCCGCAAAGGAAGCCTACGCCGAGCTGAAACGCGGCTTCGGGCTGCCGCCGCCGCGCCCGCGGGACCGCGTCGAGCGCGCGGAATAGTCGGCGGCGGCGCCGCTGCCGTAGAGGCACTCTAGAGCCGTTCCGGTTTAGGTGAAAACGCAGAACGGCTCTAGACCATTGTTTGGTCGTGCTTCTGATCGGAAAGCCGGTGCCCACTTTTCCGGAAGCACTCTAGGGGAGATTGAGCTGCCAGGAGACGCCGAAGCGGTCGTTGACCCATGTGAAAAGCGTGCTGAAGCCGTAGTTGTCGAGCGGCATCAGCGCCGTTCCCCCTTCGAGCAGCGCCTCCGCCAGCCGCCGCAGCTCGGCTTCGGACGTACAGGTCACGAACAGGGAAACGGCGGGCGTGAAGCCGAACTGATGCTTCACCGGGCTGTCGATGCACATGAGGTCGAGATCGCGGACGCGGAATTCAGCCTTGACGATACTCCCCTCGGCGCCGGGGCCTTCGGGGCCATAGCGGGCGATTTCCAGCACCTCGCCGCCGAAAAGATTGATGTAGAGGCTCATGGCCTCCTCGGCCCTGCCTTCGAACATCAGCATGGGCTTGACGTGCGGATTGGCCATCCTCGCCTCCGGTCCTGTTCTCCGGTCCCGACGTTGCGCCGCCCGGTCGATCCGCTATAAGGCCACAACCCAGACATATGCAGCGCGCTCTCGCGCCATCCGTTGTATTCCCATGAGCAAGCAGAAAAAAGACGCGCGCCCGACACCGCGCCTGCCGCGCGGGCTTCGCGACATCGAAGCGGGCGAGCTGCGCCAGCAGCACGCGATGCTCGCGAAAATTCGCGCGGTCTACGAGCTTTACGGCTTCGAGCCGCTGGAAACCCCGGCGCTCGAATATACCGATGCGCTCGGCAAGTTCCTGCCCGACCAGGACCGCCCCAACGAAGGCGTGTTCTCGCTGCAGGACGACGACGAGCAGTGGATGAGCCTGCGGTACGATCTCACCGCGCCGTTGGCGCGCTACGTCGCCCAGCACTTCCAGTTTATTCCGAAGCCCTTCCGCCGCTATGCGAACGGCTACGTGTTCCGCAACGAGAAGCCGGGGCCGGGGCGCTTCCGCCAGTTCATGCAGTTTGACGCCGATACGGTGGGTGCGGAGAGCGTCGCGGCGGATGCCGAGATGTGCATGCTCGCCGCCGACACGATGGAAGCGCTCGGCATCCAGCGCGGCGACTATGTGATCAAGGTCAACAACCGCAAGGTGCTGGATGCTGTCATGACGGCGATCGGCATCGGCGGCGAAGAGAACGCAGGCAAACGCCTTACGGTGCTGCGCGCCATCGACAAGTTCGACCGTCTCGGCGCTGAAGGCGTGCGCGAATTGCTCGGCAAGGGACGCAAGGACGAGAGCGGCGACTTCACCAAGGGCGCGGAGCTGGAAGAGAGCGGCATCGACGCAATTCTTTCATTCACCGGCGCTCTCGCCGGCAGCAACGAAGATACCCTCGCAAAGCTGCGCGCGATCACCGATACGGAAGGCGTCGCGGAGCTGGCGGAGATCGCGAACCTTGCGGCCTCGGCGGGCTACGGCGCTGATCGCATCCGCATCGATCCGTCCGTCATCCGCGGCCTCGAGTACTATACGGGGCCCGTGTTCGAGGCGGAGCTGACCTTCGAGGTGAAGGACGAGAAGGGCAACCCCGTGCGGTTCGGCTCGGTCGGCGGCGGCGGGCGCTATGATGATCTCGTCGCACGCTTCACGGGCCAGAAGGTGCCGGCCACCGGCTTCTCCATCGGCGTGTCGCGCCTCCAAGCGGCGCTGAACGCGTTGCACAAGGAGAAGCCGGGTACCGCGGACGGACCCGTCATCGTTACGGTGATGGAGAAGGAGCGCATCGCCGACTACCAGAAGATGGTGCGGGAGCTGCGCTCGGCGGGCATCCGCGCGGAGCTTTATCTCGGTAATCCGAAAAAGTTCGGCAAGCAGCTCGAATACGCCGACAGGCGCGGCAGCCCGTGCGTCGTCATCCAGGGCTCGGACGAACGCGATGCCGGCAAGGTGACGCTCAAGGACCTCATCGAGGGCGCGAAGGCGGCTGCCGCGATCAAAGATCACGGGGAGTGGAAGGAGCAGCGCCCGGCCCAGGTTACGGTCGACGCCGCCGATCTCGTCGCCGAGGTGAAGGCCATCATCGCCCGCCATTCCGCCTGACGATGGCGATTTTCGGCGTCCGGCGCACGGGATACGTTCGGCCGGCAGGGATATCCCGGCGCTCACCGGGGGCGAAATTGATCCTGAGGCCCCTCGCCGCTAGGTTCGGGCCTTCCCCCGGCTACGAAGGGCCACCATGCACGCTAACCCCTCGACCACCGACAATTCCCGCGTTGCGGACGCGCCGCCCGACAATTGGGCCGACCGCTACGCGCCGGAATCGGTGCGTCCTTACCTGCGGCTTGGCCGGATCGATCGCCCCATCGGCTTCTGGCTGCTGCTGATCCCTTGCTGGTGGTCGGTCGGCCTCGCCGAGGTGAGGCTGAACCAGCCCTATCCCAATCCCTGGCTGCTGGGGCTGTTCGCCATCGGCGCCCTCCTGATGCGCGCGGCGGGCTGCGCCTATAACGATTACGTCGATCGAGATTACGATGCGCGCTCGGAGCGCGGTGCGAACCGGCCCATACCCGCCGGCCAGGTGACGCCGGCCGAGGCCCTCGCATTCGCCGCGATGTGCAGCCTTGGCGGCCTCCTTGTGCTCGTCCAGTTCAACAGCTTCACCATCAAGCTCGGCGCCGCTTCGCTGCTGCTCGTGGCGATCTATCCTTTCATGAAGCGCTTCACCTATTGGCCGCAGCTCATCTTGGGGCTGGCGTTCAATTGGGGCGCGCTCGTCGGCTGGAGCGCCGTCATGGGCTCCGTCGGAGTGCCGGCGCTGCTGCTCTACGCGGGCTCGGTGCTTTGGACCATCGGCTACGATACGATCTACGCGCACCAGGACCGCGAGGACGACCTGATGCTCGGCCTGCGCTCCACTGCGATCCGCTTCGGCGAGAACACGATGACTTGGGTCGGCTCGTTCTACGCTGCCGCCATCGTGCTGTGGCTGCTCGCGGGTTTTCTTGCGGGCACGCACCTCATCTTCTTCACGGCGGTGGTGCTGGCCTCGCTGCAGATGGCCTGGCAGGTGACCACGCTCGACACCACGGACCCGGCCAACTGCCTGCGCCGTTTCCGGTCGAACCGCGATGTCGGTCTGGTGATATTCTTCGGCCTCGTCGCCGATCTCGTCATATCGCGCATGGCGGGCCTCAGTTGAGGCTGCGCAGAGCGTTAATCGGGAATGTCCGTTAAACAATTTCGGCCTGGGCCCGTGCCGGGGTCCAAGCCGAAACTGAGGAGCCTCGCCGTTGTCTTCAGAGCAGCCGTCTAAGCGCGACCATGCAGGCAGAATGACACATCCGGCTTCCTACCGGCTTAAAATATAGCGTAAATTCGCCGTAACCGGGCGGCCCGTTCCGACCGCCGCTGGCGACCACCAATCCTGTTTCGAGGGGACCTGTCTCGATGAGCGACAAGATGACAACGCCGAAGCAACTTCTCCATCTCGTCTTCGGCGGCGAGCTTACATCGCTCGACGGCGTGGAATTCCGGGACCTCAAGGATCTCGATATCGTCGGTATCTATCCCAATTACGCGGAGGCACACGCCGCCTGGAAGGCCGCGGCCCAGCGCACCGTCGACAACGCCATGATGCGTTACTTCGTCGTCCACATGCACCGGCTGCTCGAGCCGGAAAACAAGAACGCGAAGGCCCCATCGTGACGGTTGCCACATCCGCGCCGGCCAAGCCGGCTGCCGGCGCCATCGCACTGAGCGAGCACCAGCGCGGCCTGCTGGTGCGCTTTTTGCGCGAATGGATCTATCCGCGCTGGCGCGAGCTGATCGTTGCCTTCATCCTTACCAGCCTGCTGGCCGCCATAACCGGCGCCTACCCGATGATCATCAAGGCGTCGTTCGATACCTTGATGAACGATCAGACGGGCATGCTGGTCTATGTGCTCATCGCCATCGTCGGCGCGACGATGCTGCGCAGCATCCTGCTCTACATGCAGAACGTGCAGACCAATCGCATCGTCATGCGCATGACGACCGATATGCAGCGCGTCGGCTTCGCCCATCTGATGACGTCGGACTTCGGCCGCCTTTCGCGCGAGACGCCGGGCCGGCTCGTCTCGAAGCTCACCAACGATATCGGCTTCGTGCAGACTGCGGTTCAGGCGGCGATCAACACCGCCGTGCGCGATGCGCTCACGATCATCGCGCTCGTTGCGTCGATGATCTACCTCGACTGGATCATGTCGCTCATCGTGCTGTGTGTCTATCCGCTCGCGGCGCTGCCGGTGGCAAGCCTTTCGCAGAAGCTGCGGCGCGTCGCCAAGCAGACCCAGAACGAGCTCGGCGACATGACCTCGCTGCTCCCCGAGAAGCTATCTTCGGCGCGGCTGATCAAGTCGTACCGGCTCGAGGACTATGCTTCGGAGCGTCTCAACAAAAGCTTCGAGCACGTCTACAGGCTGCGCATGAAGGCGGTTAAAAACCGCGCGCGGATCGATCCGCTGCTGGAGGCGCTCGGCGGCATTGCCATCGCTGGCGTCATCGCCCTCGCCTACTGGCGGATCGCCAGCGGCATATCGACCGTCGGCGACTTCATGGGCTTCATCACGGCGCTGCTGATGGCATCCCAACCGATCCGCGCGCTCGGCACGCTCTCGGGCCGCATCAACGAGGGCCTTGCCGCGGTCGAAAGCTTCTACGGTCTCATCGATGAGAAGCCGCTCATCGTCGATAGGGCGGACGCCAAGCCGCTCGCGGTCGGTAAGGCCGCCATACGCTTCGACCGGGTCGGCTTCTCCTACGACGGCGGCGGCGCGCAGGCCGTCACCGACTTCTCGCTTCTCGTGCCGGGCGGCTCGACTGTCGCGCTGGTCGGCCGCTCGGGCGCCGGCAAATCCACCGTGCTCAACCTCGTGCCGCGGCTGTTCGACGTGGAAACCGGCGGCATTGCCATCGATGGCCACGACATCCGCGACGTCACGCTCGCTTCGCTGCGCGATGCCATTTCCATCGTCTCGCAGGACGTGACGCTGTTCGACGATACGATCGCCGCGAATATCGCCCTCGGACGGCTGGGGGCGCCGCAGGCGGATATCATCGAGGCGGCGAAGGCGGCCGCGGCGCACGCGTTCATCCTCGCCCAGCCGGACGGCTATAATACCGAAATCGGCGACCGCGGCTTGAGATTGTCCGGCGGACAGCGCCAACGCCTTGCACTCGCCCGCGCCATCCTGAAGGATGCGCCCATCCTGCTGCTCGACGAGGCAACGAGCGCGCTCGATACCGAATCGGAACGGCTCGTGCAGGAGGCTCTGGCGCGCTTCACCCGCAACCGGACGACGCTCGTCATCGCTCACCGTTTATCGACGGTTCAGAACGCCGATCTCATCTGCGTTATGGATGAGGGCCGGATCGTCGAGACGGGCACACACATGGAATTGCTGGCGGTGGACGGCCATTACGCGCGGCTGGTGCGCTCACAGGCTCTTGTTGCCGCGCCGGCTTGAGCGAAAACAGCCGGTTCTGTTCCTGCTGCACAATCGTTGCGCCTGACGCAGCGCAGGCTCCGGTTATTCGCGGCGCAAAATGCCGTCCACGATGCGGTTGGCCCAGCCGTGGGATTGGAACGTGCGCTTCAGCTCGTCCGGGTCATAGACCGTATCGACCCACTCGAAGAACTCCATGGGGCGCTTTTCGTTGTCGGCGAGGTAGCGCTCGAAGAAATAGTCGAGAATGCCGGTGTGGGCCTGGCGGAAGTGCCCGTATTTGAAAGACAGCTCCTTCTTCGCCTCCTCGAGCGGCACGCCTTCGTGCAGGAAACGGTAAAGCACGCTCATCAGGCCCGCGCGGTCGGCGCCGGACTTGCAGTGCATGAGGGCCGGATATTCGATTTCCTCAAACAGCCGTGCAGCGCCCCTCAGCTCATCCCGCGTCGGGGCTGCACGCGAGCGCACCTGATAGTTGACGAGCTTGATGCCCAGCTGCTTGCAGGTGCGGCGCTCCAGCCAGTAGCTGCCGCAGTCCCGCTCGCCGCGCAGATTGACGATGGTGCGCACGCCAGCGTTCGCAAAGCGGCGGATCTGGTGCGGCGCCGGCTGTGCGGACCGCCAGACCTTATCGGAAAGCCTGTGGCTGTTCAGGTAGACGAGGCGGAAGACGCCGTGGTCGACGAGAAGCATGCCGATATACGATGCGGGCGCGGACACCATCCGGCGCGCGCCGGGTGGAAGGGCATCCGCCACCCGTTGGCGCAGGCTACGTCCAGCGCGCCGCCATGAGCGTTTGGCCCGCTTCACCAATCCTGCCATCAAAGTCCGCTGATTTGAGGGTTGGGGGGCGCGGGGCGCATCCGGACAGGCACCGAAAAATCACGGCGTCTGCCCCACGTCCCGGTTTGCCATCGCTAAATATTCGCTATAGGAACCACCTGCAAGTGGTTCGCACAGAACCATTGCCCGCTGGGGGCGATCTGGCGCCGAGGCACCTATTGTGATGATCGAGATATTCGCCATCATGGGAGGCACGGTGGCGAGCGCATTTCTCGATCCGAATCACACGGACAAGCATAAGGCCCTAGTGTTCCTCATGCTTTCGAAGCCCGCTCCAGACTCTAGCCGCGAACCCTGCCGAGCATCGGAAGCGGAACACTAGCGGATGGCTCGTTCGCCTGAAACCAAGCGCAAGCTCAACCGTCTCGCCGGCAGCGCGCTGGCCGGCATGATTTCCCTGGTCAGGGGCACCTCGCGGATCAGCTACGATCCGCCCGATGCGCTCGACCGGCTGGCCGCAGACCACCCGCTCATCGTCGCCGTCTGGCACGGCCAATTCATGCTGACCTCGGGCTTCCGCCCTTCGCCGGAGACGAAAGTCGCCGCGATGGTGGCGCGGCATGGGGATGCCGAGCTGATCGGCTCGGCCATGGCGCGGTTCGGGGTGGAGCTGATCCGCGGCGCGGGCGCGGGTACGCGGCGCAAGGACCGGGGCGGGGCTTATGCTCTCCGGCAGTGCGTGCGCGCGCTCAAGGACGGCTACTCCATCGTGATGACGGCCGACGTGCCGCCGGGGCCGGCCCGCAAGGCGGGGATCGGCATCGTGATGATGGCGCGCCTTTCCGGACGGCCGGTTGTGCCATGCGCGGTTGCGTCATCGCGCTTCCTCGCGCTCAACACGTGGAGCCGGATGACGATCAACCTTCCGGCCTCCAAGATCGTCTACGTGATGGGCGATCCGGTCTGGGTTCCGGCGGATGCCGGCGAGGCCGAACTCGAATACGCGCGCCAGCAGGTGGAGCGCAGGCTCAACGATGCCACCGCGCGCGCCTATCAGCTGGCCGGTGCCGACCTGTCGCGCGCTTCCCCGCCCAGCACCGATCCTTCCGCCCCCCCGGCTCCGCCGGATATGCGCCTGAAAGCGTACCGCACGGCCATGAGCCTGATGCGGCCGTTCGCGCCGGTTCTGCTCAAGGTGCGCGAGCGCGGCGGCAAGGAGGATGCGCGGCGGCGCGGCGAGCGGCTCGGCTATGCCTCCCAGGCGCGTCCCACGGGCGTTGTGTGCTGGGTGCACGCGGCGAGCGTCGGGGAGACGAACGCGGTATTGCCTCTGATCGAGGCTCTGGGAGCTGCGCGGCCCGATCTCAACTTCGTGCTCACGACGGGAACGGTAACATCGGCGGGGCTCGCCGACCGGCGTCTCGGACCCAACGCGGTGCACCAGTACGTGCCGCTCGATGCGCCGGAATATGCCGCGCGCTTCCTGGAGCACTGGAAGCCCGATCTCGCGGTCTTCACGGAATCGGAGATCTGGCCCTCGCTGATCCTCGAGACGTCGGCGCGAAACATTCCGATGGCGCTCGTCAACGGACGCCTGTCGCAGCGCAGCCGTCGCCGCTGGCAGCGGAACAAGGCGATGGCGCTGCCGCTGTTCAGCCGCTTCACCGTCATCCTGGCGCAGAACGATCGCATGGCTACGGGCTTCTCGGCCCTCGGCGCGCGCACCGTCATCTCGGTGGGCAATCTCAAAATCGATGCGCCGCCCCCGCCTATCGATCTCGCCGAGCTGGAGCGCCTTAAGGAAGCGCTCGGCGACCGGCCCGTGTTTGCCGCAGCCAGCACGCACGAGGGCGAAGAGGAAACCATTGCGGTTGCGCATCGCACGCTGACGCGGCGGTTCGAAAATCTCTGCACGATCATAGCGCCGCGCCACCCGGAGCGCGGAACACCGCTTGCAGAAACGCTGAAGAATCTCGGTTTCACGGTGGCCCAGCGCTCACTCGGTGCATTGCCGGGGCCGCGCACCGACATCTACATCGCCGATACCATCGGCGAACTCGGCACTCTCTATGCGCTGGCACCCGTCGCATTCATCGGCGGCTCGCTCATCGATCGTGGGGGACAGAACCCCATCGAAGCCGTGCGGCACGGCGCAGCGGTTCTCACCGGCCCTCACTGGCAGAATTTTCGCGACGCGTACCGCACGCTTTTGCATCATGCAGGCGCCATCGAAGTGAACGGTGCGGCCGATATCGCCGCCGCGGTCACCAACCTTCTCGACAATCCTGCCGAGCTGCAGCGCATGCATACGGGTGCAGACCAAGCGCTCGCCACGCTTTCGGGTGCTCTCGAAAAGACCGTCGAGACGCTGTTGCACTATCTCCCGGACGGGAGATTGAAGCGTGCGTCTTGACGAACCCGCCTGGTGGTATGGCGACGGCGATGACGTTCGCCGGCGCATCCTTCGCCCCCTGGGCCGTCTCTACGGCTGGGCCGCCGAACGCCGCTACTACCGCCGCCAGCCGTACCGCTCGCGCCTTCCGGTGATCTGCGTCGGAAACTTCACGGCGGGGGGGACCGGCAAGACGCCGCTTTCCATTGCCATTGCCCGCATGCTGATCGATCGCGGCGAGCGCCCCGTATTCCTGACGCGCGGCTACGGCGGGCGAACGCGCGGACCAGCGTGGGTGGAGGATGGGCCGGGTGCGGCAAAGGTCTATGGCGATGAGCCGCTGCTGCTCGCGGCGCTAGCGCCGACGCTCGTTGCCCGCGACCGGCGGGCGGGTGTCATCACCATCGAGGCGGACCGGCGCCCGCACACTGTCGTCATCATGGACGATGGGTTGCAGAACCCCGCCATAGCCAAGGACCTTTCTATCGCGCTGGTCGACGGCAAGCGCGGCATCGGCAACGGCGAGGTCATACCTGCAGGGCCGCTGCGCGCGCCGTTCGAATTCCAGATCGGACTGGCCGACGCCATCGTGGTGCGCGATCCGCCCGCGGACGAGGACCCCGAGAGCGTCTATGCGGTGCTGCGGCGCGGCTTCCTGGGGCCGGTCATGATCGCACGTGTCGAGGCGAGCGGGGATACCTCATGGGTCACGCAGCGACCGTTGCTCGCCTTCGCGGGCATCGCCAATCCGCACCGCTTTTATCGCCTGCTCGAAAAGCTCGGTGGCAAGCTCGCCGAGACCATCTCCTTTCCCGATCACCACTCCTTCACGCCTGCCGACGCGGCGAAGCTGCTAGGTGCCGCGCGGACGGTTGGCGCTCAGCTCGTCACGACGGAGAAGGATTTTGCACGCCTGAAGAGCGATGCGGGGCTTGCGGAGCTGGCGGAGGCGACACGCACCCTCGCCATCGAGATGCGCATTGCCGAGAGCGATGCGGGGCGTATCGCCTCGCTCATCGACGCAGCGGTGAAAGGAACGTCGCGCCGGCAGCGGCCGCCGGATCCGTAGCCCGCAGAGGATCGCGCCGAAATCAGGGATGATCGCCCGGAGGCGTTTTGCGCATCTGCAAAAAGCGCTGCATCGAAGCTTCAGGCGTCGAATAGGCCTCCTGAAGCTCGACGCTCCAGTAGCGCAGATCGGGCAGCATGATCGGCTCGCCGGTGACGGCGCAACGGACGAAGTCGCCCGGCGAAAGCACCTGAAACTCCCCGTTAAGGAACTTCACCTTCGCTTCGCCTCTGAGGCCGAAGAATCTGTCGATCCGGTTCATACGCTTCTCTTGCCGATGTCAGCCGCTCACAATGCCAATCGCGCGGGGCTCGTCAAGCACCCCGGGGAATCGGACAATTAAAACAATGACCCCTGATCGCTGCTGCCGCGGTTCCGCGGACGGCGGACGCCGGGGTTTGCCGGTGCTGCGGGGGCGGCAGGCCGCGCGGGGGGTGACGCCTTGCCTTCTGTGGCTTCAAGGTGAACTGCCTGCGCCTCCGCGTCGATGCGCCCATCATGCAGCTCGACTTCGAGCCTGTCTCCAGATGCAACGGCCGAGGCCGAGCGAACGGCGCGGCCTTCCGCGTCGCGCACGAGGGCAAACCCGCGCTGCAAGACGCTCTGGTAACTCAGCGAGGCGAGCAGCTTGTCGTAGCCATCGAGCTGGCGTCGTCGCGCCATAATTCCATTGCGCAGCGCCTGGGCCGCGCGTCCGTGATGCGTACCGACACGCTCCCCGCACACGAGGATGCGATGGCGGATCGGACTCGCGTTGAGGCGCGCCGATATGCGCGCAAATTGCGTATGGTGCGCGCGCGTGTTGGCGAGCAGCGCGCGCCCGAGCCGCTTCTCGCAGGCATCGAAACGCTGGCGCGGCATCGCCAGAACATCCTGAAGTCGTGGCAAACCGCGCGACGCAGCCCTAAAGTGTGCGCGCGAATGCTCCAGCATGCGTCGCGCAGCGGTAGCGAGCCGCAACCCGCTTTTCTGCGTCGCGTCCGCGAGCTCGGCGAACTTCGGCACCGCCCACTCGGCGGCCTTCGTGGGCGTCGGCGCCCGTGCATCGGCGACGAGATCGATCAGCGTCCAATCTGTTTCATGGCCGACCGCGGAGATCACGGGGATGGCGCTTGCCGCCACCGCGCGCACGACGATCTCCTCGTTGAAGCCCCACAGATCTTCGAGGCTGCCGCCGCCGCGGGCAACGATGAGAACGTCCGGGCGCGCAATCGGCCCCCCGATGGCGAGCGCGTTGAACCCCGCGATCGCGGCGGCGACCTCGGCGGCACACGTATCGCCCTGCACGCGCACCGGCCACACGATCACGCGCGTGGGAAAGCGTTCGTTGAAGCCATGCAGCATGTCGCGGATAACGGCGCCCGTTGGCGATGTCACGATGCCGACGATGCCGGGCAGGAACGGCCGCGGCCGCTTGCGCTCCTCGGCGAACAGCCCTTCAGCGGTGAAGCGGCGCTTGCGCTCCTCCAGCAGCGCCATCAGCGCACCGAGCCCCGCGGGCTCCAGGCTCTCGATGACGATCTGATATTTCGACGAGCCGGGATAGCTCGTCACGCGGCCCTGAACGATGACCTCCATGCCTTCCTCGGGCTTAACCTTGAGGCGGGCGTAGGTCATTTTCCAGATGACCGCTTCGATCTTGGCGCGGTCGTCCTTCAGCGCGAAATAGCAATGGCCCGAAGCGTGGCGGCCGCGGAAGCCCGATATTTCTCCGCGCAGGCGCACGTAGCCGAAGCCTTCCTCCAGGGCGCGCTTTATGGCGCCGGAAAGCTCGGAGACGGTGAACTCGGCGGCGTTGCCGCCGGCCTCATGCTGCTGCGCTGGTTGGCTCACGCTGGGTGCTCGTTTGTGGCGTTCCGATTCGATGATACATCAGTCGCCCGGGTAACGCCCGGACGGCGAACAAGGTGGCGGAAGTCCCCCTAATTTTCGAGAGATCAAGCGACGATGAACGTTCTCCTCATCGGCTCCGGCGGCCGCGAGCACGCCCTTGCGTGGAAGCTCAGCGCCAGTCCGCTGCTGGCCAAGCTCTATTGTGCCCCGGGGAACGGCGGAATTGCGGAGGTGGCCGAGTGTATCCCGCTCGCCGTTGCCGACCACACCGCCGTGATCCGCTTTTGCACCGATAACGCAATCGATCTGGTGATCGTTGGGCCCGAAGCGCCGCTCGTTGCAGGTCTTGTAGATGATCTCACCACGGCAGGGATCAAGTGCTTCGGTCCGACGCAAGCTGCGGCGCAGCTCGAAGGCTCGAAAGGCTTCACCAAGGATCTGTGCGCCGAATTCAATATTCCAACCGCGGCCTATGGCCGCTTTACCGACGCGGAAAGCGCCAAGGCTTATGCCGCCGAGCAGAAGCTGCCCGTCGTCATCAAGGCCGATGGCCTTGCGGCGGGCAAAGGCGTGACCATCGCCGAGACGCACGCGGAAGCAGACGCCGCGATCGAAGCGTGCTTTGCGGGCGCATTCGGCAAGGCGGGCAGCGAGGTCGTCATCGAGGAATTTCTCGAGGGCGAGGAAGCGAGCTTCTTTGCGCTGTGCGACGGCAAGACCGCACTCGCGCTTGCGACGGCCCAGGATCACAAGCGCGTCGGCGACGGCGACACCGGCCCCAACACCGGTGGCATGGGCGCTTATTCGCCGGCTCCCGTCATTACGCCCGCCATCTTCACGCGCATCATGGACGAGATCATCCGGCCGACCGTCGATGCCATGGCGAAGCGCGGCACCCCGTTCACGGGCGTGCTGTTCGCGGGGCTGATGATCACTACGGATGGGCCGAAGCTCATCGAATACAACGTGCGCTTTGGCGATCCGGAGACGCAGGTGCTGATGCTGCGGCTCAAATCGGATCTGCTGCCGGCGCTGCTCGCGTGCGCCGACGGCGTGCTCGACCGGCTCGACCTGCGCTGGAGCGATGATGCTGCGCTTACGGTCGTCATGGCGGCGAACGGCTATCCGGGGGCGCCGGAAGTTGGCAGTGAGATCAAGGGAATCGATGCGGCAGCGGCGGTCGAAGGGGTGGAAATCTTCCACGCCGGCACACGCCGCGACGGCGATCGGCTGCTCGCCCATGGCGGGCGCGTGCTGAACGTCTCGGCATGCGGTGCAAGCGTCGCCGAGGCGCAGGCGCGGGCGTACGAGGCAGCAGCGCGCATCGATTGGCCGGGCGGTTTCTTCCGGCGCGATATCGGCTGGCGTGCAGTCGAGCGGGAAAAATCCGGGACCTGACCTGCTCTCCCGGCAACGTGCGCTCATCTTCCAACGGACGATAAAATCCACATCTAAACTGCCGTACGTCGCGATGCCAATCGAAGCCCGCTAGGTTTCTCATGAGCAGAAAACCCGTTCACGTTCGCTCCGTTGCGACGCCCGCGCCAGCCTCGGCAACGCCGAGCATCGCGCTCGCCCTCGGCGGCGGCGGGGCACGCGGCCTTGCGCACATCCCGATCCTCGAAGCGTTCGACGAGCTGGGCTTGCGGCCTAAAATCATCGCGGGCACGTCCATCGGCGCGGTCTTTGCGGCGGCGTACGCCTCCGGTCTCAGCGGCAAGCAGATCCGCAAGCACGCGTTCGAAGTGTTGACGAAGCGGCTCGATCTCGTGCGCGATCTTTATTCGGCGCGCGTGCGCATGGCGGGCGGGCTGTTCGGTGCGTTGACGCCGCGGCCCGCCTTCCTTTCGCCGGAGAAGCTGCTCGACATCATCCTGCCGCCGCAGATCGCGCGCGATTTCGCTCACCTGACGACGCCGCTCAAGATCGTCGCGTCCGACTTCTACGCGCAGGAGGCCGTCGTCTTCTCGTCGGGTCCGCTGCGCCCGGCGGTGGCCGCGAGCATGGCACTTCCCGTCATCTTCCATCCGGTCGAGCTCGAGGGGCGCGTGCTCATAGACGGCGGCCTCGTCAATCCGCTGCCGTTCGACCTCGTGGCGGGAATGGCCGACCTGACGGTGGCGGTGGACGTCAGCGGTATGCCCATACGGCGTCCGGGCCAGACCATGCCCAAGGCGTGGGAGGCGCTGTTCGCATCGAACTTCATCTTCGAGCGCACCATCATTCGCGAGAAGCTGAAGCGCCGCCAGCCGGACCTCTACCTCGACGCCGGGACCAGCCGCTTCCAGATCCTCGACTTCCTGAAGATCGATGAGATCCTCGCCGCCGCGGAGCCGGCAAAGGAACGCGCGAAGGCACAACTTGCGCGCATGCTCGAAGCGGAGACCTTGCCGATCGCCGATGCAGCCGAGCCGGTCACCGAGCTTGCCGCGCCGCGGCGTCCGGCGCTTCTGAAGCGCAAGCGGGGGCGGAAATCGTAGCCTACTTCGTGTTCGGGAATGGGCGAGCGGGCAGTCGCCGTGCACGTTTAGCGTCTTTGCACAAAGAAGCTCTTGAGGAGGCGGCTTGCATCGTCCTCACCGATGCCCGGATAGATCTCGGGCCCGTGATGGCATGTCGGCTGGCTGAAGATTCGCGGCCCGTGCTCGACACCGCCGCCCTTCGGATCCGCCGCGCCATAGTACAGCCGATGGATACGGGCGAACGAGATGGCTGCAGCACACATCGGACAGGGCTCCAAGGTCACATACAGGTCGCAGCCGACCAGCCGCTCCGAGCCGAGCAAGGCGCAGGCCGACCGGATGGCAAGTATCTCAGCGTGGGCCGTGGGGTCGGACAACTCGCGGGTGCGATTACCCGCCGCAGCCAAAAGCATCCCATTGGGTCCGGCAACCACTGCGCCGACGGGCACCTCCCCGCGGGCGCCCGCTGCCTTCGCTTCGGATAGGGCGCGCAACATGTGGCCCTGATCGCGCTCCGGTGCCATAAGGGCTCCCGATCTCAACCGCTTCATATCCAGATGCCCGCCGACAAACCAGCAAACCGCCAACATCGCAAGCCCGCCGGTAAGCCGCAGCGGGTGAAGAGAGCGTTCGGCGCACCGAAGAGGCCCGGAGCATCGAAGGGGCCCGGAGCGCCGAAGGCCCCGGGGGCCGCAAAGACATTCGGGGCACCGAAAGTATCGGGGGCAGCGAAGGGGAAGAGGCCGCAGCGTCTGCAGACAAAATCCGGCACAGCAGCCGGCGTGAGCAAGCCGAGGCGTAGCCCCCGTAGCGCCGAGGTCGTTGCCGTGCCTCCCGCGGGCGCGGACGAGCCCCTGCGGATCGCCAAGGCCATGGCGCGCGCCGGCCTCTGCTCGCGGCGTGAGGCGGAGCGGTGGATCGAGCAACGGCGCGTGAGCGTCAACGGCCGCCTTCTGACGACGCCGGCGTTCGAGGTGACCCCCAAGGACAAGGTGCTGGTCGATGGCCAGCCGCTGCCCCTCGCCGAGCCGCCGCGCCTGTGGCGCTATTATAAGCCGCGCGGACTGGTGACGACCCACAACGATCCGCAGGGGCGCCCAACGGTATTCCAGTCGCTGCCCGAGGACCTGCCGCGCGTCGTTTCCGTCGGCCGGCTCGACTTCAACAGCGAAGGACTGCTGCTGCTCACTAACGACGGTGCGCTCGCCCGCTTCATGGAGCTGCCGTCCACGGGCTGGCTGCGCCGCTCTCGCGCCAGGGCCCACGGCCGTGTTGCACAGGCCGACCTCGACAAGCTGAAGGATGGCATCGAGATCGAGGGCGTGCGCTATGGCCCGGTGGAAGCAACGCTCGACACGGTGCAGGGTGCGAATACGTGGCTGACGATCGGCCTGCGCGAGGGCAAGAACCGCGAAGTGCGCCGCATCCTCGCGCACCTCGGCCTGGAGGTGAACCGGCTGATCCGCATCTCCTACGGGCCATTCCAGCTTCTCGACCTGAAGCCCGGCGAAGCCGATTCGGTGAAGCGGCGCGTTCTTGTCGACCAGCTGGGTCCGCGCCTCGCCGCGGAACT
>DASRYA010000051.1:0-10502 GCA_035687305.1 Hyphomicrobium sp. | reverse complement strand
ACAAACAGGGCCGCCCAATGGGCGGCCCTGCGCTGAATTCGCAATTGAGCCATCGCCCCTATCAGTGCGTTGGCGGCAGTCCCGGTTGACCATCCGGCCGGAGCTCGGCGGCCATGCAGCCCTTGGAGCCGTGCCCCCAGCGGACCATGACCATCTGCCCCGGACGCAGCTCGGTGAAACCGAAGCGCCGCAGTGTCTCCATGTGCACGAATACGTCGGGCGTTCCCTCGCCCCGCGTCAAGAAACCGAAACCGCGCACCCGGTTGAACCACTTTACCATGGCCCGCTCCCAATCGCTCTCGGGAGTGACGATGACGTGTGTGCGCTGCGGGAGCTGGGAGGGATGGATCGCGGTGCTTTCGTCCATGCTGAGGATGCGGAAAGCCTGCATACCCTTGGGACGGCGCAGCACCTCGGCGTGCACCCGTGCTCCCTCGTAGGCCGTCTGGTAGCCGCCAGCCCTCAGGCAGGTGACGTGAAGGAGAATGTCGGCAAGCCCGTTATCGGGGACGATGAAGCCGTAACCCTTTGATGCATCAAACCATTTAATTGATCCGACGACCTCGAAGACCTCGATCCCCGCTTCCTCGGCCCGCTCGCGTGTCATGTCCGCGACTGGCTCGAACTGCGGAAATTCCGGACGCTTTGAGGAATCCCCCATTTTGGTACCCCGCTACTTTCTCAACGTTTGCTTTTTGACGCCGCGCGCAGCGGTCGGATCATGGAAGAGCCCTCTTCATGTCCCGTGCCGCGTCACGAAGCAGTGGCGAGAATACCATTTGTTAACCAGCTCGCTAGGGCGTTTGTTCTATTCACGCACTTGCGGCCGGAATGTCACGCAGATGTCCACATTAAATGACACCGGACAACACGCTGAAATCACGATATTTTTTTGATTTCTATTTCATCCCCAATTTTCATATGGAACAACTCAGGCACAGGTCCTGCGATAAATCTGCGACGGGAAATAGAGCGGCCGAATAGCCGAATTGCAGCGACACTGATTCGTTATCCACACCCCTGTCCGGGAGGCCAACTGCTGCCCCTCTCCCCTGGCCGCCTCGGGCGTGGAAATCCGTACCTGCAATGGGACGCGCATCGCGCCCTCGACGTCCGCCGACAGTATGGTAAAGGCTGTTCGATGTTCTCGACGGCCACGGCGGTGCGCCGGCTGCGGCAGAACGGCGCCGGACATACGGCACACGGTTCCAAGAAGGTGCTACCCGGCAAAAATTTCCCGCTCCAGCAGCCTAAGGGAATGTGATCCTATTTTTATTTCTGGCGGGAGCTTCATGTAGAATAGCATTTCTACTACTTTCGGGGTCCGAGACAGGGACCAAGATGACGATCAAAACCTCACCCCGGCGCGGCGCCGACAGCGCCTTCGACGCCCCGAGCTCCCTCCATCCAACCGACGGCCTGCAGCGGGCAACCGACCGGGTTGCCGGCGCATCCACGCTCGACCGGCGATTGGCAGCGCTTCCGACCCTGGAAGATCGTCTCCTGGAGATCGTGCGCTCGGTCGAAGGCCGGGTCACGTTCTCCACCAGCCTCGGAATCGAGGATCAGGCGGTGCTGAACGCGATCGCGGCCAGCGGCGCGGACATCGACATTTTCACCCTGGACACGGGACGCCACTTCCCCGAGACGCTCGAAACCCTGGAAGCCAGCGAGAACCGCTACGGCCTCAAGATCCGCGTCATGTTCCCGGACGCGCACGAGGTCGAGGAGTTGGTGGCACGGGACGGCATCCTGGGCTTCCGGCTCTCCATCGACAACCGCAAGGCCTGCTGCGAGGTGCGCAAGGTGCGCCCCCTGAAGCGAGCCCTCGCTGGCGCCGCTGGCTGGGTTACGGGCCTGCGACGCGAGCAGTCCGCTGGGCGTTCCCATGTCCCCTTCGCGGCCTGGGACGGCGCCGATGGCCTCGTCAAGCTCAACCCGCTGGCCGATTGGACCCTCGATCAGCTCGAGAGCTACATCGCGGCCAACAACGTGCCCGTGAACCCGTTGCACGCCCGCGGGTTTCCCTCCATCGGCTGCCAGCCGTGCACCCGTGCCATCAGACCCGGCGAGGACATTCGCGCCGGGCGCTGGTGGTGGGAGAACGAAGACGGTAAAGAGTGCGGCCTGCATAATCGCCCCCGCCAGAAGGATGCTGCCGCATGAATGCGCAACTATCGCATCTCGACATGCTCGAGGCCGAAGCGATTTTCATCTTCCGCGAGGCTGCGGCTCAATTCCGCAAGCCGGTGCTGATGTATTCCATCGGCAAGGACTCCACCGTCCTGCTGCACCTCGCCCGCAAGGCATTCTGGCCGCAGAAGCCGCCCTTCCCGCTGCTGCACATCGACACCACGTGGAAGTTCCGCGACATGATCGCCTTCCGCGACAATACGGTTGCGGACTTCGGCCTCGATCTCATCGTGCACACGAACGAGGACGGGCTGAAGAAGGGCGTCAATCCCTATGACTATTCGCCGTCCGTCTACACGGACGTGATGAAGACGCAGCCACTGAAGCAGGCGCTCGACAAGCACGGCTTCGACGCAGCCTTCGGCGGCGCGCGCAGGGACGAGGAAAGCTCGCGCGCCAAGGAGCGTGTGTTCTCCTTCCGCTCGCCGGGTCACCGCTGGGACCCGCGCCGCCAGCGCCCCGAGATGTGGAACCTGCTCAACGGCCGCCTCGGCCCGGGGGAGACGGTGCGCGTCTTCCCGCTCTCCAACTGGACCGAGCGGGACGTGTGGCGCTACATCGCGCGCGAGAACCTCGACGTGGTGCCCCTCTATTTCGCGGCACGCCGCCCCACCATCGTTCGCAATGGCCAGCTTCTCGTCGTCGACGACGACCGTCTGCCGCTGCAGCCCGGGGAAGTTCCGCAGATGAAGAGCGTGCGCTTCCGCACGCTGGGCTGCTGGCCCCTCACGGCCGCTGTACCCTCGACGGCTACGGATCTTGAAAGCGTCGTCGCCGAAACGCTGGGTGCTCGCACCTCCGAGCGCCAGGGCCGGCTCATCGACCATGATCAGACGGGCGCCATGGAGCGCAAGAAGCAGGAAGGCTACTTCTAATGACGGCGCTCACGGCTGTACGGCGCGAGGATGTCGCGCCCGCTTTCAACCAGGAGCTCAACGGCATCCTGCATCTTCTCACCTGCGGTTCGGTGGACGACGGCAAGTCGACGCTGATCGGGCGCCTGCTGTGGGACGCCTCCGACCTCTATGACGACCAGCGCGAGACGATCAACAAATCGTCGAACGCGGCGACGGGCGGCGCTCACCCGGATTTCTCGCTCCTGCTCGATGGCCTCGTTGCCGAGCGCGAGCAGGGCATCACCATCGACATCGCCTGGCGTTACTTCGACACCGAGCGACGCCGCTTCGTCGTCATCGATAGCCCAGGGCACGAGCAGTACACGCGCAACATGGCCTCCGGCGCTTCCCACGCCGATGTCGCCATCATGCTCGTCGACGCGCGCGCCGGCATAAAGCGCCAGACACGCCGCCACGCCGCGATCCTCGACATCGTCGGCGTGAAGCGTGTCGTGCTCGCCGTCAACAAGATGGATCTCGTCGACTGGTCGCAGGAGAAATTCCGCGCCATCGAAGCCGACTTCCGCGAGCTCACGCTACGCTTCGGCTTCCGCGAGGCCATCGCCATTCCGGTCTCGGCCGTCGGTGGCGACAACGTTGCTTCGAAGTCGGAGCACATGCCCTGGTATACGGGCCCCCACCTGCTCGAGCACCTGGAGCGGATCCCGTCGCGCGACGTCACCCCGCGCGGCTCCTTCCGCATGCCGGTGCAGACCGTGTTGCGTGACGGCCTCGACTTCCGCGGCCTTGCAGGCACCGTCTCCTCCGGTTGCATCAGCGTCGGCGACCGCATCACCGATGCGCTGAGCGGCCAGAGCGCGCACGTGCTGCGCATCGCGACCATGGATCGCGACCTCGAGATCGCCAAGCAGGGCCAGGCGGTGGCGCTGCAGCTCGATACCGACATCGACGTTGCGCGTGGCGCGGTCATCTCCGCGTCCCACGAGCTGCCCACCCTCGCTTCGCAGCTCGAAGCGCGGCTCGTGTGGCTGTGGGAGACGCCGTTCGAACCGAGCAACGGCTACTTCCTGCGCACCGTGACGGATCTGGCGCCTATCTCCTCCCTCACGATCAATTCCCTGCTCGATCTCGAAACGCTGGCGGTGCAGCCGTCCGAGACGTGCGCCGTCAACGACATCGCCAACGCATCGATCACACTGGGGCGGGAAGTTGCCGTCGACACCTTTGCCGACAACCAGCAGACGGGCATCTTTCTCGTCATCGATGCGCTCACCGGCGCCTCGGTTGCAGGCGGCGTCATCACGGCTGCGAGCCAGGGGGAAGCGAGCGACGGCAAGATCTTCCGCCTGACGCGGGAGCTGCTGGAACGCGGGCTGTGCCGCGACCTGGGGGACAGCGAGGACGACCGCCGCGAGTTCCAGCGCCGCGCGAGCGAGACGGCGCTGCTGCTCCACGCGGCCGGCGTTCAGGTCAAGATCGAGCTCTAACTCGATGTGGGAAGACGTTCTGCTGTTCATCGCCGTCGGCTTTGCGGCGCAGATGGTCGACGGCGCCATCGGCATGGCCTATGGCGTCACGTCCTCGTCCGTATTGCTGAGCCTCGGCGTGCCGCCTGCCACCACCAGCGCGTGCGTACACGCGGCGGAGACCTTCACCACCGCCGTTTCCGGTGTCTCGCACTGGAAGTTCGGAAACGTCGACCGCAGGCTTCTGGCGCGGCTCGCGGTACCGGGCATGATCGGTGGCGCGCTCGGCGCCTACGTGCTGACGAACGTCGATGGGGATGCGATCAAGCCGTTCATCAGCGCCTATCTTCTGCTCATCGGTGTTCTCATCGTGTGGAAGGCCGTCACCGCGCGCGTTGTCGAGGGCGCCGAGCCTTCGCGGGTTGCTCCGCTCGGCTTCGTCGGGGGATTACTCGATTCCATCGGCGGTGGCGGATGGGGGCCGATCGTCACCTCCACGCTCATCGGACAGGGCACGACGCCGCGCTATGCCATCGGCACGGTGAACATCGCCGAGTTCTTCGTCACCTTCACCATCTCCGCAACCTTCGTCGCCACGATCGGCCTCGAATTGTGGCCCATCATCGCCGGTCTTATCATCGGCGGGGTTGTGGCCGCTCCGTTTGCCGCGTACGCAACGAAGGTTCTGCCCGACAAGGTACTGATGATCCTTGTCGGTTGCATCGTCGCAATTCTAAGCCTGCGCACCATCGTAGCAGCCCTTACCTAGGCGGAGTGGGATCTCGCACCTCGCGGGTCCCCCTTGCGTCGCTTGCAACGTTCAAGATAACGGATAAGGCTGCGCCGAGGCGCCTACGCGATCACTGGTCGGACCTTGATGGAATTTCTGTATTCAGGCGCCTGGCCCATCGTCGTTTTCGGTGGCTTCGCCGTCGGTTTCCTGGTCGGCCTGACAGGCGTCGGCGCGGGTTCGCTGATGACGCCGTTTCTCATTTCCGGGATCGGTATCTCTCCGGTTCTGGCCGTGGGGACCGATCTTCTGTTCGCGTCCCTCACCAAGGCGAGCGCCGCCTGGCGCCATCACGCGCTCGGTAACGTCGATTGGCCCATCGTGCGATGGCTCGCGCTCGGCAGCCTTCCAGGCGCGGCTGCGGTGCTTTCCTGGATCTATCTCGCCAAGCCCGATCTCCACGTGCTCGCGGTGATCATCCGCGAGGTGCTGGCGTTCACGCTGATCGCGAGCGCGCTGTGCGTTGCCGCCTATCCGCTCATAAAGCGCGCCACCAAGCGCAACGGAGATGCTCCGGCATCGCCCGCCGTGCGTCCGATACCGACGATGCTGCTCGGCCTCGTGCTCGGCGTGCTCGTCGCGCTGACTTCGGTCGGTGCGGGCGCGATTGGCGTCGTGGCGCTGACGGCCCTCTATAACGCCCTTGCCGCGCGCCGGCTCATAGGCACGGACATCGTGCATGCGATCCCGCTCACGTTCCTCGCCGGCGCCAGCCATTTCGGCATGGGGAACGTCGACCTCGGCATCCTGGGGCTACTGCTCATCGGCTCGGTGCCCGGCATCGCGCTCGGCTCGCGCATCACCGGCATGATGCCGGACTGGCTGCTCCGCATCGTGCTGGCGATGGTGTTGTTCTGGGCGGCCTACTCGCTGCTCTCTCCGATGGCCCACTGAGCGGCGGCCCCGCGCCGCACGGCACGCATTCCCTCGGCGTTGGCCTGACGGCTCAGGGGATGGACGCGAGCACGCGTGACGTCGCGCACTGCGACCCCCATGCAGCATCTTCTCGAGGAGTTAGATGGCGGCAGCGCGCCGGGATAATGCCGGCGCGCGCCTACGGTGAGCGCTCACTCCGCCGCCTGCACCTTCACCGGGTTGAGGTCGGCATGGAAGGCGTTGGGCGCCGTCGTCGGTCGCACGTAACCGGCGCGGATGGCAAAGTCGCCGAAGTGCTCGCCCTGCTGGCGCTCCTTGGCGTAGCGCACGAAAATCGGATCGAGCAGACGCAGAATGCCGGCTTTGTCCACGTCCTCGGCATAGAGCTTGTTCATGCGCTCGCCGTTGAACGCGGCCCCGAGATAAAGGTTGTAAAGGCCGGGGTTGCGACCGACGAGGCCGATCTCGGCGAGGTACGGCCGGGCGCAGCCGTTGGGGCATCCCGTCATGCGGATGACGATCTCGTCGTTCCTGAGCCCCGCGCGGTCGAGAGAATCTTCCAGCGCCGTGATGAGCTCCGGCAAAAAGCGCTCGCTCTCCGCCAGCGCGAGACCGCACGTCGGCAACGCCACGCATGCCATGGAGTTGCGGCGCATGCCGGACAGATCCGTGCCGATGGCGATGCCGTGCTCCTTCAGAATCGCCTCGATCTTCGCCTTGCCCTTCGCAGGGACGTTGGTGACGATCAGGTTCTGGTTCGCCGTGACGACAAACCCGCCCGGATGGTTCTCGGCGATTTCCCGCAGCGCCGAGCGCAGCGTCCAGCCCGGCTCGTCCTTGATGCGTCCGTTCTCGATGAAGAGCGTCAGGTGCCACTTCTTGTCGGCGCCCTGGATCCAGCCGATGGGATCACCCGTCGATTCGAACTTGAACGGCCGCGGCGGCTGGAGATCGTAGCCGAGACGCCGGTTGACCTCGGCGACGACGTTGTCGAGCCCGCGATCCTCGATGGTGTACTTGAACCGCGCGCGCTTGCGGTCCTCGCGGTTGCCCCAGTCGCGCTGCACGGTGACGATCTTCTCGGCGACGTCGACCGCCTGCTCGGGCGTGCAGAAGCCGATCACGTCCGCCGTGCGCGGGAACGTGTCGAGATCGCCATGGGTCATGCCCATGCCCCCGCCGATGGCGACGTTCCATCCGGCGAGCGTGCCGTTCTCGACGATGGCGATGTAGGCGAGATCGTTCGCGTAGATATCGATATCGTTCGACGGCGGCACGGCGATGACCGTCTTGAATTTGCGCGGCAGATAATGCTGGCCGTAGATCGGCTCCTCGTCCTTCGGCGCCGGCCCGGAGCTGTCGATGACCTTCTCGCCGTCGAGCCAAACCTCGTGATAGGCACCCGTGCGCGGCAGCAGATGCGCGCTGATCGTAACGGCAAGCTCGTGCGCCGCGGCGTGTACCTTCGACAGATACGGATTGGCGACGGCGAGAACGTTGCGGTTGACGTCGCCGCAGGCCGCGCGCGTATCGAGAAGTGCCGCGTTGATCGCCTGCATCGTGCGCCGCATATTCGTCTTGATGACGCCATGGAACTGGAACGTCTGGCGCGTCGTCAGGCGCAGCTGCCCGTTGGCGTAGGTGCCCGCGATCGCGTCGAGCTGCAGCCACTGCTTGGACGTCGTCACGCCCGCCGGAAGGCGCACGCGGATCATGAATCCGTATGCTTTCTCCAGCTTCTTCTTCGAGCGTTCGCCGCGGACGTCGCGGTTGTCCTGCAGATAGGTGCCATGAAACTTCGTGAGCTGGCTGTCGTCCTCGGAGATGGCGCCAGTCGAAACGTCGGCGAGGCCCTCGGCGATCGTGCCGCGCAGCTGGCGGCTCGCCTCCTTGATGAACTCGTTCTTGGAGCGCTTGTCGGTCATGGTCGTGGATCCTGTCGCACGGCCCTCGGGCCGGCCTGTCAATAAACGTCGCGCTGATAACGGCCCGCCTTGGCGAGCTCCTTCAGCTTGGCGCGCCCCGCCTCGTCATCGCCGCGCGCCGACTCGGCGAGAATGCGAGAGAGCATGACGTCGACGTCGCGCGCCATGCCCTTCTCGTCACCGCACACGTAGATGTGGGCACCCTCTTCCACCCATCCGAGAAGCTCGTCGCGCGCTTCCCACAGACGCTGCTGCACATAGATCTTCTCGGGCTGATCCCGCGAGAAGGCCACGTCGATGCGTGTCAGGGATCCGGAAGCCAGATGCTCCTGCCATTCGAGCTGGTAGAGGAAGTCGTTCGTGTAGTTGCGCTCGCCGAAAACGAGCCAGCCCTTGCCCTTCTGCTCCAGCTCTACGCGCTCCTCGAGGAAAGCACGATACGGCGCAACGCCGGTGCCCGCGCCGATCATGATGATGGGGCGGTTGCCGTCCTCGGGCAAACGGAAGTGGCGGTTCGGCTTCACGTAGACGCGCACGGCATCGCCCACCTTGCGCCGGTCGGCGAAATAGGTGGAGGCAACGCCACCGCGCTTGCGGCCATGGGATTCCCAGCGCACCGCGCCGATGAGCAGATGCGCTTCGCCCGGATGCGCCTTCGGGCTCGAGGCAACGGAATAGAGCCGGCCGGGAAGCGGGCGCAGCAAGCCGAACAGCTGCTCGGGCGACAGCTTCTCCGCATAGGTCTCGAACAGATCGACGAGCTGACGGTCGGCGGCGAACCGCGTGAAGGCTTCCTGTTCGGCCAGCTTGGCGGCATCGGTGCGCCGTGTGAGCTTGGCGTAGGCCTCCACCAGCGGGCGCGACAGGGTGGTGATGTCGTAGCGCTCGCGCAGCTTCTGCACCACGGAGCCGTCGGAGCCGAGACCCACGGCCTCCGCCACTTCCAGCGCGAGCTTGGGATCGTTTTCCGGCACCACGCCGATGGCATCGCCCGGCAGATAGGAGAAGCCCCGCGCCTCGGCGGCGATCTCCACGTGCCAGGTCTCTCGCGTCGAGCCGCTGCCGTTGAGATTGACGAGGGCGGAAATTTCACCCGTCAGCGGGTTTTCGACGGTGAACTGCGGCTCGTCATCCTCGGCGACCAGCCCGCTGCCCTTGAAATCCACGTGGACGACGGTTGCCGTGCCTGCTGCGTCCGCCGCGGGCGCCAGCTCCCCTAGAGCCTTCTCGGTCCACTCGGCCGCCTGCTTGGCGTAATCGAGGTCGAGGTCGACACGGTCGTGGGCGCGGGTTGCGCCCAGCGCCTCGAGCCGGGCATCGATGGCCTTGCCGGTGGCGCAGAATTGCGCGTAGGCGGTATCGCCGAGCGCAAGCACGGCGAAGCGCACGCCCTCGAGACGCGGGGCCTCCTCGCTCATCAGCGCGTTGTAGAAGTCGACGGCACGGCTCGGAGGATCGCCCTCGCCCCATGTGGCGGCGTAGACGATGATGTTCTTGGCCTTCGAGAGCGTCGCAAAGTCGGCATCGGCGAAATCGATGACCTTGGCGTCGAGCCCGTGCTTTTGCGCCAGCTTCTTGGTGCGCAGGGCGAGCGCTTCGGCATTGCCGCTCTCGCTGGCGTAGAGCACGGTCAGCGGCTGGCGCGGCTTGGGTGCGGCCGCCGGCTGCGCGGCTCCGCCGGCCTGCGCTGCCTCGAAGCCGGCGAAGAAACCTGCCAGCCACGCGCGCTGCTGCGGCGTGGTGCGCGCAACGACGCTATTGAGGGCGTCGATCTCCTCCGGCGTGAAGGGCGCATTCTTCGGTAGCAACGGCTGGGCGGTCACAAGCGCCTCCTCGATCTTCTCATTCCGTTCCGCGCGAGGGCGGACGTTCCAAATCTCCCGCATGCGCGGGCACGTTCCTATCCCGCGTGCGCTGGCACGACGGGCGCTGCAATAGGGGAAGTCTCCCGGGCAGGAGCGGCCCCGTATACCTCGACCCTCGACGGACGCGACAGTCCCGCGCTCGCCCAGTCGAGGCCGACGAAGATCACGGCGGGGCCGCGGATACCCGTTTCATGGATAGCCGCAGAAAGCGATGCAAGATCCGTCTCGACGCAGCGCTCGCTGGCGAGGGTGCCGTTCTCGACGATGACGACCGGCGTCCGGCCCGCGGCGCCGGCGGACAGCAGCCGCTGCTGGAAATGCTGCGCGGTGCGCACGCCCATGTAGATCGCGAAGGCCTGCCCGGGCTGGGCCAGCGCCGGCCAGTCGAGTTCGACGGGTCCATCGGCCGACGCCCCGGTCAAAACGGAGAACTGGCGCACCTTCGAGCGCAGCGTCACCGGCAGGCCGACGCTGGCCGCGCAGGCATGGGCCGCCGTAATTCCGGGCACCACCACGACGGGAATGCCCGA